>CAVFYD010000012.1:0-41920 GCA_963626615.1 Sphaerochaetaceae bacterium
GTTCCACAATATGGCAGAGCACGTACGGATGCAGAAGCTGACCGAAGTCATCGATTACGATTGTCTTCTCGCCGGTGAATGCCTCGAAGAACGATACTGCGATGAGGATGAGTCTTCTGAGGGAAAGCGACTCGTTCATGAATGTCTGGCCGTAAGCCTCGGTCCCCTTGGCGTTGACGAAGCAGTGGCTTATACCGACAGTCTCCATACCCTTGTCGTTTCTGAGAACCTGGAGGCGGTAGATGTCCGTTATATCGAGTGCCCAGAGGAAATTGACAATCTGATCAGACCAGTCCGGATGAGCCTTGAGGGCCTCGATGATGACCTTCTCGGCACTTGCACCGTAACCGAGGGGAAGAACGTCGAGTGTGTTCTCGAACCAGGAATAGAGCTCGGATGCAGTTGCTCCTCCCTTGAGTGCGGCACCGGCAAGGAAGGATCTGTCTTCCTGGAGCTTTGCAGCCTGTCTCTTCTTCTCGCCTCTGTAGTATTTACCGAAGCGGTATGTGTAGGCTCCGTTCTCGTAGATACGCTCGAACATAACCTTCTTCGAGCCGTTGATTACATAGTAGAGAGATTCTTCGTAGAATCTTTCCTGTGTTGCCTTGATCTTGTAGATGGCAACGATGCTGGGCTTTTCCTCGTCTCCGGCAACACCCCTGTCGAGGAGAATCTCCATTGTGATTTCGCACGGGCGTGTCTTGCCGTCGCCGTATGCGAATGCTGCCTTTGCAAGATATCTCTTCAGAGGATTGGGAGAATCCTCAGCAGCGAAAAGAATACCCTTCACAGCTTCGAGAGCTCTGATGAATGTGCTCTTACCTGCTCCGTTTGGTCCGATGATGGCGCTGGACTTGAGAACGTTGAACTTGTCAGTTCCCGCAACAGTCTTTGTCAGGTCCATCCTCTTGTCACTCAGAGCGACGAATGAAATAGTCTGGCTCTCCTTCACAGACTTATAATTTGCAAGTGTCATTGACAATAGCATGGGATTACCTCCGAATTTACCTAAATGATAGCAGAACAGCGGAAAAAATCAAAAAGTGATTGCTCCGGCCCTTTCCAATGAAATGATGTCCCGGAAAGCCCGGAATAATCAAGAGTAAACGAACGCTTTTATTGCATTAAACGTCAATTTTCTAATGAATTACATCAGACTTTGGAACATCATTTACAATATTTTACAAAAAAATACTTAATAAATGTTAAGTTGTTAAACTATTTTCACCCCGTTACAGAAGATATTCATAAGGTGAAACGGACGCACTGTTCTCACCTGTCTTCGGCTCGTACTGCTTCTTCGCTTCCTCATTCTTCGCCCTGAGAGAGAGAAGCTTCGAATACAGATAGTTCACTTCACTGTCATCCTTTCCCTTTGATCTTATGTCACTGAGGATCGAGATTGCACCGTCGAGATCACCGCATGAAGCTGTAATGAGGGCGGCATTGTAGCCCGAAGGCACATGGCCCTGTTCCTCGTATGCCTTTCTGAAGACTGTGAGAGCATAATCGAAATTGCCGTTCTCTGCAGCCTTGTAGGCTTCCTCGACACTCTCGTTCTTCGGACTGTTGTCCTTGAATGTGACATCCGTATAGCGCCTCGTCGGGATGAAGTCCGATACGATTTCGCTTATCTTGTCCGACAGTGCATCTTCCACTAGATCCTGCTCGCTCATGAGAGAATAGAAGATATAGTAGTTGGGATCGAATGTCTCCCAGCTCGAGGAGGACGTGCTGTATTCCTTGACGGCGACGATTCTGTCCGTGGCGGTGTCAAGTACGGTGAGTGTGAAGGAGATGGAAACAGTCCTGTAGAATGTGTACCTTACAGTCTCGTTGCCCTTGTAGTCCTTCACGATCTTCGCGTCGATGTACTCATCGGTTCTGAGAGAAGTTATTCTCGGCACGATGAGTGCATCGATTCCGTCAGCCTTCAGAAGTGCAGACGGGTCCTTGCCTATTCTGTAGAGGGAGAGGTATGTATCGGTCTTGTCCGTCGAGAGAGTCGAATAGTAGGATGATGAGGAGAATACCTTCCCCACCATTCTTGTAAGCTCCGTCGCAGTGGTCTGGTTGATGGAGTCATAATTATATGAAGTGAGGTAGTTGTAATAGATTATTCTCGGATCCAGCGAGTAGCTGTTATACCTTACATAGGACGGCAGCGACTGGTAGCCTTCATACTTCGATGCCGAAGCGACCGCCACGTTGCGGTACTGGCTCATGTCGATGTTCGACGGCTGGGTGTATGGAATGCTCAGGACTGTCTGGCAGGACGAGAGCAGGACGACGGCAAGAGTGAGAAGTAATGCTGCAAGAATGTGTTTCCTCATTTTCCTTTCCTTTATATCACAATGTTACACCATAAGCGGCAACCGCAAAAGGGGTGAAGCGGACTCTTTCAGTGTAGACAATCTCACATCTTTCAATATAATCCTGGGTATATGTATCCCGAATATCCAGATGATGATGAAGATGAGGATTACGGGGAGGATGACTCCTCCGTAACTGTGGAAAACACAACGGATGACGATTTCTCCGACATCGGAGAAGACGAAATGGAGGACCTTGAGGACGAACTCTTCGACCTCGGATTTTGAAAATGCAGAAACTTCAGATAGACAGAGCAGGACTTCCCTTCAGCAACAGCTACCTCAGGTCTCTCATACTCCCACTTGCTGCGGAGACCGCACTCTCCGTTGCTGTCGGTTTTGCCGACACGATGATGGTGTCGCAGGCGGGAGAAGCCGCAGTCAGCGGTGTCAGCTGCGTCAACACCATCCAGAACCTTCTCATCCAGGTAATAATGGCCTTCGCAACAGGAGGAAGCGTGGTTGCCTGCCAGCTCCTGGGAATGGGCGAGAAGGAAAGGGCGAGAAAGAGCTGCAAACAGCTCATGAATATAGTCACGCTGGTTTCGACAGTGACAGCGCTGCTTCTTCTCATCTTCAACGATGAGGTCATCGGCTTCATCTACGGCTCTATTGAGGAAGATGTATTCTCATCAGCCGTCGACTATTCCATCCCGATTCTCATAAGCATGCCCTTCTATGCCGTTCTCAGCGCCTCGAATGCGATAAGCCGTTCGATGGGCAGAAGCAGAATCACGATGAATGTCTCGATAATCGTGAACATCATCAACGTCGTGGGCAACGCCATATTCCTCTTCTCCTTCAACATGGGGGCAATGGGAGTCGGAATCGCATCGTGCATATCACGTATGGCGGGAGCTGTCATAATGTTCGTCATCGTATGCAACACGAAGAGGGAGCTCTATATCCCGTCCCCGCAGAAGCCTGAATTCGACAGTCACATCTCGAAAATGATTCTCCATCAGGCTATTCCTACGGGAGCCGAGAAATGTCTCTTCCACTTCGGAAAGATTCTCATCTCCTCGGCAATCGCTTCCTTCGGAACGGCAAGCATCGCGGCCTATGCCGTCTTCAACAACATGGAAACTCTCGTTGACATTCCGGGAAACGCCATATCTCTTGCATCCATCACAGTAATCGGACAGTGCTGCGGCGCTCATCAGTACGATGAGGCGATGTATTATGCGAGAAAGCTTCTCCGAATCTCGACGTTCTGCATGTTCATATCAGGCACGGCGAGTTTCCTTCTCACTCCCTGGATCGTCTCGCTCTACGGTCTCTCCGCGGAGGCGACATCACTTGCCGTCCTCACGGTGAGGATAGACTGCATCTGCCGTCTCTTCTGGTCACTTGCATTCGTCACGCCGAACATCCTCCATGCGGCGGGAGACGTGAAGCTCGTCATGATTACGGCAGTTCTCGACATGTGGATCTGCCGTGTTCTCTTCGCGCACATTCTCGGCGTTTACTTCGGTCTGGGACTACTGGGAACACAGATCGGAATGTGGCTTGACTGGGCCGTGAGAATCGTGGTCTTCTACCCCAGGCTCCTTAGCGGCAAATGGAGGACGAAGGGCATAAAACTCGAAGACTCATAACCGGCTCTGTTGCACCTCTTTCCTTTTATCGTCATACTTTTCTTCATGAACACAGAATCACTGCTCGCAGCCGAAAGGCTCATGTCATTCATATCGTCATCACCTTCTCCCTACCACACAGTGGACAATGCGGAGAAGAGGCTTCTTGAAAGCGGCTTCATTCCCCTCGACGAAAAGAAGCCGTTCGGAGTCGAAAGAGGAAAATCCTATTTCGTGAAGCGTTCCTCTTCCGCTCTGATTGCATTCAGAGTTCCCGACACCCCCAGATACTTCCGCATCGTGGCGGCACATACAGATTCGCCCTGCTTCAAAATCAAGTGGAATCCCGTAGTGAAGGGGAAAGGCATGCCCTCGAGGCTCAATGTGGAAAGCTACGGCGGCCTTCTTCTCTACACCTGGTTCGATAAGCCTCTTTCTGCAGCAGGAAGGGTGTTCTATAAAAAGGATGGAGAAATAACCGAGAAGCACGTTGACCTCTCACCTGTTCTCAATCTTGTGATTCCCTCTCTCGCAATACACCAGAACAGGGAAGCAAACAACGGCTGGAAGATTTCCGTACAGAAGGAGATGCTCCCCATTTTCAGCGACGGCGATGATGAATTTCTCACCATCCTTTCATCCTTCTGCGGCTGTGACAGTGAAGATATCATGGACTGTGATCTTTTCCTCTACAACAGGACGGCGCCTGTATTCAGCGGTGTGAACCGGGAGTATTTCTCATCGCCGAAGATCGACGACCTCGAATGCGCATTCACAGCCCTTGAGGCAATTACCTCAACCAGAAGCCGTGACTGCCTCAGCATGGTCGCACTCTTCGACAACGAGGAGACAGGAAGCGGAACAAAGGAGGGAGCTCTATCGGACTTTCTTCAATCCGTGATTGAAAGAATATCCCTCTCGCTGGGATGGAACAGCGAGGAAAAGTACATGGCCCTCGCATCATCCTTCATGCTCAGTGCCGACAACGGACACGCTGTCCATCCGTCCTACCCGGAAAAGAGCGACGTGACGAACAGGCCGAGAATGAACGGAGGAATACTTTTGAAGTACGCTTCATCGCAGAAGTACACGACAAGCGGCGAAAGCGGAGCCTGGACCAGGGACCTCATGGAAAGGAACGGTATCCCATACCAGATTTTCTACAACAACAGCGACATGGCAGGAGGCTCGACACTGGGTAACCTTTCGACACAGAAGGTCTCAATCCGCACAAGCGACATCGGATCGGCACAGCTTGCGATGCACTCCTCTTACGAGACGGCGGGAACGGAGGACGTCCTCACGATGGAGAAGCTTTTCAGGGCTTTCCTCTCCGATTGAGGGAACCTCTCTTCATCCGCGTTTTCCGGTAAGACGCGTCCGGATTTTCGACGACAGGGCTTCGACTATGAGGACCAGTACCACAAGACCCAGGAGGATGGCACCTGCCTGGTCCCACTTGTAACCGTTCATCGCAAAAATGAGCGGAGCCCCGATTCCTCCCGCCCCGACAAGGCCGAGGACCGCAGTGTCCCTGAGGTTCATGTCGAAACGGTAGATGATGATCGAGATGAATGACGGGGCGATCTGCGGGATTATTCCGCACCTTATCTTTCGGGGAGTATCACAACCGGAGGCATCCAGGAATTCGAGAATTCCCCTGTCCAGATCGTCGACAGTCTCACCCAGCATCTTGCTTATCATGCCGACAGAGCATACGCTCATCGTCAGCACACCTGCAAACGGCCCGGGGCCCGTCACGCGGATGAACATGAGGCCGTATACGAATGCCGGCACTGTTCTGAGAGCCATCACACACCCTCTCACGAATACACAAACCGGATGCGGAACAATTTTCGGCGAAGAGAGAAATGCGAACGGAACCGAAATGACAGCACCGGAGAGTGTGCCGAGAAAGGCTATCGCTACTGTCTCGAGAAGAAGATACGGAACCCCGTCCTTACCGAGAGAGAACAGAAGCGATGTATCCGGATGGAATATGCCGTGAAGGATACTCTTCGTGACGGCAATGGAGTTGACTTCCGTTCCCTCACCGCCGAAAAGGGATGCTGATGCCCAGACTATCAGAACAAGAGTAATGACCGGGGCAACAGGAGATACTCTTCTCTGATGTCCCTGATTTCCATCCGTTCCCGAAAACGGTTTCTTTGCACCTCTCTCAAGCCTTCTTCTCAGAGCTGAACTCACATGTTCGATGATTACCACGGTGAGGAAAAGAACGAGAAGAATCATGCCGACGTTATCGTAGTTTCTCCACCCTATCTGCGAATTGAGTATGAGGCCGATTCCTCCCGCCCCGACATAGCCGAGAACACTGGCGTAGCGGACGTTCCCCTCAAAGCAGTAGAGACATGAGGAGAGGTAGAGGGGAAGAACCTGGGGAACAACGGAAAGAACGAAGGCCTTCGGCTTCGTGTTTCCCAGCGCGAGCATCGCCTCATACGGAGCCATGTCTGCAGTCTCTATCTCCTCATAAAGAAGCTTACCCACATAGGAGAAGGTGAAGACGGCGATTGCAGTTGTACCGGCCCTCGTTCCAAGTCCGAATATGAAGGTGGCGATGAGTGCGGTGATGAGTGTCGGGATGGTTCTCAGGACGGAGAAGAGAAAACGGAAGATGAGGACAACGGGGCGGTTCTTCACGATGTTTGACGATGCGGCTGCCGCAAACGGAACGGCAAGAAGGGCACCTGCGGCCGAGCCGGCTATGCTCATCCTTAGCGTATCGAGAAGAGGTTTCCGGAGAGACGGAAGATATCCCATGTCAGGCGGAAACATCTTCGAGAGGATTACCCAGAACTGTCCGCCCCTGCTGATGAGAGTGGAAAAACGGAAGTCTGTTATTCTGAGAGAGATTAAGACGAAAACAAGAAGGATGAAGAGGATGAATGGAAAGAAGCTCCTCTTTTTCCTTATTATGCTACCCGACGATAGTGTGATTTCACGCTCTCCCTCTCTCATTGCACTTCCCCGCCGTAGACAGAGGAGAGGACGCTTCTGTCTGCATCCTCTGCCTTTCCGTCGTAGACTATCCTGCCGTTCCTGATTCCGATTATCCTCTCTGCATATTCAAGTGCAAGGTCGACATGGTGCATGTTGATGAGCACAGGAATGCCTCTTTCCTGATTTATCCTCTTCAGATCATCCATTACGGATCTTGCCGTCACTATATCGAGGGAGGCTACGGGTTCGTCGGCAAGTATGATCTCCGGATTCCCGTTAAGCGTGCGGGCAAGAGCGACACGCTGCATCTGGCCCCCGGAGAGTTCGTCACAGCGGGAGTATGCCTTGTCCAGTATTCCCATGTTCTCGAGTTCCTCGAGGGCCTTTACTGTGTCGGATCTGGAATAGAGACCGAAAAGAACCTTCCAGAAGGGCATATCGGGAGCAGACGACACAAGAACATTCTTGAGAACGGTAGTCCGGGGGATGAGATTGAAGGACTGGAATATCATCCCGATACGGCGTCTGAAGAGCCTCAGATCACGACCACGGAGCAATGAGATATCCACACCGTCGACTGTTATCCTTCCTTCCGTTATGTCTGTCATCCTGTTGACAGTACGGATCAGAGTCGACTTTCCGGCGCCGGAAGGGCCTATTATCCCGACAAACTCGCCCCCTTCTATTCTCAGCGATACATCGTCGAGGGCCTTGACTCCTCCGGGATACACTTTCGTCACATGGTCGAGGACTATCATGGAGGGCCTATCTGAAGATTTCCTGAGCCGTGCGGGCGGAGTCGTAATCGCTGTCGACTGCCTCCGTGTAACCGTAATGATTGTATATCTTCAGTACGGCCTTTCCCTCGTCAGTTTCCGCAATCGATATGAACGCGTTCTGGAGAGCTCTGACGAACTCCCTGTCCTGCATTATCCTGCTTGTCCTGGAGATGCTTATCGTATCGTTCATGATGAAGTCGGAGACTCCGATGACATCCACTTCGTCCCAGATGGACTTCGTTCTCCCCCATTCTTCAGTCCATTTCGTGACATAATCCTCCCTCGCGTCGGCATAGCATGTGATTATGTCGTACATTCCGGAGGAAAGTCCCGCAAATGCGGAAGCATAGGTCGTCTGTACGGCACGGGAGAGGTCAGCAACAGTCTTTCCGTATCTTTCGTAGAGCCAGAGAGAGGGATAGATGTATCCCGCTGATGATGTCGTGGTTGCGACCCCCCATGAAAGGGCGTCAAGTTCATCCCATTCAATCTCCTCGCCGCTGTTGACCTTCCTGGCAAGAGCCCTGCCCTTTTCTGTGACACCCGAGAGGATCAGGGCACGGTAGCCGACGACAAGAGAGCCCCCCGAAGTGGTGGGCTTGTTCTCGTTCCATACCTTTGCATCACTGCTGTCGATGCTCTTTCCTTCCCTGAGAGCCGTGAGAATGGCCTCTGCTCCGTCACTGTACTTGACGTACGTGCCTGCGGGGATGAAAGCAACGTCCGTGGTTCCCGCATCCAGGGCCTCCCCTGCAGCCTCATAGCTTGTGGAGACGAGAATCTTCACGCTCTTCACTGTCCATCCGGAAGCCGAGAGCTCCTCTTTCAGAAGATTCTCAAGAGGCGCCGTCGCCACCACGATATCCTCAGTGTCCCTCGACGGAACGAAAGTGATCGAGAGTTCGTCAATCACCCTCTCATCAGCTTCCCTTTCAGCCGTTCCTCCGGCAGAAAGTGCAAAAAGAGTGAGAGCGGCAAGCAGGAAAACAGAAAGTCTCTTCATTCTCTTTTCCTCTCAAAGTCCCGTATTATCGAATTCAGCCTCGATTGTGACCTTCAGGGGAGGTGCCGGATTCCTGCTTCTCATATATATGAGCATCAGTGTTATTGTCCAGAGCTGCTCGGATGCCATCCTGACCACAGGATAATCTGTCTTCTCGTGTCCGAGCTCTATGTCGCGCCTCAGGATTATGAGAGGAGGATTCTCAAGACTTTTCATGTACTCGAGAACCCCCTTCTCGATGAGCTGGGTTCCGAGCATGACGGCATCGGGATTCTTCTTCATCACGCTCTCGGCCATACGGTAGCCCGATTCATCTGTAAGCTCTCCGACTTCAACGAGATCCTCTTCAAAGACACCTTTGTTCTTCATGAGATCCCTGATGGCACTGATTCTCCTTCTTCCTATCGTTATGCCGTCCTCTTCGCTTACTCCGGAAATGAAGGCAATTCTCCTGCACCCTTTCTCTCTGAGGTAGTCGATTGACTTCGCAACCGCACTGTCATAATCGATGAACATCTTGTCGAACGGAGCATTGTCATCGTGGTTGTTCAGAAATACTATGTTAGTCGACGAGAATAAAAGTTCGTCTATCTCCTCCTGACTGAATATACCGACGCCGATTATCGCATCGACAAGTCTCGGAGAGCCCTTCTCGAGGCGTGAGAATACATAATCAACCTTGCTGTCGGAGAGAGGAATGAGTGTGCTGTAGTCAAACTCCCCTCGGCGGGATGCGGGAACACTGTGCCAGTCAGCCACTGCAACCTCAATAGTATTGTCTCCCTTCTTCTTCTGGCGGGGAGTCTTGTAGCCGAGTTCCACTGCAGCCTTCATGACTGCCAGACGCACGGCCTTCGAGGCTACGAATTCAGGGTCGCGGTTGAGAATCCTGCTTATAGCGGCAGGAGAGACGTTCACTTTCTTCGATATGTCGGATAATGTTGCCATGGTCCCGATTTTAACCCACGTTTTTTTCCGGCGCTACTGAAAAAAGCCAACCTTATCCAAAAATTTACCGGTGTTTTTTACTTTATACACCGAAAGCCGCCCTTTCGGACGGCCTTGGGTCATTTCTCGGGCTCTGCAGCCTTCCACAGCTTCTCGAGGCTGTAGAATTCCCTGAGCTCGGGGCTCATCAGATGGATGACTATGTCACCGCAGTCGATGAGTTCCCAGCCGTCGTCGCCGGGAGTCTTGTGACGGTTGTTGACACTCAGTCCCATGCCGTTGAGCTCCGTCCATAGCTGATGGACAACGCCCTTGAGGTGTCCCACGCTCGTGACTGTTCCGATTACGAATGCATCTGTCCACGAGCAGTCGTCAAGGTCAACGACCGTGACGTCCTTCACGTTGTGGTCAATAAGATATGCTTCAATCCTTGCTGTCTGTTCCTTTACTTTCTCTTTCATTTTCATTCCTCAGAATTTTCCGCCCGAACGGATGTAATCATATAAATCTCCGGTCACCCCAGCCATTCCGGCCTTCGTGCTCTCCAGATAAGGTCTCTGCATGTCGATGATCAGAGCTGTCATCTCCTCGAGTGTACTTCTCTCCATTATATTCAGTCTATCCTCTTCAGTGAGGTGTTTTCTTCCGGGTTCAATATAATCGGCAATATAGAGAACTGCTCCGAGCTTACCCATATCTCTCGAACCGAGGGTATGGTGTCTGACGGCTCTCTTCATGTCCCCGTCGACGCTCTCCTCTGCATCCTTCTCGAAGTTGAATGCCGCAAGTGCTCCGTGAAGGAGCATCGGCTCTCTCTTCTCCTCTTCGAAGAGGACGAATCCGGCCTTTTCAAGTTCCTCTGCCGACGTCTCCGCTGCCGAATAGCGGTAGGCATCATGATAGATTCCCGCGCAGAGTGCCTTCTCTTCATCAAGGTCGAAGCGGCGTGCAAGGTAGCGGGATGTCTCTGCAACTCCCAGTGAATGGACAAAGCGCGTTGGCTTTATCATGCCTCTGACCTTAGCCTTCAGCTTTATATAGTCCATTTTCCTCGATATACTCCCTGACACTGTCGCTTACAATCGACATGTCACCGTCTCTCACGGCAGTGCTTGACGCAACTGTCTGCTCACTTTCTATATAATGCACTTCGAATCCGTCGAGAGGCGGCCGTGTACTGTAATCTCTCACAAAGCACCAGAACCTGACTCTCTCCTTCAGATAAGTGCTGTCATGCCAGGAAGGAAGACCATCGAGAAGATCGTCCCCGATCATGAAGTTCACCTTTCCGTCATCCTCGAGTCTGTCAAAGAGGAAGCGGATTGTGTCGCTTGTGTAGCTCACTCCCTTCTTTCTTCCCTCTATGTCCGACACCACTATATTGAGATCATCAGACGGATAGAGGTCCGCATAGTCCAGAACAGCGAGATTGAGCATCGCCATCCTGTCATCGAACGGGGCCGTCTTTCTGTCCCTCTTGAAATTCGATACATAGTTAGGAATGACATAGAGCGTCGTTATCGGCGTCAGCTCGCTTACCGAATGAAAGAGATTTATGTGTCCCATGTGCACGGGATCGAACGTCCCGCCGAGTACTGCCTTCTTCTCACTCTTCATCACGGTAATAGGCATCCTTGTCCATCCGGGAAGTGAAACCGCTCTGCATCTTCTCCCCTGTCACTCCTGCCATTTCAGCGAACCTGAGTTTTACAGGTTCCAGAAGCGAATCATCGTATATCGAGAGAGGAAGAACAGTCATGAGAGAGGAATACTTTTCCTTAAGGCGTTCAAATCTCTCTTCTGCCCCGTCCTCGTCAATCTTCGTTCCGATGAGCATTGTCGGTTTTGCAGCAAGCTCGGGAGAGTACTTCTCGAGTTCACCGTGAAGAATGTCGAAGGCTTCGAGAAAGTTATCGTCACTGAGGTCCACGAGGTATGCAAGTCCCTGGGTGCGTGATATGTGTCGGAGGAACTTGAAGCCCATGCCGAGGCCTTCGCTTGCGCCCTCGATTATTCCCGGGATATCTGCAAGGACAACGTCCCTGTCCCACATTCTCATGACTCCCAGCTGCGGAATCTTGGTTGTGAACGGATAGCCCGCAACCTTGCTCCTGGCATTTGTCAGAAGATTCAGCAGGCTTGACTTTCCGGCATTCGGAAAGCCCACGAAACCTATATCTGCAATGACAAGCAGCTCAACGCCTATGCGCATTGCCGTGCCCTTCTCGCCCGGCTGTGCGAATCGGGGAGTCTGATGAGTCGAAGTGCGGAAGTGCCAGTTGCCCAGGCCTCCCTTTCCTCCCTTCAGGAAGACGAACCTGTCGCATCCGGAAAGGTCCTTGATGATCTCCCCTGTCTCGGCGTTCTTGATGACGGTTCCCGGCGGCACCGGAATCTCTATATCCCTGCCGTCTCTGCCGTACATTCTCGCGCCCTGTCCGCCGCGTCCGTTTTCGGCACGGTAGACACGGACCATCTTGAGGTGTCCGAGGGTCCTGAGATTATCCTTCACAACAAAGATGACATCGCCTCCGCGACCGCCGTCTCCGCCGTCCGGTCCTCCCTTGGGTACGAACTTTTCACGACGGAAGGAGACGCAACCTGCGCCTCCATCCCCTGATTGTACATCGATATATGTTTCGTCTGAAAATCCAAACATATGGATGAGTTGATTAGTTTTCCGCCTCGACAGCTACGATTGTGCAGTACTTTCTGTTTCTTCTCTCGTAGAACTTGACTGTTCCTGCAACCTTAGCAAAGAGTGTATAGTCAGTACCACAGCCGCAGTTTTCACCAGCGTGAATCTTTGTGCCGTGCTGACGGACGATGATCTCACCAGCCTTTACAAGCTGTCCACCATACCTTTTGACGCCAAGGCGCTGAGCATTGGAATCACGACCATTGCGGCTTGAACCACCACCTTTCTTATGTGCCATACTTCTGCCTCCTTAGCATTCAATCTTGTTGATTGTAATCTGGGTGTACTTCTCTCTGTGTCCCTGGGTTCTTCTGTAACCCTTTCTTCTGCGGAACTTGTAGACCTTCACCTTGTCACCTTTGACTTCTTCACCGACTGTAGCGAGAACCTTAGCGTTTTCAACACATGGTGTGCCGAATACAGCATTTTCTCCATCTACGACAGCAAGAACCTTACTGATCTCATAAGAGGAACCAGCCTCCTGAGGGATTCTGTCGACAAGAAGCACTGCGCCTTCTTCAGCCTTGTACTGCTTGCCCAGGATTTCTACTAATGCGTACATGTGTTTATCCTTTTCAATTAAAGATACAAGGATTCTGCATTTTTCCTCCCCCTTCATCAACGGGGCAGGAAAGACAAGGGACGAAAAAAAGGAAAAAAGAAGGATGGACAACCGACCGTTCGGTTGGTATTCTGTTCTCATGACAACCGGAAAACGAGATCAGATAATAAAAGAGGCATCCCAGATAATAGCATACGAGGGTATGGACAGCTTCTCGCTCTCCGTCCTTGCAGAAAGGGTAGGACTCTCGAAGGCGACGCTCTATAACTATTTCAGGAGCAGGGATGAGATAATCGAGGCGATAATAAAGGAAGGACACAGTGCATTCATGAAGAACGGCTTCCGCCTTAATCTCTCGCTCTCCGTCAGCGATGTGCTTTTCTCCGCAGCCTCCCACTGGATGGACATCTTCCTCTCCGACGCCCACACATCCTGGCTGAGAGTGGTGTTCTCGATGCATCTGGTGAACGACCTCTGCGCCGACGAATACAGGTCAATAACACTAATGCTGAGCTCCCAGGCTCAGGTTGTCATATCTTCATTCGGCCTCAGCGGACAGTATCAGAATACTCTCACGGAGCTCTTCTCCTCCCTTCTCATCTCACGGCTTGAACGCACCCTCGAAGGCGAAGAAATCAACCTCGAGGAGGACATCAGAGGAATGGCTGCAATCATCGAAAAATTAAAATGAAGTTTTTTTTGAAACTCTGTTGACGCGGTTTGGAAAATTGTCTATATTTTCATCTGTCATGTGGGAGTAGCGAAGCTGGTTATCGCGCTGGCCTGTCACGCCGGAGATCGCGGGTTCGATCCCCGTCTCTCACGAATATATTATAACTCCAGTAACCAGCTGGAGTTATTTTTTTTGTATCATTTCCTGTACGTGATGCCTTCAAGCTCCAGTAGAGCCATCTTCCTTTCTATTCCATCCGAGTAGCCGGTAAGACTGCCGTTCTTTCCGAGTACCCTGTGACAGGGGATTATGATGACAAAGGGATTGCTGCCGACAGCACCGCCGACAGCCTGTGCACTCATTCTTCTTATCCCCCTTCTCTCTGCAATGAGAGAGGCGATGTCACCATAGGTCATTGTCTCTCCGTAGGGAATGGATGAGAGAATCTCCCACACTTCTTTCTGAAACGGTGTGCCTTCAATGAGGAGGGGAATATCGGGAACGGGATTTAGGCCCGAGAAATAAGAGTCGAGCCACTTCTTCGTCCGTCTGACCGGAAAGTCTTCCCCGATTGTGTAACAGGGAATCGAAGAGGGATTGAATGTAAGCCGCAGAAGTCTCTCTCCGTCCGAAAGGAGAGTCATCTCTCCAAGGGGTGACTGATAGAGGCTTCCTGTTATCATGTGTTCTTCTTTGCCTCGATTTCGGCACCGTAGCGGCAGATAACGGAAGCGAAGATTATCATGATGCCGAGACTGAGTGTGGATGAAGGGTTATAGTCCATGATGGCCGACCCGGAAAAGACATGCTCGGTTGCGAAGTGCAGAAGAACAAGGGTCAGAAGCTCGAAAAAAGCGGGAAAGAGAATTGTCGCAATGCCGAGCTTCATCAGATTACTGCTGTTACCGTCCCTGAAGGGCGTTCCGCTCTCCACTTCGACAGCAAAATAACGGTAAGCCGAATTCCATAGATATGTGTGACCTATGAAATACACCGAAAGAGCAATTATATATATGACGATATCGAGGGATGCAAGCTTTGAAGAGTCCCTCATAAGGCCCGAAATCGTGAAGTCCTTTACGTCTCCCGAGAGGTCTCCGGAAAGGAGAACAGTCATCAGAAGTATTATTGATGCTGTAACACAGAAAATGGACGCGAAGAGAAATATTCTGCTGACAATCTTTCCGATGCGGGCGATTTTCTGAAGTTTATCAAGTGTTTTCATTGCCACGATTGTATTATCTCCGCCGTCCCTAATCAATCGGTGAGGCTTTCAATCTCTTCCTCTGTAAGCTCCCTCACTTCTCCCCTTCCAAGCCCCGAGAGCGTGAGTTTCCCTTCCCTCACTCTCTCAAGAGCAGTTACAGCGAGGCCCTTCGAGCCCATCATCCTCTTTACCTGGTGGTACTTTCCTTCCGTAATCGTCAGAAGGCTCTGGTTATCCGCGACTCTCTTCAGCTCTGCGCTCCTGCAGACCGTGCCGTCTTTAAGCACAAGCCCCCTGCGGAACTCCTCGATGATCTCATCGGTAACTGTCCCGGTATGCGTCACGAGATACTCCTTCTCCACATTCCTTCGGGGAGATATGAGGCGGTGTGCCAGGTCCCCGTCATTCGTGAAGAGAAGAAGCCCGGTGGTATCCTTATCGAGTCTTCCCACAGGGTATAGCCCCAGCCTTCTGAAACGTTCGGGGAGAAGTTCCATCACAGTGCGGCTTCCCGGGTCGTCCGTGCTTGTGACAAAGCCTTCGCTCTTGTTCATCACAGCTGTCACGCTGTGCATTCTTTCAATCTTTTCCCCATCAAGAAGTATGCTGTCTTCCTCATTTATCTTCATGTCAGGAGAAGAAGCTTCCTTCCCGTTTACTGTAATTCTCTTCTCTCTGACAAGGACCCTCGCTTCGCGCCGTGTGCAGAGGCCAGAAGAAGAGAGGATTTTATCCAGGCGTTCCATGATTCCTCCTAAAATGATGTTCCCACTGTGAAAGAAAGCAGAGGATAGAATCTTCCCCTGTTGTCGAACGAGAACGAAGAAGAGAGCGTGAGAGAGAGATTTCTCCATCCGCTGAATGGAATCCACTCGCCATCAAGCCCGATTGTCCATACTCTGACGATGTCACCTTCAAGTTCAAAACATCTGTCTCTTGACGTTTCATCAACCGGAGTGTCTATCGTTATGTCGCTCCCCCTTACGAGAAGAGAGGAGTAAGCATCAATGCGGAATGCCTCATTCTCATACGAAAGCGACAGCTTTGAGAGTATAGTTCCCGGACCGTACGGGAAGCCGATGTAGAAACAGTCTTCCACGTCGACGAAGCCACCGTTCGAGGAATAATAACGGTAAGGAAGCATTATCTTTCCGTATTTATCACTCGTGAAACCGCCGTTTCCATCGCTGCTTCTTCTGTTGTAGAGCCAGTTCGTGGCCCAGTAGGCCGCGCCTTCAAGATGAAGGCCACCGTTCTCTCTGAGATTATTCTCCCGCATTATGTAATCGCTGTTGCGTCTGATCGGGGATGTGAATGTTCCCCCTTCGAGTATATGCCAGTCAAAGCCTGCTGCAAAGCCGAGGGCAGTGGGCTTGAGGTTGTTGCTCTCGTTCTTGAGACATATATCGTCCTGAGCGTAGAGAGCCCAGAGTCTGAGGGATTTTATCTTACCCTCGAGTGAGACTTCTATCATGACGTTGGAATGTTCCTCCTGGTACTGGTTGTGCCAGAGAACGAAGGGGGTGAAGTCATAGAGGGAGGGAACTGTATCGTAGACAAGATTGAGTTCGCTCAGTCCTATTATGAGATTCTTCCTCTCGTACGATACCTTATGGATGAATACCGTCTTCATCACATCGCTGTTCTTTTTCGCAATATTGAATGTCGCATTGGAGGAAGAGAGAGCGAAGAACTTGTATAGAAGCGCGTAGGAGGGATCATTGTAGCTGAGACCGAATGAAAGATAATCGAGGTACGGCTGCGAAGGAGAAAGGATGAAGCTGTATTCTCCCGGTCCCAGAAGAAAGAGTCGTCGGCCGATTGAAGCGTAGAAATCAGGAGAACAGTATTCAGCATACGCCACACTGGGGTACTGCGCGTTCGTGACAGCGTACTTCGTGTTCCCGACATACGGAATATTCGACCATGCATTCTTTGACGTGAAGTTGTAGAGCTCCTCCCTGATATCTATCTTCAGTGCAACAGAGAAGCCGTGATTCTCGCTCTCGAGAAAGAGAGAGGCCAACGGCTCACGCTGTTCGAATCGAAGAAGTGAATCCTGGAGTCTCTCCCAGTTATCATCAAGGGAAACGTTATCAAGAAAATCATTCGCCGCCGAATACACATCACTTTTCCCCGGCTTCAGGAGCGGATAGCCGTCCCAGCGGAAAGCGGGAGTAAGAGATGCTCCGACCTTGAGGGAGGCTGAAAGCGACATAATAACGAGAAAGAACAGGACAGAAACAATTACTCTTCTTTTAACGGACAGCATGACTCCATATTAAAGAAGATGAACTCATTTTTCATCCTTTTTCTTCTTGGGATATAAAAATCTCTTTATCTTCTGAGTCGGGGTACGCTCGAAATCCTCCTCCTGAAGTTCCGTGTCCTCTATTCTCGAATGGACGGAAAGCTGCTCGTTCGCGCTCTTCTTGAGCTTCGTGAGGTATTCGGAAGCATACTTCTTAACTTCAACGGCATCCATCTTGAGATTGTCCATCATGGCCTCGAGGTCAAGCTTTATCAGAGCAACGAGGCCTCCCTTTCCGGGGACTATCAGAGACTCCTGGACATAGTCCATGTTGTTGAGAATGCTCTCTATTGACTCGGGATAGATGTTCTCTCCCGCAGGGCCGAGAATCATGGTCTTCACACGGCCGCGGATGGCAAGGAAACCTTCCTTACTGATATAGCCGAGGTCCCCTGTTCTGAAGTACCCGTCCTCAGTGAAGACTTCTCTGTTGAGTTCATCGTTGTTATAGTAGCCCTTCATGACATTCGGTCCCCTGACTGCTATCTCGCCGATTCCTTCCTCATTCCTGTCAAGAAGGATGACGGAGTCGTGCTTCACGATCTTTCCGATGTAGCCGAGTCTGTGCTGGCTTTTCTTCGGGCCCGATGCCGCAATAAGCGGGCTTGTCTCGGTAAGGCCGTAGCCGGGGGCATACGGGAAAGCGGCACGGAAGAGGAACTCCTCCACTTCGCTGTCGAGGGGGGCTCCGCCGATTCCGAAGAACTTCATTCTTCCGCCTATTGTGGCCTTGAGCTTCGAGCATATCGAATGATAGACGATTCTTCTTGTGACGGGATTCTTCATGAGCCTCTTCACCTTCTCGTCATTCTTGAGTACCGGAGCGACTGCCGAACGGTAAATCTTCTCGATGAGAAGCGGTACCGTCAGTATGATATGCGGTCTGACTTCCCTAAATGCCTTCATGAGGATTGTCGTTGCAGGCGGTTTACCCAGGAACGTTATCTCGGCGCCTCTCATAAGACACAGCAGGTGTGAGATGCTGAATTCATATGCATGGCTCATGGGGAGAATCGACAGGACCTTATCTCCCCTGTTTATCTTCACATATGTATCCGTGCTTTCGTCAGCGCAGACAAGGAGGTTCTTCTGGGTCAGGACAACACCCTTGCTTGCTCCAGTCGTTCCGCTTGTGTAGATGATGGATGCCACATCATCTTCCGCCGGAGAGGACATCTTTATGAGGTTATGGTCAGGGCTCTTCTCCTTCAGCGAAATCCCGGGACATGAGGAAAAATCGAAACCTTCGGCTATGACGGGAATGTAGGAGAGGTCATCCATGCGGATAGTCAGAAGTCCTTCCATACCCTCTGTCTTCCTGTAATGCCTCGTGTTCACGCATACGGCCTTCGCACCGCTCTGAACCATAATCTCCCTGACTTCGGAAGAGGAGAAATCGGGAAGAATCGGAACCGTGACGGCTCCGATGATTACAGTGCCGAGATACATCACCATCCAGTGCGGGCAGCTCTCGCCGAGGATGGCAACTCTGTCCCCCTTCCTCACTCCGTTCTTGAGAAGGAACGAAGCGACGCATTCACTGTACCACCTGAGATGGCTGTAGCTAATTCCCTTCTCCCTGTCGTCTCCGAATACGGAGTATGCGATAAGGGACGGGGTACGGCTCGTTATGGCATCCAGGAATGAGGGAAAGGTATAGGATGTTACAGTCTTCATCCTGAGTCCGTCGTTGCGCTTAATACTGCGGCACATGCGGTATGTTATCTTCTTTTCCTTCTGTTTCTTCTTTTTCCTTTCTGCCATGCTTTTCCTCTTTTGAATGAAGTTATAGGAAATGAACGGGTATGGGCTATAGCGAGATTTCTCCATTTGGCCTTTTCCGGAAACAATTACTAAACGGAAAAAGGGAATGGGAAGATTCAACTATCCTCTCAGAAAGGATAGTTATTCATCTATCTTCATGAGAGACCGACCATTTGCAGTTCCGGTTATATTTCGGGATAGTCAAGTCGTATTTTGTCCCCGTCAATACATGTATCGTTTGATCTTGAACGTGGGGGTACGTTCGAAGGCAGTCTCCTGCAGCAGCGCTTCGCCTATTCTCTGAAAAGCCGAAAGGTCTTTGTTGACATCCCTTATGACATCCTTCACGTAGTTTTTCGCCTTTTCCTTCGCTTCCCCGACTGTCATTGCAAGAGACTCGGCATATGACGCAAGGTCAAGTTTCACAAGAGCCGTGAGAATTCCCGAGTGGCTTACGACAAGTGATTCCTCGACGAATTCCTTCCGGTTTATGAGTGATTCTATATCCTCCGGGTAGATGTTCTCGCCTCCCGAAAGCAGAATCATCGTCTTGCTTCTCCCTCTTATTCCGAGAAAGCCATTCTCGTCAATCGCGCCAAGATCCCCGGTTCTGAAATACCCGTCAGCTGTGAATGATTCCCTGTTGAGGGCATCGTTATTCCAGTAGCCCTTCATGACCGAAGGGCCTTTCACTGTAAGTTCCCCGATTCCCTCTTCATTGGCATCGATTATCTTCACATCAAGTCCCCTTACAATCTTTCCGATTCTGTGAAGAGAATGCTGTCTTCTCTTCGGACCGCATGACGAAATGAGTGGGCTCGTCTCCGTCAGCCCGTAACCCAGGGCATACGGGAATGAGGCCTGATAGAGAAACTCTTCCGTTTCCCCATCCAGAGGCGCACCGCCTATTCCGAAGAATTTCATAGAGCCGCCGAGGGCGTTGAGGATTCTGCCTCTTATCAGGCGATAGATGACCTTTCTCATTATGCCGTTCGAACAGAGTTTCTTCACTCTCTCATTCTCCAGTACGGGCCTGACGGATGATGAATATATCTTCTCGATGATGAGAGGTACTGTCATTATGATATGGGGCTTCACGGCTTTGAATGCAGGAAGCAGTACGGATGACGACGGAGTGCGTCCCAGCACAGTTATGTGACAGCCGCACATGAGTGGAAGGATGTGCCCCAGTGTGAACTCGTAGACATGGCTCATGGGGAGGATTGAAAGAACACGATAGCCTCTTTTCACTTTCATATACGGAAGAGATGCCTCATCTGCCGAATAAAGGAGATTCAGATGTGTAAGCATGACTCCCTTGCTCTTTCCAGTCGTTCCGCTTGTGAATATGAGGGATGCCGTATCGTGAGGGAGGGGAGCATTCTTTTCAAGCACTCTGATGTCCGGCTCTGTACCGAGAACGGATTTTCCGCTCTCCTTCTCCCTCATTGTTTCGATATCGATTATCCTGACGCTTCTCTCTTCCGCCTTTTTTCTGATTCTCGGTTCAAGACGTGAAGAAACGAATACTGCCTTCGCCCCGCTCTCGGAAAGAATCTGACTGCTTTCACGCTCGGAGAAGTCCGGAAGAACCGGGACTGCTACAAGTGAAGCGTTCACGATACCGAGATAGCATACCATCCACTCCGGAGAGGATGAGGAGAAGATTGCAACCCTGTCTCCTTTCTCAAGTCCCTGGGACAGCAGGTATGATGACACCCTTTCACTCTTTTCCTTCAGGCTGGCGTATGTGATATCATCCCCGGGACGGGAATAGCGGGAGTAGGCAACTGAGGAAGAATACTTCTCTGCAACATTCTCTGTGAACGAACGGAATGTATACTCACCTATATTTATCGGTCTTTTCATTGTGTCCTCTTTTTTTGACACATTTTAGAAAAGTGTAAATAATAAAGCAAGCCTTTACTGACACTTTCTTGAATTTTGTCAAAAAAAAGAAGGCTCCGTCTCCGAAGCCACCGAAGGCATACACGGACGCCCTTACGCCCGTGTATGCAGAAAAAACTTATCTGACCGTGAATGACACCGGTATACTCCACTCATTACCGTCACTGTCAGTTGCGGTGAGTGCAGTTTCGATAATGTCTCCACTGTTGCCCTTGAGAACGATGACGAAGGATGCAGAACCTGTATCACCGGAGGAGAGTGTACGGAAGCTCTGGTTCTTCGTGAGGACCTTGAGACCTTCAGTCTCCTCGAGTTTGAGGGTCAGCCCCCTGATATCCGTATTGCCGCCGACCGTGACGGAGGTTGTATACTTGACCTGTGTATTTGCCGGAACGGTGTTGTCCGAATAATACTTCACACTGCCTTCATCGAGCTGCACGCTCTTCCAGTAAGCCTTGTATGTCCTGCTTTCGCCGTCTTCAACTGTGACTGTATCGCCATCGACTTCCTTACCTGTACTGTCGTACCAGCCGACGAACACATAGGATGAGTCGGGTGCCTCGGGAACAACGACATCAGCACTTCCTTCCTCGGTTGTGTAGCTGTAGCCTGTGACGGAGTCTGTAAACGAGATACCTGTCGAGAGTACACCATAGAGAACTGTGTCAGTGTACGGCATCGTGATTTCTTCGCCGGGGGTATAGAGAACTTCGTCCTCCGTGATTCCCCAGCCGTTGAGAATCTGCGAGTAGTATGATGTTGCCGTCGGAAGTGTTACGCTCTCGCCCGGCTCTTTCACTATTGTCTTCTTATAGCTTCTGATTCTTCCGTTCGACTCATACTTCACATAGAGTGTGAGTGTCGGATGGTAATACTTCGAGTTTTCATACAGAAAGTCGGAGAGAGACTTCTTCTCCTCATCATCCGTGCTGTTGACGATTCTCTCGGTGAGAGTCTCTGTCTGCTCTTCTGTGATTACAGGATACTCGAGTCCCCTGTAAAGTTCCCTGAGCTCAAGGTATTCACTTACATCCTTATTCCTGTAAGCTTTACTTATGCTCTCCTCGAGCTTTTCCTTATCTGACTGATAGTCGGATTTTGCGTCCTCAAAGCTGCTCTTGATGTCTTCAACGGATGCAGAGGAGAGATCAAGAGATGAGAACTCAATCTTGCTTTCATTAATACCGCTGGCAAAGAGTGCCGTCGATAATACCAATACTGCTGTGATAGCCAATGCTTTTCTGATTGTGCTCATTTTTTCACCTCACGAACGAATATAACCGCCCTCCGTGAAAAAGAAAGAGGGAGCACAGTTTCAACAGAATTCTTCACAGAGGCGACAAAAAAGCTTTTCGCCGCCTTCAAAAAACACCACGAAACTTTACTTGAATGCCGTCAGGTCATCTTTTCCTGCTTGACCTTTTTGTCTATGACATGCCTCGAAGCGAGCTCACTGACGATGTCTGAGATCTCTATACCATCCTCAACCATCAGTACCATCAGGTGATAAATCAGGTCTCCGATTTCGTAGACTGTCTCCTTCCTGTCCTTCTCGGCCGCCGCGATGATCACTTCCGTCGACTCCTCTCCGACCTTCTTCAGTATCTTGTCGATTCCCTTATCGAAAAGATAGGAAGTATAGGAACCTTCCTTCGGCTCTGTCTTTCGGCCTTCGATAAGCTTATACAGGTCCGTAAGGGTGAAGTCATTCTTTCCCTCCGCTGTATACAAAGGATTATGGAAGCAGCTTTTCTCTCCCGTGTGGCATGCAGGCCCGTCAGGCTCCACAACAATCTTCAGTGCATCATAATCACAGTCTGCCGTAATCGATACGACTCTCTGAAAGTTTCCGCTCGTCTCTCCTTTTACCCAGATACATCTTCTGGAACGGGAATAGAAGACTGCAACCCCCTTTTCAATTGTAAGAGAGAGACTTTCCCTGTTCATGTATGCAAGCATAAGTACTTCGCGTGTTGTGTAGTCTATAAGAACAGCCGGAATGAGACCGTTTTCGTCGAATTTGAGTTCATCAATGTTAAATTCTGTCATAGTTTGTAATCCTTACATTTATTCCTTCTGTTTTCAGTCTCTCTTTGAGATCACTGATTAGAACATCACCGTAGTGGAAGATTGAGGCCGCCAGGGCTGCATCGACTCTGTCGTTGTTCCTGAAGAGCGAGACAAAATCGTCCACGCTTCCGGCACCGCCTGAGGCGATGATGGGAACGGAGGTAATGTCACTGACAGCTTTCATGAGAGGTTCGTCAAAGCCTTTTCTGACGCCGTCTGTATCAATTGAATTTATAACGAGTTCCCCCGCTCCGTTTTCCACGCCTATTCTTATCCACTCAAGGGCATCGAGCCCCGTGTCCTCGCGTCCGCCTTTCTGGAAAACATGATAGTGTCCGTCAACCATCTTAACGTCGACAGAGAGTACGACGCACTGTGAGCCGTATCGCAATGCGCCCTCACAGATAAGGGAGGGATTACGGAGTGCTCCGCTGTTGACGCTGACCTTGTCGGCACCGCACCTGAGGACCCTGTCAAAGTCTTCTATTGTCGATATTCCTCCGCCGACTGTAAGAGGAATGAATACCTTCTCTGCAGTTCGGGAGAGAACGTCGGCGAAGATCTTCCTCTCTTCCGTTGATGCCGTTATGTCATAGAAGACAAGTTCATCGGCGCCGCTGTGGGAATAATAGTCAGCCAGAGAAACCGGATCGGATACATCCGTGAGCCCTTTGAAGTTCACTCCCTTCACAACTCTGCCGTTCCTCACGTCCAGACACGGGATAATGCGTTTCGTTATCATAGTTCCTCCCTGAGGGCATCCTCTATCATGACCTTTCCCTCGTAGTAGGCCTTCCCGATTATACAGCCCCAGCATCCGGTCGCCTTCACGCTTCTCACATCCTCGATTGTCCCGATTCCGCCGCTGGCGGTTATCCTGAGGCCTGTCCTCTCCATGATTCTGGTGTAAAGTTCCACGGATGGCCCTGAGAGAGTCCCGTCCTTGGATATGTCAGTTACAACTGCATACCTCAGTCCAAGTGCTTCCATTCGTGAAAGAGCCGCGATGCCGTCAAGAGCTGTATTCTCCATCCAGCCCGAAAGCGATACACAGCCGTCACGGAGGTCAACCCCGGCAACGATTCTTTCGCTCCCGAACTTTCTTATCATCAGTTCGAGGAATTCGAAATCGAGAGCTCTCGTTCCGAGAATCACCCTGTCGATTCCCATAGAGAGATAATACTCTATATCTTCCTCGCTTCTTATTCCTCCGCCGAGTTCGATTCTGAGAGATGTCTTTGAGGCAATCTCCCCTATTACCCCGGAACTGGTCTTTTCACCTTTCCTCGCCCCGTCAAGATCTACTATGTGAAGATGCTTCGCTCCCTTTCTCTCGAGCTCGAGTGCCACATCAAGAGGAGCAGAACTGTACCTCGTCACTTCGCCGTAGTCTCCCCTGTAGAGTCTGACGGCTGATGAGGAGAGAATATCGAGTGCAGGATAAATTATCATCAGTTAATCTCCATGAATGATTTGAGAATTGAGAGTCCCGCATTTCCGCTCTTCTCCGGATGAAACTGTACTCCCATGACATTGTCCTTACAGACGGACGCCGTAAGTGGGGCGCCATAGTCCGTCACAGACGTGATGTTCTTCATTCCCGTCTTCGCATAATACGAATGTACAAAGTATACGTAGTCCCCGTCTTCGTTTCTTCTGAAAAGAGGGGAAGGTTGTGTAAGCCTCAATCTGTTCCATCCTATATGCGGTATTTTATACCTTTCTGGGATTATTTCTCTGATACTTACAACGCTTCCGGGGATGAGTCCCAGGCCGGAGCACTCTCCGTCTTCCGTTCCCTTTTCGAAAAGAAGCTGCATACCGAGACATATTCCGAGAACCGGCTTTCCCTTCTTCACCTCCGCTATCAGCTTCTCTTCCAGAGTGCTCTCTCTCAATGCTTTTCTTGCCGGAATGAAGGAGCCGACTCCGGGGAGAACGAGATGCGAGCAGACGTCATAGTCCTTTTCAGTCTCAATGATCTTAACTTCCCCGCCGACAGAGCGGAAAGAAGACGTGAGCGAGAAGAGGTTACCGACGCCGTAATCGATGATTCCTACCATCACAGCACTCCTTTCGAGGAAGGAATGACATCCTTCTTCCTTTCATCAACAGATACAGCTTCCCTCAGGGCATGGGCAAAACCCTTGAAGACAGCCTCCGCAATATGGTGGGAATTACGCCCTCGGACAAGATCTATGTGAAGTGTAATTCCTGCGTATCTTACGAGGGAGGAGAAGAACTCCTCGACAAGCTCGGTATCGAATGAACCTATCTTCTCGGTCGGAAACGGACAGTTGAACGAGAGGTGACTGCGGCCGGAGATATCGAGGGCAACAGTTACGAGAGCTTCGTCCATCGGAAGCAGAAAGAAGCCGTAGCGTTTTATTCCCCTTTTGTCACCGAGAGCATTCCTGAGTGCCTCTCCGAGTGCAATCGCAGTATCCTCGACACTGTGGTGATAATCGACATCCGTGTCACCCTTGCATCTGAGAATGAGGTCAATGCCTGAATGGACTGAAAAGAGTGTCATCATGTGATTGAAGAATCCGATTGATGTCCCGATATCGCTCTCTCCTCTTCCGTCGAGATTCAGCTTCACTGAAATTTCTGTCTCCGCTGTCTTTCTATTTATCTCATATTCTCTCATTGAGTATCTCCTGTGTTTTCCTTATGAGGGTCTCCATATCCTCTCTCTTTCCGACAGTTATCCTGGAGAATGATGCAATCCTCTCCTTTGTGAAATGTCTTATGAGGATTCCTCTCTTCTTCAGTCCGCTGTAATACATGTCACCGGGAAGAACGGGGCTGCTGACGAAGATGAAGTTGGCCGATGACGGGAGAACCGAGAAGCCGAACGTCTCAAGCTCCTTTGACGTATATTCCCGCACTCTCTTTATCTCTTCAATATTACGCCACGTTGTCTCTTCGTCCTGAAGCTTCTCCATTGCTGCAGATAATGTAAATGAATTTATATTGTAAGGATTTATACTGTTTCTGACTCTCTCTATGTCTTCGCTCAGTTCCTCTCCTGCGAAAGCATATCCCAGTCTTGCTCCCGCAAGGGAACGGGACTTGCTGAACGTGCGTACGACAACGACATTGGGATACTTCATTATCAGCGGCAGAGCGCTCTCTCCCCCGAAGTCCACATAAGCCTCGTCTATTATGCATATTCTGTTGCTGTCAGAGGAGATAATCCTCTCGACATCACTTAATGGAAGGTTTATTCCCGTAAGTGCATTGGGGTTTGCGATAACAACAGTTCCCTTCTCGCGGCAGAATGTATCGACATCTACTCTGAAGTCATCGAGGAGAGGAATCTCTTTTGTCTTGAGCCCCAGGAGAGATGTAAGGGTATTGTAGAAGCTGTATGTTATGTCCGGAGTAAGAATGACCGAACCCCGGGGACAGAATGCGAGAAAACAGAAGAGAAGCATTTCGTCGCTTCCGTTAGAAAGAGTCACGTTCTCCTTTGCAACTTTGTAGAGGGATGCAATCTTCAGCCTGAGATCGTTCTGTGACGGATCGGGGTAGAGATTGAGTTTTCTCATTCCTGCCACTGCCTTTTCCACCATCTCCTTTTCGGGACCGTACGGATTCTCGTTCGTATTGAGCTTTATGAATGAACTCAGGTCCTGCGGCTGTTCTCCCGGGGTATAGGGGGCAAGGGACGAGAGAGATGAAGAGAAATATCTGCTCATTCTTCCTCCCTCCTCGAGAGTGCACTTCTTGCATGTGCCTCAAGCCCTTCCTTTCTTGCAAAGAGGGCAATGGAGGGAGCATCCTTTTCGAGAGCTTCCTTAGTGTAGTATGTGAACTGGTACTTCTTGATGAAGTCATCGACGGAGAGCGGCGACGAGAAGCGGGCAAAGCCCAGTGTCGGGAGCGTGTGGTTCGGACCAGCCATGTAGTCTCCCAGGGCTTCGGGGGAATACTTACCGAGGAATACCGACCCCGCATTCCTGACTCTGTCAAGCTTCGAGAAAGGATCTGAGAGGAAGAGCTCGAGGTGTTCGGGTGCTATCTCATTGGAAAGGTCTATTGCCTCATCCACTGACGAGCAGACAATGATCTTCCCGTTCTTTTCGATTGACGCAGAGGCTATCTCACGCCTTGGAAGAGTCTCAAGCTGTCTCGAGACTTCTTCAGATACTTCTTCTGCGAGTTTAACGGACGTGCAGAGAAGTACGCTTGTCGCATTTCTGTCATGCTCTGCCTGTCCAAGGAGGTCCGATGCCAGAATACGAGGCGACGATGTGTCTTCAGCAACGATTAGTATTTCGCTCGGACCGGCAACCATGTCGATGGCAACAGTGCCCGATACCATTCTCTTCGCCTGTGCGACGAAGATGTTTCCGGGGCCGACTATCTTATCGACTCGTTCTATGCTCTCCGTTCCGTATGCAAGAGCCGCAACAGCCTGCGCGCCGCCGACCTTGTAGATTCTGTCTATTCCTGCAACCGATGCCGCTGCCAGAACGGAAGGATTGACTTTCCCGTCCTTTCCGGGTGGTGTGACCATCACGATTTCCCGGCATCCGGCAACAAAAGCGGGGATGCTGTCCATGAGAACGGTCGAAGGATAGGCTGCACTTCCACCGGGAACATAGATACCGACTCTCCCGAGAGGTACAATCTTCTCACCGAGGATTATTCCTTCGTTTTCAGATATTATGTATCCTTCCCTCTTCTGCCTTCTGTGATAGTCCAGAATTCTTTCCTTCGCCTTTCTGAGGACGGAGATGAAGGCTTCATCGACTGAAGCAAGTGCTTCCTTAATCTCGTCTTCACTTACAAGAAACGAGGAGATATCCGCACCGTCGAACTTCTTCGTATATTCCCTGAGTGCACTGTCGCCTCTCTCCCGGACATCATCGATTATTTTCCTGACGCTATCGAGTGTCTTCTCCTCCACGATGTCACGCCTCAGTATTTCGTTCCTGTCGACTTCGTCCAGCCTGCAGATCTTCATTTTCTTTCCTCCCTGATGACTCTTTCGATGTTTTCCTTAATAGCGAGAATCTCCTTCGTATGGAAAAGATACGAACTCTTCGATGAGACAAGAGCGGCAGATATCTCCATGACTGTGTCATAGACACGAAGGTTGTTCTCCCTGAGTGTCGTTCCCGTTTCCACGATATCGACAATGACATCGCTGAGAGAAAGAAGGGGTGCTATCTCGATGGAGCCGTTTAGTTTTATTATGTCGATATCCCTTCCCTTACCGAGGTAATACTCCTTACTGAGTCTGGGGTACTTCGTGGCAACCCTGAGAACCCTGTTCCCGTCATCCTTCCACCCATCCGGTGCCGCTACGCAGAGTCTGCATCTGCCTTTCCTGAGATCGACCAGTTCATACAGATCGGGTTCCGTCTCCCTCAGCACATCAGAGCCGACGACCCCCAGGTCCGCGACTCCTCTCTGGACATAGACTGCGACATCGCTCGGCTTTACCCAGAAGTATCTTATCCCCTTCTCCTCATTGACGAAGAGAAGCTGACGCGACGAAAAAAGAGCAGGGTCTACAGAGTAGCCGCATCTCTCGAAAAGCGAGTAGACGCTCTCTCCCAGTCTTCCCTTGGGAAGTGCAACGCTGATCATTTTTCCTTCTCCTCCATTTCATCCATATAGATGGCAAATCCCAGTGCGCGGGAAATATTTCTCTTCATTCTTCTCAGGAGCAGCGAATACTCGCCACCGAGGAGAACCGGACGGTTAAATCCCTCGACAAACCCCTTCATTATTATTCCGTTATAGTAGCCGAATGCTCCGAGAGATGAGAAATCGAGTACGACGTTCTCCTCTCCGAGAGACGAAATGACAGCCTCAAGCTCGTCAACAGCAGTGACACAGAGATTATTGCTACGCATATAGGATATGATTTCCCGACTCGTACGCTTTGAATCAAGGAGAGAGAGGAAGATGGAACATGCCCTTCGCTCTCTTTCATTCTTCTCTCCGGTTCTTTCTATCTCCTCAATCTTTCTTCTCTTCACCAGCGATATGATCTCATCCCGTCTTGTGTCTTCCACACCTTCGAGAACAGAGTTTATTATCCCCATGTGAGAGAGTGTGAGGCAGTGCCTTCCGCCGATTTTGCCGAGGCTTGAAAGCGCAAGCGACACGACTTCGACTATGTTCTCCGTCGTGAGAGGTCCCAGACACTCCAGTCCTGTCTGCTCTATCTCCCTGAAGGATGAGGAGAACTCCGGGATACGGTATATCTTCTCGTTGTACATCACACGCTTTACCGTATCTGCATCCTTTATCTTCTTTACAAGAGATAATGTGACGTCGCTCTTGAGAGCCATGAGAACACCGTCCCTGTCCGTGAAGGTTATTATCTGTCTGTTGTCGAGAAATTCCTTGTTTCTGACGTAGAAGTCATACTCCTCCGCCTGGCTTACCTTGCATGAGGTGTATCCGGCATCCCTCCACATGGAGCGGAGAGTGAAGATTAGCTTCTCCTCCTGTGTCATGAAAAAGCTGTCACTCATTCTTCTCTTTCTCCATCTCTGCCAGCACCTGTCTGTAGCCGCCTTCCTTTCCGTAGACGAGGCAGCGGTTGACACGGCTTATCGTGGCACTCGATACGCTTGTCTTCTCCGTTATCTCCTGGTAATTGAGTCCGCTGTGAAGCATTCTTGCAACTTCCAGCCTCAGCGGAAGATCCATCATCTCCTTTATGGTGCAGAGATCCGTGAAGAATGCGTCGCACTCCTCCTTCGTCTTCAGTGCCAGCACTGCAGAATAGAACTGATCCTTCAGTCTGTCGTTGTCCATAACTTCTCCTTGCTTCATCACTTTATCACTTTAACGCACTAAAGTAAACAGGATTCTCGAATCTTGCACATAAAAGAGAAAATACTTATCATCTCCACAATGGAAACGGAGAAGGAAAAGAAAGGCAATATATACGGAGTGCTGGCAACAGCTTATGCACTCATACAGTATCTGTGGGCAGTGGTCATCACCGTCTACTACCGCAGGCGCGGGATGCTGGAGTACGTCACATCCCCCGACGGCTACATACCCCTTTTCCTTGCAAACCTCACCCTTGCATTACCGATGCTCATCGTTTTTCTCGGTGCCTTTGCAAGATACAGACGCCGTTTCGGCTCGGAGATGGACTACGTCAAAACCGACCGGTATACTCTCACGCTTATCCTGACTACAGTGTATACGTTCATGCTCCCCCTCTCGGTCGTGCTTTCCCCTGTACCGGCAAAGGGTGTCTATTCATGGTTCTATTATCTCTTCTTCATAGCGTTCTTCGAGGAGTTTCTCTACCGCGGGCTTGTCCCGAACCTGCTGGAGAAAAGCAATTTCCCGAAATGGCTGAAATTCACTCTGCCGGCACTGCTCTACGGTCTCTATCAGACGGCACTGCCACTGGGAAGGAGCGGCATCAGTCTCTCCGTCTTCATCTCGGCTCTTCCGGACATCATCTTCTCGCTTCTCATGCACAATATTCTCTACAGGGCAAAGAGATGGTCAGGTGCCATGTGGCTCCCGATAATCATTCACGCCATACTCGAACTTGCACTGCACTTAATCTTCGCTTAACAGGATTCTGTCACTGTTGAGCTCTGTTCCTGCAGCACTTCTGAACTTCTCCATGAGAGACGGGACAGTGAGAGAGCTTCTCTCTTCGCCTTCAGTGTCATAGATGATTCTTCCCCTGTTCATCATGATTGTTCTGTTACCGTAATCGAGGGCTGTCTGCATATTGTGCGTAATCATGAGACAGGTAATTCTGTTCTCCATGACGATTTTCTCGGTTATCTTCATGATTTTCTCGGCAGATGACGGGTCGAGAGCTGCGGTGTGCTCGTCAAGAAGGAGAATAGAAGGGGGATTTATTGTTCCCATGAGAAGCGTCAGTGCCTGTCTCTGCCCTCCGGAGAGGAGTCCGACAGGCTGTTCCATCCTGTCCTCGAGTCCCATGCCGAGAAGTGCGAGACGGTCCCTGAAATCCGCTCTTTCCTTCTTCGTGATTCTGCTCATCCAGCCGCCTCGCCCCGAAGAGAGATAGAGATTCTCCTCTATGCTCATCGAGGGAGCCGTTCCCTTCATCGGATCCTGGAAGAGACGCCCTATCTTCTTCGATCTCTGATGGGACGGCATGAACGTTATATCCTCTCCGCAGAGGATTATCTTTCCTTCATCAGTCAGGAATGTGCCGGCAATCGCATTGAAGAGAGTGGACTTCCCGGCGCCGTTTGCTCCGATGATGGGTATGAAGTCACCGTCCCTTACCGTGAGTGAAACATTGTCCAGGGCCTTCTTCTCGAAGGGGTTTCCCTTATTGAATGTCTTCGATATGTTTCTTATTTCAAGCATTCCTCTCCCCCTTGGAGGCTTTCATTATCCTCCTGTACTCCGGGTATTTTTTTCTGAAGTACGGCCCCGCTATGGCTATGATGACGATGATTGAAGAGACAAGCTTCAGCGAGTATGCAGGAAGACGGAAGCGGAGAGCTACGGTATAGACGAAGCGGAAGATCACAGAACCCAGCACCACACCGACAGCACGCCTCAGAATGCTTCCCTTACCCAGGAAAGTGCGCCCGATGAGAAGGGAAGCAAGCGCAACTGTCACCATACCCGAACCTATGTTGATATTGACGCTCTTCTGGCTGAATGAGAGAAGAGAGCCAGAGAGTGCCGTAAACGACGACGAGATGCAGAGCCCCACAACGGTGGTGAATGCAGGATTGATTGACGACGAGGAGACCATCTCGGGGTTGTCACCCGTTGCCCTTATTGCAAGTCCCAGCCTTGTTCTGAGGAAAAAGACGAGGAAGAGCACGACAATGACAACGAACACAAGTGATACGATTACCTTGTAATACTGGGATAGAAACGTTCCGGCAAGAAGATTCTTCATGAGCGTGAAGACGCTCTCCGTCCTGTTGAGATTGAGGTTGCTTGCGCCTCCCATGATGGCGATGTTTATAGAATAGAGTCCCGTGTTCACGATGATGCCGCTGAGAAGGCTGTCGATACCCATCTTCGTCTGAAGAACTGCCGTCACGAAGCCCGACACAAGTCCGGCGCCGACTGCCGCAAGGATGGCCAGGTACGGATGTCCCGAAAGTGCAACGACAGATGAAACGACTGCTCCCAGAGTAAAGCAGCCGTCCGTCGAAAGATCGCACACGTTGAGCATCGAATAGCTCAGAAAGAGTGCAAGAACTGTCAGCGCGTTTATGAGGCCGAGCTCAAGGGCCGTGAGAATTATGCTCTGCATCAGAAGCTCTCCGCGGTGTCGATGAATGCGACCTTCGTGCAGTAGGGACTGAAGGTTGAGATAATCTGCTCTTCTGCATAGCCGAATGCCGCCGTCACTTCCCTGTTGACAGTTGCGGTGCCGTTATCGAAAGTCTTTACGGCAACATCCGCAGGCTTTTTCCCGCCGATAAGGATTTCTTCAGCCATCATTGCTGTTTCGTAGCCGAGGTTGGAGTAGTCGACGCCGTAGCCGAGGAATGCGCCGTTGAGTGCGAAGGAGTCAGCTCCCGTATAATGCGGGATTCCTGCAGCCATGAACTTCTCGTAAATCGAAAGCTCCGCTGTCATGACCGTATTGTCGCTGGGTGTGAACACGGCTTCGACGCCGTCAAGGATAAGGGAGTCTGCCGCGAGAATGATTTCGTCGACGGTCGTTCCGCTCTTCTCGATGATTTCAACACCCTTCGCCTCGAGGATTTCCCTTGCACTCTTCAGAGCGGTTACGGACGAATCCTGTCCTGCGTCATATAACAGTCCGACCTTCCTTATCGAGGGATTAAGGGCGAACATGAGATTCATGACGGCAGCGGTGTCGAGAAAGTCGCTTGTTCCCGTGATGTTGCTTCCCGGAGAGGAAAGTGATTCCACGATTCCGGCTCCGACAGGATCGGAAACCGCCGCGAAAATCACAGGAATCTGATTGTCCTCGGTCTGAGCCTGCATTGTCATTGCAACTGGAGTCGCAATACCGATCATGAGATCCACATCTTCAGCAATGAAGTTAGAAATAATCTGCGAGAGGACATTGGAGTCTGCGTTGCAGTTGTCCTCCAGAACCTCTATTTTCACATTGTTTCTGGTTTCGATGTCCCCGATTCCCTTCTTTATGTTCTCGCATATCTGATTGAGGGATGCGTCATCTACATAATTGCAGAGTCCGATTTTATATGAAGAGGAACTCTTCTCTTCCCTGCTTCCGCCAGCAAAGGCAGAAAATACAGCAGTCAGCAGTAAAACAGCCAGTACGATTATTCTCTTTTTCATTTTCCTTCTTCTCCTTATTGACAGTCTTTCCGGTGATTGGATAAAGCAGGCGGCGCTCAGCGCCAGAGGAAGAAAGAGAGAGTGAACATTGCGGCCTCCGTAAGTGATGTCAATATTGTTACTGTTTAAAGTAACATCTGTCAACTACCCTCACAAAGAAAATTACTATTTAAAGAAACATTTGTCCTTGTTATTCTTCAATCCCAGATTCCTTCCGTCATGACTGCAGAGCCAAGAGCCGCAGTCAATGGACAAGCGGGACATTTAGTAATATTCTTATGGCAATTTCAATAGGGAGAAAAGAATGAAAAGATTAATTCCATTATTTCTTATAGTACTGACGCTCCTTGCAGTAAGCTGCAATCCGGAAGCGAAAAAAGATGAGACCTGCACTGTCACATTCATGAACGGAGAGACGACATACAAGACAGTGACCGTCAAGGCCGGTGAAAAAGTAGCGGAGCCGGAAGAGCCGAGTGATGGAGACAAGGAATTCGCGGCCTGGATTACGGATGAAAAAATGATGTATGACTTCGACGAAGAAGTGAATGAAAGCATCACACTTACTGCCGCATATTTCAAGGAAATGACAAAGGATCAGAGTGCAGCAATGACCGTCATGATGGAGCTCTGCTCTCTTCTCTATGACGAGACAGCGTTTGACAGCGTTCCAGACTCTACATGGCAGCAGCTTCTCTTCATGGGAACCTGTGCTTCAAACGTCGACGAAAAAAACGAATACTACTACCTCAACAAAAACAAGTCTGGTGAAGAGGAAGACACCAGCAAGTATTATTACTTTACCGACTCTTCCGACAGCAGCAGAAAATATGTATTCATCGATGTCGATAAAACCAAGACAAAATGTTCAGACTTCAAAGCCACTGCTGCTCCTTCAACGGAGGTAGAAGGCGCCGTTAACACAATGGTAACGCTTAAAGGTCTCGAAGTTGACGGTAAATTCTCGGAAGGTGAATACAGCACAACAGAGAAAAAGATTGTCAAGAAAACTGAATCTCCCGCATTCGCAGATGTGCACTATTCGATTAATAATATCACAGGAATGATCATCACCTCCACGTACGTCACCGAAGGAGAAGGGGAAGATGCTGTAAAGACTCCTCTCATGCTCAATCTTATAACAAAGTCTAATGAAGGCGAGTTCGTCCTGTACATGCAGACAAATGCAATCAAGACTGATGAAGCAACACAGACAACAAGCGCAGTTGTAACACAGGTACTCGAAGTCGGTGCTGACTTCTACAAAAATGTGACAACTACCCCAATCCCTGCAGGAGGAAATTCGACGCCGGCAAAATAAGAGTCGGAGTCAGCCAGAACCTGAATATGAGGCAGAGCAACTCTGCCTCTTTTCTTTCAATCCTTTCTGAGTGCTTCCTCGATAGTTTCGAGTGTTCCCTCGGGAACTTCCCCGAACGAGTAGATGCTGTGAAGGGGGCATCCTGTTATCATAGCCTCGGCAGCCTCACCGCGGAGGACCGTGTTGACATCTGAGCCGTCGAGGGCAGAAATCAGTGCCTTTCCGTATTCACCGAGTCTGTCGAGTTTGTTATGCCTTATTACCTCACCTACTGTCGTTGCCTCGTCAATAATGAGTGGAAGAGGCTTCGAATAAAGCTCGATGGGACGGGAGAAGACTATGTCACGCGACGAGAATCCTACTTCGATCATATATCTTCCCTTTTCCACGTACCAGTCACCGATTCTCTCCTCCCAGTAGGAGAAGTCCCGGTGAGTGAGGCGCATCGTGACTCTCTTTCCCTCACCCTCTTCAAGATAAACCTTCTCGAAGGCCCTGAGTTCATGTATCGGTCTGTTCTTGCCGCCCTTTATTTCGGGTCTTATATAGAGCTGTATGACTGTACTTCCCTTTCTCTTACCGTCATTCGTTACTGTAACCGTTACAGTGTAGTCCTTTCCGTCCCTGTCAACAGTCATGTCTGAAAGTGAGAATGTTGTGTATCCCAGTCCGTGGCCGAACGGGAAGAGAACAGGTGTTTTCTTCGTATCATAATAACGGTAGCCGACAAAGACATCCTCGCTGTAAACCGTCTCTCTTCCATCTCCGGGATAGAAAAGATACGTCGGATTGTCTTCAAGCTTTTCCGGATATGTCTCGCTCAGCCTTCCTCCGGGCTCCCTTGCGCCGAATATGAGTGCACTCACAGCTTCTCCGACAGCCTCTCCGGGGAGATTCATTTCGAGTATTGCCTTCGCCTCAGGCGCAAACGGCATCTCGACTGCACTTCCGTTGAAGAGAACGATGACTGCATCCGGGTTCACCTTCAGTATTCTTTCTATAAGTCTTGTCTGACAGGAAGGAAGAGCCAGAGAATGCCTGTCGAAGCCTTCGCTTTCCATTCTGTCGGGAAGCCCCGCAAAGACAATGACGTTCTTCATTCCTATGGCACTGTCCACAGCTTCTCTCTCAAGCTCATCATCTCCCGTGCATCCGTCATCCTTCCAGCCCGGGAAATATGTGATTTCCGCGGCAGTGCGCATCGAGTCAAGAGGATTTGATACCCTGTAGGGATTGACTCTGCTCGAGCCTCCGCCCTGGAACCTCGGATTCTTTGCAAATGTTCCGATGACGATAACTTCCTCTCCCCTGTCAAGCGGCAGGATGTTTCCGTCATTCTTGAGGAGAACTGCTCCGTCAGTTGCGATATCGAGGGCGAGGGCATGGGCCTTCTCCCTGTCGTAGGGTACTCTCTCTTCGTCACCTTTTCCCTTATCTATCCACATGAGCAGTCTTCTCACGGCTTCGTCGAGAACCTCTTCGGAGAGAGTTCCGTTCTTTACGGCCTCGACAATCTCACGGTCTCTGACACCGTGAGATGAGGGCATCTCGAGTTCCGTACCGGCCTCCAGGGATTTCACCCTGTCACACATCGCTCCCCAGTCCGTCATCACGATGCCGTCGAATCCCCATTCCTTTCTGAGAACCGTGTCTAGAAGCCACTTGTTCTGACACGAGTATGTCCCGTTGATTCTGTTGTAGGAGCACATCACAGTCCATGGATGTGCCTCCTTCACGGTCATCTCGAATGCAGGAAGATAGATTTCCCTGAGAGCACGCTCGGACACTCTGACGCTGGTGCTCATACGCATGTATTCCTGGTTGTTCGCTGCAAAGTGCTTCACGCTCACGCCGACGCCCTTCTCCTGTACACCTTTGACGTACTCTGCTGCAAGTTTTCCCGCGACAAGCGGATCCTCCGACAGGTATTCGAAGTTGCGGCCGCAGAGCGGTGTGCGCTTTATGTTGACAGCAGGACCGAGAAGTGTGTGAAGGCCTTCGCTTTTCGCTTCCTCTCCCAGAGCTTCCCCCAGCCTGTAGGCAAGACTTCTGTTGAAAGTCGAACTGAGAGCAGAGCCTGTCGGGAAGCATACAGCTTCAACACTGGATCCGGGGTATGCGGGATCTTCCTTTCTCAGCCCGCTCGGGCCGTCCGAGACCATTATCGAATCCAGGCCGAAGCGTTCCACGCTCTCTGTTCTCCAGTTGTCCTTTCCCGAGCAGAGAGAGGCCTTCTCCTCCAGTGTCATCCCGCTTATAAGTTTCTCTATATCCATTGCATATACTCCTCTTCGCTTCCTCTTTTGTCCTTACCGTTTTACCGGCCAGTCATTGAGTTCGGCCTGAGATATCCATATTGTATGACATCCGGTCGCTTCCGCAAGAAGGAAAACGGCGCAGTTTTCCGTAAATCCATGGCCTGACACAGTGCATGAACAGCAAGTATTGACGGAGAAAAACAGCCAGGGGGAAGACGATTCTCCCCTTTTTGATTATCTTAGGCCTATGAAACGAAAAACTCTCATAGTCCTCATTGCTCTCCTCATTCTCCTCGGAGGCTGGGCGGCATATAACGAACACTCATACTCTGACGTTCCGTACACGGCGTTCGTGGAAGAAAGGGAAAGCGGGAATGTGGCATCTGTGGCAATAAAAAGTGACAGAATAACCTACACACTCTCGGATTCGAAAACGAAATACAGAACAGATAACCCCTCGACCCCGACACTGAAGGAAGAACTTCTTAAAGAGGGGATAAGCGTGAAGGACGAGACAGGAGACACTCTTGACAGTCTTCTCAACTCGCTCATCAACATCATATTCTTCGCTCTCATCGCGTTCGGTATCTTCAAACTTGTGTCCTATTCGGCTTCGACATTCCGCATCGTCCGTCACACCGGCGTTCACTTTTCAGATATCGCGGGAATGTATGATGAGAAGGAGGAGATAATTTCGGCGGTGAAGGCTCTCTCGAATGAAAAGAACACCACCCGGCCTGTGAAAGGAATCATACTCGAGGGTCCTCCGGGAAACGGAAAGACACTCTTTGCCCGTGCCCTTGCCGAGGAATGCGGAGTGAAATTCATTGCGGCAAAGGGTGCTGACTTCCAGGGCGCTGTCATGGGACTCGGACCATTCAAGGTGAAGATGCTCTTCAATAAGGCAAGAAGAAACAGGCCCTGCATAATCTTCATCGACGAGTTCGATTCCATCGGAGAGAAGCGTAACTATGCAGGTAGCGGAATCGACAAGGAGAACAACCGCATCCTGACGACACTTCTCAACGAGATGGACGGCTTCTCGCAGTCGTCGCGCATTCTCGTAGTCGCTGCGACGAACTCCTTCGAGTCCCTTGATCCTGCGCTCATCCGTCCGGGAAGATTCGATCTCAAGTTCACGGTTCCGAATCCCGATGCAAGAACAAGGGGGGAACTTGTGAAGATATATCTCGGTTCAACTCCTCTCCTCGACGGTCTTGACGAAACGATGCTTGTCTCTCTCTTCAACGGTATGTCATCGGCCGCCATCGAAGCCATACTCAACGAGGCGAAAGCACTCTCGGAGAGAAAGGGTAAAGGCGGTATCGACAGGGAGACGCTGGTCGAAGCGGCAAAAAAGACTGCTCTTCACCTCAACACAAAGAGATAGTAAGAGGGCCGCGGCCCTCTTTCATTTCATCATATCGTGAACAAGCGGATGAAGGCGCTTCTTCGCCTCTTCCTTTCTCTCTTCGATTATCTTCCTGTTCTCCTCGAAGAGATTGTTTCCGTATGTATCTATCGAAACAATAAGAGGTCCGAACTCTCTTACCTCGCACCCCCAGATCATCTCAGACATACTGAGTTCATCCCAGTGGTGTTCCTTTATTCTCACAACTTCTTCGGCAGCTATCACGGCACAGCCTGCAGGAAATACGCAGTGTATTGCGCCGAACTCCCGGCACGCTCTTTCGGTATTCTCCTTCATGCCGCCCTTTCCGATTATTACCCTGACGCCAGTCTTGCGGACAAAGTCATATTCGAATTTCTCCATTCTCATACTGGTCGTCGGACCGCAGGCTATCATATCATAGCCTCCGTCACTGCGTTTTCTCACAATCGGCCCCGCATGGTAGAGAACCCTCCCGGAGAGGTTATACGGAAGGCCCATATTCTCCGTGACGACACGGCGATGTGCCGAGTCACGGCATGTCATGAGGTCACCCTCAGTATAGATTACGTCCCCGATATGAATATTCTCAAGGTCATCACGTGTTATGGGAGTGATGAGAACTTTTTTCCCGTCTCTGTATTCAGTCATATTTCCACTCCGGATGTGTGCTGCTCTCTGCATCGAGAGAACTGTCGAAGGTCAGGATTCCGCGCCGAAAGCTCCAGCAGCCGAATGAGACGGCAACAGCAAGAGTTGCGGGATGACGGGCCGAGTTGACGATGTTGACTCCCATGACGCTCTTTTCCCCCCCGAGTCCCTGTGGCCCTATGTTCAATGTATTGAGCGCCTCCTCGAGAAGTCTTTCCATCTCGGCGGCCTTTCCGTTGCAGTTATGCGAACCGACAGGCCTCATCAGGGCCTTCTTCGCATTAAGCGCGGCAACCTCACTGCTGTTACCGACTCCCACTCCGATGAAAAGCGGAGGGCACGCATTGGGACCGTAAAGGGCGACCTGATCGAGGACGAAGTCCACGATACCCTCGTATCCGGCACCCGGCATCAGGACCATCGCCTTTCCGGGAAGAGAACAGCCGCCTCCTGCGGCGTAGACATAGATTTCACACTTATCTGAATCGGGGATGATATCCCACCAGACGGTCGGAGCACCGGAGGCCACATTGGTCCCCGTATTGTATTCACCGAATGTCTCGACTGTATTGGGCCTCAGGGGGAGTGTCTCGGTGCTTCTCCTGACTGCCGCCGTCAAAGCTTCTTCAAGTACCCCGATAGAGGGAAAAAGAGAGCCGCACCTTACCCAGAACTGGATTACTCCCGTATCCTGACAGCAAGGACGCGAGAGCTCGGAGGCCATCTTCTGATTGCGTTTCATGGCACCGTAGAGCGCCTTCTGAAGAGGAGAAGTTTCACACTTCTCCATTTCCTCAAGCTTAGTCTTAACGTCCAGGGGAAGAACAGTCTCCGAATAGTTTATGAAGGACGAGACGACAGACGTCATCCTCTCTGTCATTTCTGTTTTGTTCATATGTTTCCTCTCCTCAGATGATACAGCCTGAATCAGGAGAATTGGTAGTACACAGATGCGTTTGAATATGGAAAACAGGTACAAGAAAACACACACATTGACATTTTCTGTTCAATTTTGCCGTTTTCTTTGACAAAAAACATTACTTACGGAGCTTTATATAACATAGGAGAATTATTTATGAACAGAGAATTTCCAAAGCCAAAGCACAACGTCAAGGACAGCCTTTTCGCATTCATCATCAGAAAGAAGAAGTACCTCCTGGCACTCTACAAATCAATTCATCCGGAAGATGAAGGCGTGAGAGAAGAAGAGATTGAACTTGTCAACATCACGCCTCTTTTCTATCCGTCGCTCATGAATGACTGCTCTTTTCTCGTGCGGGACAAGCTCCTTGTCCTGATAGAGGCACAGTCTACGTGGACAGAGAACATCAAGCACAGACTTATGGAATATTACGTCAGTCACTACAGGACACTCATTCCTGATTACGAGAAGAAGAAATACCGTGGAACGGTGATTGATATGCCGGACTTCGAGTTCAATGTATTCTATACCGGCACGATGCCGGTGGAAGACCAGCTTTATATGACAGAGAACCGCCCCGGCAGGGAAATGGATTTGAAGAAACCTTATATTCCCGTTAATGTTTATACGCGTTATAATATAACCGGGTTTGCAAAACAGTTCTTTGACTTCGTCTGTCTTTATGACGATTTCTGCAGAAAATACGGAAGAAGCCATACAGCTGTCGAAAAGACCATAAAAGCATGTCTGGAAGGAAATATACTCCGCGAGCTCATCATGGAGCATATGAATGAGGTGATAAGATTCATGGACGATTACAATGAAGAACTGATAAAGGGATGGATTGAGGACACCGTACAGGAAAAGATTGCCTGTGAGAAAGATACTCTTCTTGCTAAAGGGGAAGCCATTGGAGAAGCTAAAGGGGAAGCTAAAGGGGAAGCCAGGGGCTATAACCAGAGGCAGGAGGAAATCATCACGAAGCTTCAGAATTCAGGACTTACTCAGGAGCAGAAGGAACTGTTCATGAGTTTAATAGGTACTGGAAACAGATAATTATCAAATTCATACAACGCTCAGCAGTCATCTGTCAAAGACTGTAAAGTATGTACAGGAGAATTGATGATGCAGCAAGACACTGTCTCTTCATCAAAGCCTTAGCCAGAAACACGTATCAGCATATGAATGAGGTGATAAGATTCATGGACGATTACAATGAAGAACTGATAAAGGGATGGATTGAGGACACCGTACAGGAAAAGATTGCCTGTGAGAAAGATACTCTTCTTGCTAAAGGGGAAGCCATTGGAGAAGCTAAAGGGGAAGCCAGGGGCTATAACCAGAGGCAGGAGGAAATCATCACGAAGCTTCAGAATTCAGGACTTACTCAGGAGCAGAAGGATCTGTTCATGAGCATAATAGGCACTGCAAATTGACAGAAATCCGGCGTGACGACTGAAGTTTCTGGGAAAGATATTCCCCTCTCTTGGAATGGATTTGTATCAACACGATGCTCTCCTGTGTATTCAAAAGGTGCTCCGTCCTGGAGCACCTGTCTATCTTGAGAGAAGCATCTGGTCGTTGGCTTCGTCACTGCCGCTCTTCTCGCTGAAGAGTGCCATGAGATCGGGAACCGTGAGTTTCTTCTTCTCCTCGCCCTTTATGTCGACTACGATATGGCCCCTGTCCATCATGATGAGTCTGTTGCCGTGGGCGATTGCATCCCTCATGTTGTGCGTTACCATCATGGTCGTGAGGTTGTTCTCCTCGACGATTCTGTCAGAGAGCGTGAGAACCTTCTCGGCAGTCTTGGGGTCGAGCGCCGCAGTGTGCTCGTCGAGAAGCAGCACTTCCGGCTTCTTGAGTGTTGCCATCAGAAGTGTCAGGGCCTGTCTCTGCCCTCCTGAGAGAAGTCCGACCTTGACGGTCATTCTGTCCTCGAGTCCGAGATTGAGAGTCTTGAGAGAGTTGTAGTAGATTTCCCTCTCCTCCCGGCTGATTCCCCACCTCAGTCCTCTCTTCTGGCCACGGCGGTATGCAAGAGCCATGTTCTCCTCTATGAGCATGTTTGGGGTTGTTCCCATCATAGGATCCTGAAAAACACGTCCAAGCATGGAAGCTCTCTTATAATCCGGAAGATATGTTATGTCCTTGCCGTTCGAAACAATCGAGCCGCTGTCGACTATGAAAACACCCGCAATGGCATTGAGAAGTGTAGACTTACCCGCTCCGTTACCGCCGATTACGGTCACGAAGTCACC
>CAVFYD010000013.1:0-41212 GCA_963626615.1 Sphaerochaetaceae bacterium
TCTGCATCCCGAAGATGGCGCTTGCCATGACACTCACATTCGTCTTCGGCCGCAACACTTTTTCGCTTATGGTCGCTATAGGACTATCGTCTGTTCCCGGCTATGTCCGTCTTGTCCGCGGCCAGGTAATGTCAGTCAAGAACTGCGATTACATCCAGGCTCAGAAAATCATCGGTACGAACAGGTTCAAGATGCTTTTCAGTGAGATTCTCCCGAACTGTATCTCTCCGATGATCGTATATGCAACGACGAATCTCGGCGCTTCCATCATTACCGAGTCTTCACTCAGCTTCATAGGCTGCGGTGTCCAGGCTCCTGCAGCCGCATGGGGTTCAATGGTAGAGGACGGCTTCAGTCTGATAAGGGTTTACCCGTATCTTTCGATTTTCCCCGGACTGGCCATCCTTCTTGTCGTACTTGCATTCAATATGTTCGGAGACGGGCTTAGAGATGCTCTTGATCCGAGAATCAGCAAAAGCTTATAGGAGACCCTCATGGCTGATAAGAATGAAACAATCCTTGATGTAAAGGACCTTTATGTCGAATTTCAGATGAAGGACAGCACTGTCTACCCGGTAAACGGTGTTTCCTATCATGTGAACCGCGGTGAAATTGTGGGATTCGTAGGAGAATCAGGCAGCGGAAAGTCCGTGACACAGCTCTCCTCGATGCAGCTGCTTGCCCAGCCTCAGGGACACATCGTGAACGGACGGATAACGCTCGGTAATGAAGATGTGACGGCAATGGGCCCGAATTCGAAGGAAATCAAGAAAATCAGAGGCGACAAGATCGCCATAATCTTCCAGGAACCGATGAGCTCTCTCAATCCTGTTCTCACAATTGGAGACCAGATTACCGAGTCCATCCTTCTCCATCAGGACGTGAGCAGGGAAGAGGCTAAAAAGAAGGCTGTCGAACTTCTGAAAATGGTGCGTATCCCGGATGCCGAGAAGAGGATGAACAATTATCCTCATCAGTTCAGCGGCGGTATGTGCCAGAGAATCATGATAGCAATTGCAATGTCCTGTCATCCCGACATCCTCATTGCCGACGAGGCTACGACAGCTCTGGACGTAACGATTCAGGCTCAGATTCTCGAACTGTTAAGAAACATTGTCAGAGAAACCAACACGTCCCTCATCATAGTCACCCACAATCTCGGTATTGTGGCCCGCTATGCAGACAGAGTCTATGTCATGTACGGTGGAACCGTAGTTGAAAACGGAACGATTGAGGACATCTTCAAGCGTCCTTCTCATCCGTACACAATCGGCCTGATCAATTCCATTCCCCGACTTGATGATGACCGTAACCGCAAGCTCGTTCCGATTGACGGAACAATTTCCGCCATCAGGTCTCCGTTGAAGAAGTGCCCGTTCCAGGCACGCTGCAAGGAGTGCATTGCAGAATGCTCTGCCCTCACGACAGTTCCTCCTCTGAGAAAGGTTTCCGAAGGCCACTATACGGCCTGCATCAACGAAAACGTGAAATTCTTTCAGGAAAAGGGATCTGAGAAGAGCCTGGACAGGAAGATTTCGGATGAGCCCATCATCGAAATACGTGATGTCAGGATGCTTTTCCCCGTTTACTCGGGCGGAGTGATCAAGAGGAAAGTCGGAGACAACAAGGCTCTTGATAATGTCTCTCTCACTATCAGAAAAGGTTCTTCTGTCGGTCTTGTCGGAGAATCAGGATGCGGTAAGACAACTCTTGCCAAGTGCATCATGAGACTCTATACGCCTACAAGCGGCAACATCTTCTACAAGGGACGTGACATTACGAGGCTGAAGGAAAGCGAACTTGCCGATGTGAGACGTCACATCCAGTTTGTCTTCCAGGATCCGTACGGCTCGCTCAATCCGAGAAAGAAAATCGGCTATATTGTCGGACAGCCGCTTATAAACGGGCATATAACAAAGACGAAGGAAGAATACGACAACAGGGTTGCCGAGCTTTTCAGACTTGTCGGACTCGACCCGGAGATGGCAGACCGCTTCCCTCATGAGCTTTCCGGCGGACAGCGTCAGAGAATAGGTATTGCGAGGGCGCTTGCAAGCAATCCTGAGGTCCTTGTCTGTGACGAGCCTGTCTCCGCACTCGATGTTTCGATACAGGCCCAGGTAATCAACCTTCTTGAGGATATTCAGAGCAGGCTGGGAATCACCATCATATTCATTGCCCATGACCTTTCAGTCGTAAGACATGTATGTGACGAGATTGCCGTCATGTATCTGGGCCGCATCGTCGAATCGGGAAGCTGGGATAAGCTTTATTCCGATCCGCGTCACCCGTATACAAGGATGCTTTTCTCCGCAATCCCGATTCCGGATCCGGATCTGGATAAGCAGAGGAGTTTCCAGCTCCTGAAATCCGAAATCCCGAGCGTTCTCAATGTTCCATCCGGATGTTCCTTCCATACAAGGTGTCCGAATGCCACGGAGGAATGCAGCAGGACAGTTCCGTCCCTCAGAAAGATAGAAGAGGATCATTTCTCGTCATGTCTCAGGGAGAACGGTGCAAAATGAGCTCATTGACGGACTCCCTTTTCCGTATCGGAAGCGGAGAATGGGAAGCGGGGATCTCTGACTTTGCCGGAGGTAATATCGCATTCCTCAGATACAGGGGCGTGAACATTCTGCGCCCCCTTCTGTCGGAGGAAGAACTCAATATGGATCCGTTCCGTCACGGAAGCCCTGTTCTTCTTCCCGCAAACAGAACCCGCAATGGCCGATTTTCCTTCAGGGGAAAGGAGTATGTTCTTCCTTCCCTGATGCACGGTCTTGTTTCATCAAGCCGCTTTCTGGTGATGGAGCATGGAGAAAACCGTATAACACTGAGCCTTGAAGCGGGTGATGGAATCTATCCTTTTCCATTCCGACTGTCAGTTGATTATGTCCTGGATGGAAACGGAATAATCTGTACCTACACTCTGCTCAATACAGGTGACGGGGACATGCCGTTCACTTTCGGCCTTCACACCACGTTTGACAGTGTTGATACTTTCCGTGTTCCCGTTTCCCGGCGTATGGAGACAGCAGAAGGAAAGATACCGACAGGAAATTTCCTTCCTCTCACGGGAGATGAACTTTCCTATAGCAGCGGATGTGTCAACAGGGGAAAGTTCAGCGGCTTCTATTCTTCTCTCGGCAACAGGGCCCTCGTCAACGGTAATGTTGCCTTTGAAGTTTCGGAAAACTTTGACTACTGGACGCTTTTTGCCCCGGGACAGGGAAAAATGCTCTGTATAGAACCGCAGTGCGGATCCGTCAACGGCCTGAACCTCGGTGACGCATTCTTCCGCATTCTGCCTGAGGGAGAGAGCATTCTTTTCAGAACGCATATATTTGTAATCTAATTTATGGAGGATATAAGATGAATATTAGTCTTTTGGAACCGCTCGGAGTCTCTGATTCCCTTATTGAAGAACTGGCAAAGCCCATCAGGGAAAAGGGCCATGTTTTCACTTACTACAATGAAAAGACGACCGATGTCGAGGAACTGAAGAAGCGCAGTGCCGGCCAGGATATCGTAATGATTGCCAACAACAGATATCCCGCGGAAGTTGTAAAGTCTGCAGAAAACCTCAAGATGCTTGCCGTTGCCTTTACAGGTATCGATCACGTGGGGCTCGATGCCTGCAAACAACAGAATGTAATGGTCTGCAACTGTGCCGGCTACTCGAATGTCTGTGTTTCCGAGCAGGTAATCGGAATGACGATTTCGCTTATGCGTTATCTCAACACATGCGACAAGGTCGTGAGACAGGGCGGAACGAGTGCAGGTCTTGCAGGAACTGAAATCGCAGGTAAGACTGTCGGTATCATCGGCTGCGGTCAGATCGGACTGATGACAGCACGTCTCTTCCTCGCTTTCGGAGCCAGGGTTGTTGCCTATGCCCGCCATCCGAGGAAAGAAGTTGAAGAGCTTGGTGTAAAATATGTTTCACTTGAGGAACTTCTGAAGACTTCGGATATTGTCTCTCTCCATACACCTAACAACGCATCGACAAAGGGCATGATCGGAAAGAAGGAAATTGCGATGATGAAGAAGAGCGCGCTCTTCATCAACTGCGCACGCGGACCGATTGTAGATAACGCTGCTCTTGCAGAGGCTCTCAACAATGATGAGATTGCAGGTGCCGCAATCGATGTCTTCGATATGGAGCCGCCGATTCCTGCATCATATCCGCTTCTTTCTGCAAAGAATACGCTGCTTACTCCGCATGTCGCATTCCTCACAAAGGAAGCTATGGTGAGAAGAGCTCACATCGAGTTCGGCAACGTCATTGCATATCTGGAGGGAAAGCCGGAGAACGTGTGTGCTCTCTGAATTCCTTTTCCTCTTCTGGCGAGGATTTCCTCTCATGAGGAGCGGAATGAAATGACAGATTTTTCTGTATTCAGAATGTATGTGCCTTACTGAAAGGCAAAGTGAAGACGGAGAGTCGGCAGAGCCGGTTCTTCGTCTTTTTCCGTCATATTCTTCCGCCTTCAGTATAGGATAGAGGAAATGAAAAAACTGTTTTGCCTTTCCCCGCGGAAAAGACTTGAAAAACCTCCGCAGGGGTACATAATTTCACTTATGAAAGACGACAGGAAACTATTTGAGCGTACACTGATGACGCTCATCGGACAGGTTGTTCTCGGCTTCGGGGCCGGAGTGCTGCGCGCGTCTGTGCTCGGAACGGATCCTTATCAGTGCTTCACGACGGGAATCAGCATGCTGACACAGTCATTTCTCGATTACGGAACGACGTTCGTCATAATCAACGCCGTCTTCCTGTTTCTCATGTTCATATTCGCACGTTCCTACATAGGAATAAGCACGTTCTTCAACATGTTCCTCCTGGGATACATAATCGATTACTCGTCGCGTTTCGTGTCCTCTCTCGTCACGCCTGAAACCCTATGCCTCAAGCTCCTGCTGCTTTTCATAGCCCTCGTCTGTGTATGCTTCGGCTCCGCTCTCATCTTCACCTCCGACCTCGGAGTGTCGACATACGACTGGATAGCACTTCATCTTGCAGATATACAGAAGAGAATATCATTCAAGTGGATAAGAATATTCACGGATGTGATGTGTGTTGCCGCCGGACTGTGTTTCGGCGTCATGCCGGGAGTGGGAACGATAATAACCGCCTTTGCCCTCGGCCCGGTCATCTCCTTTTTCAGGAAGTATGTGACCGAACCGATTTTGAATGGGAAAAAGACTGAATAGTCGGACAGGGCGGATTCGAACCGCCGACCCCTTGGTCCCGAACCAAGTACGCTAAGCCTCTGCGCTACTATCCGAAACAGCATGATTATAATCACATGGTGGAAACGTGTCGAGACGGTTGTTTTTCTTTTATGAAGGAAATTTCAACGTTTATCACGGTTTTTGTCCTTTCTTTTCTCATCTTTTTCCGTCATAATGCTCCGGTGACGTTACAGGGGTAGCAGGGAGAGACGGGTGAAAGAGAGAGATTTCATACACAGACACAGGACATTTCTTACTTACTGCTTCTACGGTCTCCTTGCAACAGCCCTCGAAACGGGGCTCTATTCGCTCTTCTATTACACCTTCGGAATGCCGAATATGGTGTCGACTGTGCTCTCGTGGGTGCTCACCGTTGTCTTCGCATTCTTCACCAACAAGATATTCGTCTACAGAAGCAGGGCATGGAAGGCATCCGTCCTCATAAGGGAAATCATCGCATTCTTCTCCTGCCGTCTCTCGACAGGCATCATAAATGCCGTCTGGATGCTTATCTTCGTCGACTGGCTCGGTTTCAGCGGGGTTGTGATGAAGCTCTTTGCGGCCCTCGTCGTGGGACTTGTGAACTATGTCGTCGGACTCTTTGGCGTATTCAGGAAGAAGCCTGCACTGAAGGAAGAAAACGAGCCCTGAGTCTCTTTCGTCCACTTTGTCGACTGTAAGACATTCCGTTTGCTGTTTCCTAATCCTCGTTTTTCCGTTTATCATCTAGGAGGAGCGGATTATGGGTGAAATCAGAAAGTTCAGGAAAGGCGAGATAATAAGCAGGGAAGGGGACTTTGAACTCTGGATGTATGACCTCCTCTACGGAAAGGTCGGTATCTACGCAGCATACGGCACACCCCATCAGGTTGAACTGAGCATCAACGAGGCTCCCACATTCTTCGGTGAGCTGGGATTTCTCGAAAGCATGCCGCGCTACGGTACATCCGTCGCGCTCGAGGACTGCACCGTCGAAGTCATCAGTCACGACAACCTGTCCGAATATTTCTCGCGTAAGCCCGCGAAGGTGATGGCCATCATGGAAAGTCTCTCCCTCAGGGCAAGAAACATCTACAGACTCTATGCTCTTTCGTGCGACACGATGGAGGAATATGTCGAGAGAGTCCAGAACGGGGACTCTGTACCCGACGAGCTCAAGGACCGCATGATACGCTTTGCCCGGGCTTCAAAGAGAATCAAGACGAAGCACGGCCATTTGTTCGGCCTCAGGTGAAGTCGCAGACCTCGGCGTCCGATGCCCGGATGAGATCCTCCGGCCTGAGTTTTATGAAGCAGCCTCTGACGCCTGCCGAAACGCATACATAATCTTCAATCAGTGCCGTCTCCTCGACGAATGTCGGGTACTTCCGTGTCATTCCTAAAGGCGAACATCCTCCGCGGATATATCCTGTATTCTTCTGAAGCTCATTCATGGGCAGAAGGTCAATCTCCCTGCTTCCTGTAAGGGCACGTGCCTTCTTGAGGGATATTGAGAAGTCTGCCGGAAGACAGAAGACGAAGAGCTTCTTCTCGCTGTTACGCATGACTATCGTCTTGAAGACCACTTCGGTGCTGATTCCCGCCGCTTCTGCGATATGTACGGCGTCAAGATGATCCTCATCCCACTCGTATTCACATGTCGTGTACTCTATGGAGAGACTGTCGAGAATTCTCATCGCATTTGTTTTCATGGCCATATTGTAGCTCATAACCGTATTTTCTTACAGACGAGGGATGATTTTCTTTTGTCTATAAACAGTATTTATCGTTCAGGATTAAAATAAAGTATTATTCGTTTATGGCTTTTCATTCGTACAATAGATGCATAAACAACAAAAAAGGAGAAAAAGCCATGACTGCTCAGATGATCATCTGTCTAATCATTTTCGTTCTCACCCTCGTCAGTTTCATACTCAACAGAATTCCGATGGCACTGACGGCTTTCATCAGCATGATGCTCTACTACTTCACGGGATGCATTGATGCTTCAAGCGCACTCAAGGGGTTCTCGAACACCAATACGATACTTATCGCATCGATGTTCGTAGTCGGAGCAGGATTCACGAGAACGTCATATATCGCGAAGATAGCAGACGGCGTCACTAAGATAAGCTCGGGATCATTCAGAAAGGCCATGGGAGGCTTCATTCTTCTCTCTGCTCTTCTCTCGCAGTTCATCCAGAGCCCGTCGGCGGTATTCGTAATCGTGTTCCCGATTGTTCTCGCAACATGCGACAACATGGGGGTCAGCCCGTCGAAGGCCATGTTCCCGCTCGGACTTACATGTATAGCATCCTGTGCAATACTTCCCCTCGGATCAAGTGCTGCGACCTACGCACAGTTCAACGGTTATCTTGAGGCATACAAATATACGACATATATGTTCAAGCCCTGGGATATCGCATACGCACGCATCCCGTCGCTCATCTTCGTCCTTGTCTACTGCATATTCTTTGCACCCCGCTTTGCTCCCGAGAGCCCGGTTATTCCCCTCCAGACAATCCAGGGCGGAAAAATCGGCGGAAAGAAGGAACCGCTCTCAAGAGGAAAGGACATCATCGGTCTTGTCATATTCGTAATCGTATCGGTCGCACTGCTTCTTTCCGAAGTCATCGGTATTCCGGCATGGGCAATCGCACTCGGAGGCGCACTTCTGATGCTCCTATGCGGCATTCTCACCGAGAAGGAAGCCATTGCGTCAATCCCGATGTCGCTTCTTCTCATCTTCGTCGGCGCTCTTGCAACAGGCGAGGCACTGACGGCAACGGGGGCAGGAAAGCTCATCGGAGGCATGTTCGCGGCAATCGGAAAGGGAATCGGAAACAACTTCCTCTTCTGTGCTCTCTTCTTCCTCATACCGTTCGTTATCACCCAGTTCATGAACAACCTCGGTGTCATCGGCATCTTCACGCCCATCGCAATCCTTACTGCCCAGTCGCTTGAGGCAAATCCCGTCGGTCTCATAATCCTCGTCAGTGCCGCTTCTCTCTGTGCATTCCTCACTCCCATGGGAACACCGACAGCATCGATGATCATGGGACTGGGAGGGTACGACATCAAGTCGATGTTCAGACAGGGCTGGCTTCCCGGCCTCATCCTATGGTTCATCAATTCTCTCTGGGTAAGCATCATATTCCCGGTTCTCTAGGAGGTGACTATGGTCAGTGAAAAACTCAGGAAACTCCAGAGTGAGAGAAGACGTGACTTCGATTCTCTGAGCGACCTCATCTGGGAAAAACCGGAGCTGCGGTACAGGGAGTTCAGATCATCTTCCCTGCAGAAGGAATTCCTCATCAGGGAAGGTTTCTCTGTAACTTCCCCGATTGCGGGGATAGAGACTGCCTTCATGGCAGAGAAGGGAAATGGTGGCCCCGTGATTGCATTCTGCGGTGAATTCGACGCCCTTCCCGGCCTCAGCCAGAAGGCTGACGTAAATACTCCCGATCCTGTCGTCGAAGGAGGCCCCGGCCACGGATGCGGTCACAATCTCCTGGGCACGGGATGCATTGAGGCCGCCGTTCTCACGGCATCCCTTCTTGAAGAGAACGCCATTGACGGACGGGTACGCTACTACGGCTGCCCTGCCGAGGAGAGCGGGGCCGGTAAGGCCTTCATGGTCAGAGCCGGTGTCTTTGATGGAGTTGACATCGCCCTTGCCTGGCACCCATCCGCAATGAGCGCCGTGATGAACAATTCGCTTGCGAACGTGAGGGTCATCTATGAGTTCTTTGGAAAGGCGGCCCACGCCGCATCACATCCCCACGAGGGAAGAAGCGCGCTTGATGCGCTGGAACTGTGCAATGTCGGAGCGAATTTCCTGCGTGAGCACATAATCCAGGAAGCGAGGATACACTACGCTATCCTCGATTCGGGAGGAAATGCCCCGAACGTCGTACAGCCCTACGCAAAGGAGATATATGCCCTGAGGGCACCGAGAATCACACAGGTGGGTGAAATTCTCGAAAGAATGAACGACGTCGCACGCGGGGCCGCACTGATGACGGGGACAAAAGTGAAGATAAGTATCGTTTCGGCGTACGCAAATCTCATGCCGAACGATACACTCGACTCTCTCATGCTTTCGAACGCAAACGAAATCTGGCCGCTCGAATATACTCAGGAGGAGAAGGAGTACGCAAAGCGTTTTCTCAGAAAGGATGAGGAAGAGAGCGTTGACTCCTCATTCCTGCAGACGACTAAGATGCCTCCGATGGCTTCGACTGACTTCGGTGATGTCAGCTGGGTTGTTCCGTCATCCGCTCTTGCAGGCTGCTGCTATGCAAAGGGCACAGTCCTGCACAGCTGGAGCGTGACGGCACAGGGAAAATCTGAAGTTGCACACAGGGGCATGCACGCCTCGGCGCTCGCCTTGTCCGCGACAGCACTCGATCTTTTCTCAGACACTGCTCTCATCGAAAAGGCGAAGAGAGACCATGCAAAGACACTCGGCGGCGAGTCATACAGAAGTCTCATTCCCGACGATGTCGAGCCCGGTTCATTCTGACATAAAGGCGGTCCGACGGCCGCCTTTTCTTCCGAAAAAAGATTAACTCGACTCTTTACAGCTCGCTCCGGTGAGTTTATTCTTATCATAAGACGCGCACATATATTAATAGAAAAAGATAAAGGCCCCCTTGTCCGGGGCTCTATCTTTGGAGAGACGGATGATCAGAATCAGCAACGACTGGCAGAAATGGTTTGACGAGGAACAGAGGAAGGATTACTACCTCTCGCTCAGAGAGTTTCTGAAGAGCGAATATGCCACACGTACGGTGTTCCCTCCGATGGATGAAATCTTCAATGCATTCACTCTGACGCCTCTTTCCTCTGTGAGAGTAGTTCTCGTCGGTCAGGATCCTTATCATGAGAAGGGACAGGCCATGGGACTCTCGTTCTCAGTAAGGGAGAGCGTCCAGATGCCGCCGTCACTCCAGAACATAAAGAAGGAAATTGAAAACGAAGGCTATGATACTTCTTCATTCACGTCCGACCTCACGCGCTGGGCAGAGCAGGGAGTTCTCCTGATGAACACAACCCTCACAGTAAGGGAACACGAGGCTCTCTCTCATGTCGGCAGGGGATGGGAGACATTCACAGACCGCTGCATCGAAATACTCAACGCTGATTCATCACCGAAAGTCTTTCTCCTCTGGGGAAGTAATGCGCGCGGCAAGAAGAAGATGATAACAAATCCCTCGCACCTCATTCTCGAGAGCGTTCATCCGAGTCCCCTGAGTGCCTACCGCGGATTCTTCGGCAACAATCATTTTCGCCTGACGAATGAATTTCTTGTGAGTAGCGGTTTCAGACCGATAGTGTGGTAAAGAAAAAGCGGAGACATATGCCTCCGCTCACATTCTGTATAAAATTTCCCCTGTCAAAGAGTTAAGCAATAAGTGCATCCGCAAGGGCCCTGAGCTCCTCCTTCACGCTGTCGTCCGGAGCTTCAAGGCATATTACGGGCTCAGCCTTCACATTGATCCTGTCGGCTTCGCATCTTTCCTTCCAGGAACGCATCCATTCACCGTCACCCCAGCCGTAGGAGCCGAAGAGCACGACATCCTTGCCGCCGAGAGATTCTTCGACTGATGTGAACATCGGTTCGAATGAATCCTCTTCGAGTACCTCGTTCCCCATAGCGGGGCATCCGAATGCATAAGCATCGTACTGAGCAACGTCAGCCACTCCGAACTGGTCGCAAGGAATGAGGGAAACCTCAGCCTTACCCTCAAGGCTGTCCTTTATGACAGAAGCCATCTCTTCGGTGTTTCCTGTCTGTGAAAAATAGACTACTGCTACCTTTTTCATACTTATCTCCTTCGGCTCTCTCATACACAGAGCCTGTCAAGTTCCTTTTCCTTTTCGTATTCCGCAATCAGACACTTCGTACACTCCGAATACAGACGGAATGTGCGTTCTGCCTTCTCCGGATTGTGATATACCTTCCAGACTCCCGAAAGGATGAAGTTCTCACCTCTGTTCTCGACAAAGCTTCTCACATCGTCGAGAGGATACCCCAGGAAGATTCCTATCTCGTGGGGAAAGTCGTCTTCCATCATCCTCCTTTCGAGTCTGTCGAGCGCTCTCACGACTGACGTTGTGTCGTATCCGAGAGACGCGAGAACAGTGGAGGCTTCTCCCTTAATCACCTCCTCAAGTCTCTTCTTCCTGTAAAGAAAGAGAAGGGGACAGCCTTTTCTGTTTGTAAGGAATCTGAAGGACAGTCCCTTTCTCCTCAGTCCGGAGAGTTCCTTCTCATCGAAGGAGTCAAGGGATGCGAGACATACAAGAGATGAGCATTTGACGTCTTTGAGTGTCGGTGCGCAATGGATTACTACAAGTTCGGTCAGCGTCATCTCTTTCTCTCTTTGACTAGAAGACAAGGCCCGGGGCTCCGTCTTTACTGCAGGACTGTAAGAGGAAAACACACACAGGAGGGGAGAACCCGGACCTTTCTAGTTAGTCTAAGCTAACTATAAGGACTGAAGAGAAAAAAGACAATAGGTTTTTCAAAAAAAGTTAGATAAAACTAACTCTTTGGATTTTTCTTAACGTCAAGAGAATGGTGTAGTGCATGGAGTTCGAAGAAAAATCAAAGGAATGTTTTTCGATAAAATATGTGTTTGTAAAGAATTGAACTTTCAGAAAGAACATTGATAGTTGAAAACGGTTTCTGTCGCTTGCTTCTTGCCGTCAATGTTTTGCATTGTTCATCTGCCTTATATCCTGATTTTTAAAAAAGTCAGTTTCCATGATGACAAATGTAAAGGCATGCAATAATATTACAACACCACGTGGGATATCAAATAAATCCTGCACGCATTGAAAATTGCTGCTAACAGTTTCCAATGCGTTTTTTTTATGTGTGTTTTTCAGTAAATATCAATATCTTCATCAGAGATTGATTTCAGCATATCAATGACCTTTACTCCATAACGCTTGATATCACATAGTTCACTGAAGGTATCAACATCTGTTATCTCCTTGTAGAATTCACAGAATGAGATAACAGGCTTTCCGTTTGACTCATAATAAGTAATCGAAAATCGTTTTCCCGAATAAGTGAATTCAATTTCTCTACCATGTTCAACCAAATCTTCTAATATTTTTCTTTTCATTTGTTAATTTCCTTTCCTGCGCTTCTGTTCAGCTTTCCCTTATCCCAAGTGATTGCATGCTGATGAGGTACAACAGGATGAGATCTTTTATTTCCGTGATTTGTGTAATCTATATCCAGGTATGCTCTCCCGTTCTTATCGTAATATCGTTCAGAAAGCTTATTTCCCTTCTGGTCATACTTTATGTTGACTGAGTTCGGCAAAGAGGTTTCCGGAACAGAGTGTTCGTGAGTTGTTGAAACAGAGGTCACCACTCTGACATCCCTTGAAAAGGCAGAATTGTATCCGCTGAAAGACGAGTCATTTCCTTTCATGATTTGCCCCTCTCTCTCTTTCTTTATATCGTCTGGTCATGAAGGCATCATATTGGAAAATAGGGATTCCTGCGTTTTCTGCTGCCTGAAAAACAATCTCACTGGCTGGGCCGTAAACAACAATACCTTTCGGAGAGAGTTTGTCCACAATGATTGCAATTTGCTCACGGAAGATTTTTCTGTTACTGAGGGCATGTGTAAAACCATTTGAACCGACAGCAATCAGTGTATTCTGTGGATAAGCTTCCAGAGAGTTGACCGTGCAATCTGTCCCGAGGCGGACATTAGGAATAACAGGTATTCCCATCCTTCCGTAATAATAGGTTATTGCAAGGTTATCAAAAATCTGGCTCTTCTGGACAATAGACGGCATATTGTCAAATGGGCTTGCATCCATTCCGATAACACATTCGTATTCTCTAACCTCCTTTGTGTATTTCTTCGGATTACATTGTAATGACGAGAAATACTGGTCTTTACAGTAGAAAGATACTGCACATTGTGACTTGTCTTTTACTGTATTGCGTTTATCCCACTGAACTATGTCCACCGGTGGTTTTTTCGCCACCATCCATGGTTCAATAATCGGATATCCTTCTTCCTGTGTGCGTCTTGCCCCTTGAATCAGATAAGCAAGGTATACATCACGGATATAGGGTGCTCTAGTATGTTTCATACCAAATCTCCTTTGTGTTTCTGTAAAACACTTCTTTCAAGAAAACAGGAAATCGGATATTCATTACCACGTGGAATATCAGATAAATCCTGTATATCGATATACAAATCAAAAGCCTGCTAAACCAATGATTTTCATTCATTTTTATCCTTTCATTTCATACTCCCTTTTCCTTAAATAATTCCAAAAGCTTTATTTCATATGGTTCAATTTTCCTTATGCTTAACCATTTTTCATAAGCATTCGCGCGGTAATGAGCAGTTTCAAAAGATGTGTTGAATGTAGATTGAATATCTGCTTCACTTTGGCAATCGTATTTTTTTATCAGTGGATTTGGGGCAATTGCATATGCAGCATAATGGTTAGCTGCCCTGTTGGCCAATGTGCTTTCCTCTTTGTGTCCCATGTAGATGTGTCCCAATTCATGGAACAGGGTGAAACGTTGCCGAGGAAATGATTGACTGTCGTCATAGAAAATTATAAATGATCCCCGAGGCTTATAATGAAAACTCATGCCATCGTACTCTCCGGCTTTAACAGCCAATTTAATTTTTTCCTTCAATTGAGAATATGGAAGCAGTTCAAATCCCTCATTTTTAGCTATTAAGAAAGGATCTATAGGGACAGTATGGATATCGTTTTTATGAAACATATCGACAACTTTTTCCTCAATCTCCTTATACAGAGAGGGTGGGAGAATCAGCTTGTTCAGATATTCATTCTCATCATTGCTCATACATCCATCAGTGTCCTTATCAGTTGCATTTTCTGTTCGTCAGTCATTCCAGAGGCGTTTCTTGCAACCAGTCTTTGTATCTGTGAGAAGTCCTCATTGTCTTCGACACCTTTAATCAGATAATCTGACGTTGTATTCAGGGCTGTTGCAAGATTTGCAATTACATCTGCCCTGGGAACGCGTTCATTCCTGAGGTATCGTGTCATAGCCGCTTCTGTTACTCCTACCATTCCAGCAAGCTCCTTCTGTGTATATTTAGTCTGTTGCAGCAAATCAGCAATCCGCTCTCCCATGGTGCTCATAGTTAGAATCCTCTCTTATTTGTTATTCGAATGGTAATTCAGGATTATCGTTTTGTCAAGTTGGATCAGATTGTGTTTTTTTGTATGATGATTTACAGTAACGAGCACAGTCGGTCTTGTCATTGAAAGCATAATGGCAGATAACGGATGAATGCAAAAGTAATGAAATGCCACCCGGTTTTATTCGGGTGGCATCTGAGAGTCTGACTTTGTTTCTCAGACCCGCATTTCTCTGTTGAAAGGTTTTCCGAGAGATGTCGGCCCGAGTCTGTTCGACTTGCGGTTGAATGCCAGAACAACGATTACGAGGACATAGGGGAGCATCGTAAGGAATTCGTAGTACTGGAACGAAGGTATGAAGATCTGAACCTGGGTCTGGAAGACCTGTGCGAATGTGAAGAGGAGAGACCCAAGGAAAATCTTCACGGGATGCCACTGACCGAAATAGACGAGGGCAACGGCAATGAAGCCGCGTCCGTTGATTATGTCGGCTGTGAACATCTTTGCCTGGCAGAGTGTGAGGAATGCTCCTGCAAAGCCTGCCATTGCGCCTCCGAGTGCGAGAGACTCGTATCTGACGAGATTTACGTTGATACCCAGGCTGTCTGCAGCTCTCGGATGTGTTCCGCATGCTCTGATCTTGAGTCCCCAGGGTGTCTTGTAGATGACGAACCATGCTATCGGAACGAGTGCATAGCAGAAGTAGATTATCGGGTTATGCGTGAAGAGTATGTCCCCGATAACAGGAATCTTCGAGAGAAGCGGAATCGGGTAGGCTGTAATTCCTGTAATCGACTGCGAACCTCCGATGTAGGCACGGAAGAACGTTCCTGCAAGTCCCACACCGAACATCTGCATGCCGATTCCGGCAATTCCCTGCGGTGCACGGAATGTGATTACGATTATTCCGAAGATGAGGCCCATGATGGCACCGGCTGCAGTTCCTGCTGCCAGGCCGAGCAGGTTGATTCCGAACGGAACAGCATCAGCACCGCCGTATGTGTAGGGAATCAGCATTCCGAGGAATGCTCCCATCGTCATGATGCCTTCGCATCCGAGGTTGAAGATTCCTGCCTTCTGATTGAACATCTCTCCCATGGAGGCAATCATCAGGGCTACTGCAAAGCGGATTGTGAGAGTCAGTGTGTTAATCAGTAAATCCATTATTTGGCCTCCTTCTTTGAGAAGAATCTTCTTCTGAATCTTTCTTCCATGTACGGATTGCTGAGAATCATCTGCACGGCAACTATGATGAGGATGATGAGGCCCTGGAGTGCCTTTACGAAGTTTGGCGGAACCTCCGTGAGAATCTGCAGATTGACCTGTGCATAAAGCAGAATACCGAAGAAGAATGCGGCGGGAATGACAGCGAACGGGTGGAGACACCCGAAGAGTGCGACTACGATGCCGGAGAAGCCGTAACCGCCTGTGATTCCCTCCATTGCGCGTCCCTGATTACCCATGAGCTCCGCAGCTCCTGCAATGCCGGCACATGCTCCGGATATTACCATTGATATCACGAGATAGAGTCCTACGTTTATACCGCCGTAGCGTGCAGCCCTGCTGGAAGCTCCTGCAGCTCTCATCTTGTAGCCGAAGCTTGTCTTGAAGAGCAGAATGTAGATTACAACGGCAAGAATCAGGGCGATTATGAGACCCTGGTGTACAGCCGTTCCCTTGAAGAGTTTCGTGAGTTTTGTCGAATCCGGGAGTCTTGCGCTCATCGGTGTTCCCGTCTTTTCGTTCGGATCGAGAAGGGGAACACGGATCATGAAAGCATAGAACTGTGTCGCCGCATAGTTGAGCATTACAGTGCTTAAAAGCTCGCTGACTTCGAATTTCGCCTTCAGAAATCCCGGAATGAAACCGTAGATACCTCCTGCAACTGCCCCTGCAAGGATACACAGCGGAATTGCGACAAGTCTCGGCATTCCCGTCATCGGTAGAGCCACGGCCGTAGCCGCAACAACTCCCATCGCCATCTGACCTTCGGCACCGATGTTGTTGATACCGCTTCTGGATGATACGCAGATACCGAGTGCGATTATCATGAGGGGAATCATTCTGACGAGAATCTCACAGAAGGACCTGAAGTTCGAGAAAGGCATCGAGATGATGATGCCGTAGGTCTTCATGACGCTTTCGCCGGTTGCAAGGATAATCAGTGCCCCGATGGCTATTGCTATGATGACGGCGGCAACTATCACAGAGATCTTGTACCAGATTTTATAGCTGTTATTCTTCATCGTTTACTCCCGCCATTAAGATACCGAGCTTTGCCGTATCTGCTTCGTCGCGCATGAGAACCTTCTGATTCTTTCCCTTGAAGATTACAGCGATACGGTCGCTGAGTTTCATGATTTCGTCGAGTTCCTCGCTGATGAGGAGAATGCCGACACCCTTCTCCCTGAGCTTCAAAAGTTCCTTGTGTATGAACTCCGCCGCTCCCATGTCGAGGCCGCGGATAGGGTAGACGCATATGAGGAACCTGGGTCCTCTGTCTATCTCACGCGCAAGGATTACCTTCTGTATGTTTCCGCCGGAAAGCGACCCCGCCGCAGTGTTGATTCCGGGACATCTGATGTCGAACTCTGTCCGGAGGTATGAAGATGTCTCATCAATGTCCTTAAGCTTGAGAAAGTGATGACGGGAGAATCTGTCGTCGCTGTCCTTGAGGATGATATTCTCCTTTATGGACATTGCCGGTACGATCCCCTCGGTGTTTCTTTCCTCTGGAATATATCCCATGCCTTTCTTTATGACTTCTCTCGGAGTGAGGTTGCTTATTTCCTCCCCGTAGAACTGTATTGACCCGCTTTCCGTACTCCTCAGTCCGTTTATTGCTTCTGCAAGCTCCCTCTGTCCGTTTCCGGAAACTCCTGCAAGTCCCACGATTTCCCCTTCCTTCACGGTCAGATTGAAACCGTCAAGTGCATTGAAACCTCTGTCGGATCTGACCGTGAGGTTCCTTATCACGAGAGCGTCCTGTCCTTCGGAAGGGGAGGAGAGATTCTGTGCTTCCTCAACCTCGTGCCCTGTCATCAGGGCTGCTATCTCCTTCGGGGTGAAATTCTTCGTCTCCCCGTTGAAGACAATCTTTCCATGCCTGAGTATAGATACCTTGTCACTCAGGGCCTTCACCTCGTTGAGCTTGTGGCTGATGAAGATTATCGAGAGCTCCGAGCTCATTTTTTTCAGAAGAACTATGAGTTCGTCAGTCTCCTGCGGTGTGAGTGCACTCGTCGGTTCGTCGAGGATGAGGAACCTGGCTCCAAGACAGAGTGTCTTCACGAGTTCGACCCTCTGCTGCTCTCCGACCGAGAGCTGCCAGATGAATGCGTCAGGATCCACAGCGAGACCGTAGTGGGTGCTTACTTCTTCTATTCTCTCTCTTACGGCCTTCAGATTCACCGTGAAGTTCCAGTGTTCCTTCATTCCCAGGGCTATGTTCTCAAGTACAGTCATGTTGGGCACAAGCATGTACTGCTGGTGCACCATCCCTATTCCGACAGCGAATGCATCATTGGGGGAGCGGAAGTTCACTTCCTTCCCGTTGATGAACATCTTTCCTTCATCCGCCTGATAAAGACCCATCACGATGTTCATCAGTGTCGTCTTTCCCGCTCCGTTCTCTCCCACGAGTGCGAGTATTTCGTGTGCGCCTACTGTCAGGGAGATATCATCGGAGGCAAGGACACCGGGAAATCTCTTCGTGATGTGTTCAAGTCTGAGTTCAAGTATTTCGTTATCCATATAATCCAAAACAGCCGGCCGATTCGGCCGGCATAAGTCATCTTAAATTCCGATTAAAGTGTTGAATAGTCAACCTTAGCCCAGTCAGCAAGGATGTCCGGTGTTGCCTGGAATGCCTTGATCTGGTCTTCGACAGCCGTTCTGATTTCCGGAGTGATCTTGTCGGCACACTTTGCTTCGTTCCACTGCCAGACGAAACCGCCGTTGTTGAAGTTCATCGGGAGACATTCACCACCGAGGATGCCCTGTTCGAACTTCTCCACGAGACCTACGACTACAGCCTTGTAGTTGTATGCGGATGCCGCGATGCACTTGTAGCCTTCAGCAAGGTCAATCTGAGCTGTATCCTGTCCGACCCACCAGATGTCTGCGTTCGGATAGTCAGCAACTGCTCTGAGGGCTCCGAGAGCCTGCTGGGATGAACCTGTGAGAACGTCTGCGCCGCCCTGGATGAATGCCTGTGCAGCTTCACCGGACTTGACTGTGTCGTTGAAGTTTCCGATATGTGTGACCTGGATTTTGCATTCCGGATTGGATGCCTGTACGCCGAGTACGAAACCTCTGTTGTAGCGGGCTGCATCTCCGCCGTCGATAGGTCCGACGAGGGCAACCTTGTTTGCCTTTGTCGTGAGTCCTGCAACGAGTCCCGACAGGTATCCTGTTTCCTCGGACTGCGGCATGTATGTGAATACGTTGTCAGCGATGATGTCGGATGATGTTCCGAAAGCGAACATGACATCCGGGAATTCTGCAGCTGCCTCCTCGACCTGGGCTCTGAACTGCGAGCCGTGGACGATGATGATGTTGTAGCCGAGATTGACGTATGTCCTGATTGCAGTCATAGTGTCTGCAGGCTGTGTGTTCTCGACGGCCTTGTAGTCGGCAATCTTTCCCGTAAGTTCTTGCATTGCAAGTAATACTCCATCATGCATCGACTGGCACCAACCTTTGTCGTCGATCGTGCTCGATACGATTAAAGCGATCTTGATTTCGTTCTTCTTTGTCTCTTCGCTTCCGCCCTGTGCGAATACTGCTGACAGAGACAAAGCGAGTACGAGACAGATAACCAGTAGTTTTTTCATTAAGTCCTCCTTATGGACAGGGGCGAGTTGTTTTATTTCCCCTCCTTTTCATTATTGAGGGACAATCGGAAAAAAAGCAAAGAAAAGTTTTCCGATAAATGTTGACCGGATTATCCTGCTGATTTTCCATTCTTTTTTCTTCTTTTCTCACCGTGGAAGGTATAAACTTATCTTCATGAAGAGTTATGACTGGGTTATTGTCGGCGCCGGAGTCTCCGGATGCTGGACGGCATATGAACTGAGTAAGAGAAAGTGTTCTGTTCTTGTAGTGGATAAGGCAGATGATATATGCGAAGGAACGAGCAAGGCGAATTCCGCCATCGTCCACGCAGGCTATGACCCCGAACCGGGGACACTCATGGCCCGTCTCAATGTGAGAGGAAATGAGATTATAAGAGAGTGCCATGAGAAAATGGCAATTCCGTTCAGACAGAACGGGAGCATGGTCGTCGCATTCGACGATGACGGGATGAAGAAGATCTCCGAGCTTTATGCACGCGGTGTCTTCAACGGTGTTCCGGGACTGAAGATGCTCTCAGGAGAGGAGACTTTATCTCTTGAACCGGGGCTTGCGGAAAATGCAGCCGGCTCTCTTCTTGCTCCGACGGGAGGAATATGCTCTCCGTTCGAACTTACCGCTGCCCCGATGGAGGTGGCACTGAGGAACGGAGTTGAAGTCAGACTTTCGTTTAATCTTGAGAAAGTCGAAAAGACTGACGGCGGCTTCATCCTCAATGATGAGATTAAGACAAAGTGGGTAATCAACGCATCCGGCGTTGACTCGGGACGCATTGCCTCTCTCTTCGGAGACGATTCGATAGAAATCCTGCCGAGAAAGGGAGAGTACTCCCTTCTTGACAGCTCTGTGGGCTCCATGATTACCCATACCATATTCCAGCCTCCGACGAAGAGCGGAAAGGGAATACTTGTTTCCCCCACTGTCGACGGCAACATTCTGGTGGGACCGAATGCCGAGGACGTCACGGATCCGTATGATACGACAACGACGTACCCCGGACAGGAGGAGATTTTCACAGGTGCAAGAATATCCGTTCCAGCTGTCAGCGAGAGAGACATCATAACATCATTCTCCGGCGTCAGGGCTGTTTCGAACAGCCGGGACTTCATAATCGGTTTCTCATCTGTCGAGGGACTTTTCAACATTGCCGGCATATGTTCTCCCGGCCTTACCGCTTCTCCTGCAATCGGAGAGTATGTTGTCTCCCTTCTTGAAGAGAAGGGACTCGTCGGAGAGAGGAAGAGCGACTTCTCTGACGGGCGAGAAGTTGTAAGATTCATGGAACTCGGGGATGACGACAAGAGAAAGGCACTGGAGAAAAATCCTCTCTACGGCAGGGTGATCTGCCGCTGCGAGACTGTTACGGAAGGCGAAATCGTCGACTCCATCCGCCGCCCGTGCGGAGCGCGGACGCTTGACGGCGTGAAGCGACGCGTCAGGGCAGGAATGGGACGCTGTCAGGGCGGGTTCTGTTCGCCGCGTGTCATGGAGATACTCTCACGGGAGCTCTCCGTTCCCGTTCCTTCTGTAACGAAGTTCGGAAAGGGAAGCTGGCTTACACTCGAGAAGGAGGACGGAAGGAATGCTTAAGGTACAGGCTCTAATTATAGGCGGAGGTCCGGCCGGACTCAGCGCTGCCCTCTCCCTCTACGAGGAAGGAGTAAGGGACATTCTCATAATAGAGAGGGACAGAACACTGGGAGGAATACTCAATCAGTGCATTCATGCCGGCTTCGGTCTCCAGGTATTCGGTGAGGAGCTCACCGGACCCGAATATGCCCAGCGCTGCATAAATTCAATAAAGAACACGGGTGTGAAATACATGACGGACACGATGGTGACATCACTTTCCCCCTCCCGGACTGTCCGGGCCCTCAGTGCAGAGAAAGGGCTACTCGACATTCAGGCCGATGCTGTTATTCTGGCAATGGGCTGCAGGGAGCGTACGCGGGGTATGCTGCATATCCCGGGAACAAGACCTGCGGGAATCTATACTGCAGGAACGGCTCAGCGCCTTGTAAACGTCGACGGCTACATGCCGGGCAGGAGTGTCGTCATACTCGGCAGCGGTGACATCGGTCTCATAATGGCCAGGCGCATGACGCTCGAGGGTGCGAAGGTGAAGGGGGTTTATGAAGTCATGAGCCGTTCCAACGGACTCAGACGCAATATCGTTCAGTGTCTCGACGACTATGATATTCCTCTTCATCTCTTCACGACCGCGACGAAGATTCACGGCCGCGAGAGAGTCGAGGGGGTTACGGTGAGCAGGGTAGACGAGCGCCTGAGGCCAATAAAGGGGACTGAGGAGTACGTCGAGTGCGACACTGTTCTTCTTTCCGTAGGACTCATTCCCGAGAATGAACTCTCGCGTAAGTGCGGACTTGAGATGGACCCGAAGACGCGGGGACCCGTGAACAGGGGAAACTTCATGACAAGCGCTCCCGGCATCTTCGCATGCGGCAACGTACTCAGGGTCTATGACCTTGCGGACAACGTCACGAAGGACAGCATTCTCTGCGGAAAGGCAGCGGCTGAATATCTGAAGGAGGCAAGGTGATGGAGACAAGTCTTGTTACATGCGTAATATGCCCAAAGGGCTGTTCGATAAGTGTCCAGTGGAGCGAGGCAGACGGTGTGAAGAAGGTCGAGGAAGTTCACGGCAACAGCTGCAGGCGCGGCCTGACCTACGCTTCGAGCGAAGTCGTACATCCCGAGAGAGTGCTCTCCTCTACGGTGAGAATCCATAACAGCAGTTTGAAGCTTCTTCCCGTAAGGAGCTCTGCTCCTCTTCCTAAGGAACTCATTCTTGATGCCATGACTGTCATAAAGGCCACGACAGTCGAGGGCCCGGTGAAGATGGGCTCTGTCATAATCCCGAACATCCTCTCGAGCGGCATCGACATGGTGGCATGCAGGGACAGCGACTGACATACGTTTTATTCATATTTTCAATCTGTATTATTTTATCGGTTTTCTGTAGAATTCTTCTCCGGTAAGAGGTAATGCTGTGTTAGATAAGAACAACGAATACTCCAAGATGAAATTCCACATTGACACGGAAGTTCTACGTCATCTCTTCGACGGAACCCTTGTCAGGGATGCTGACAGAATCCCGATTGATATCTGTCCTCAGGACAGAGTGCCGTCAAGGTGCTGCATATACAAGGAAAGAGCTGTCGTCAGATACCGTATGATGGCTCTTGCCGGTTATACTCTCGAGACGGATGACGACGAGTACCGCTCTCTTTCCTCCTATATGGAAGAGGCGATGAATGAGGATAAACCCAAGCTTCCTCTGCTGACGACAATCGCAACCGGATGCTCCTCCTGTCCGCAGTCACATTATGCGGTATCGGATGCATGCAGAGGCTGTTTTGCACGTCCCTGTGCATCGAACTGTCCTAAGGATGCCATCATTTTCAGAAACGGAAGAGCCGAGATTCAGACCGAGAAATGCATAAAGTGCGGTAAGTGCTATGAGCGCTGTCCGTTCCATTCAATCGTTCACAACTGTGTTCCGTGCGAGGACGCATGTCCTGTCGGAGCCGTCAAGCAGAACGAGAAGGGAATCAGTGAGGTCAACCACGAGAAGTGTATCGGGTGCGGCAAGTGCCTCAAGTCATGTCCCTTCGGCGCAATTGTCAAGAGATCGGGACTTTTATCAGTCGGCAAGATGCTCCTGAACGGAGAGAAGGTCGTTGCGATGATTGCCCCGGCAATCGAAGGCCAGCTTCCGGGATCCCTCGAACAGATCAAGGCTGCAATGAAGGCTGCCGGCTTTACGGAGGTGATTGAAGTTGCCGAGGGCGCGAAGATTACAGCCGAGAAGGAGGCTTCAGAGCTTGTGGAGAGAACGAAGGAAGGTAAAGGTTTCCTCGCAACATCCTGCTGCCCTGCATGGTTCACGCTTGTGGAGAAGCATATCCCGCAGCTCAAGGACCATATCTCGACAACGCTTTCCCCGATGGGGTACACATCCTACATCTGCAGGGAGAAGTTCCCCGGCTACAAGGTTGTCTTCGTCGGCCCTTGTGTCGCAAAGCGCTACGAGGCCGCAACACGCTATCCAGATACGATAGACAGGGTAATCTCCTACAGCGAACTTGCAGCAATTCTGGCAGCAAAGAATATCGACGTATCCTCGATGCCGCTTGTCTGGGATGATGAGTCCTGTTCGTCATTCTCCGACTGCAGGGAATTCGCAGTCTCGGGCGGAGTTGCAGGCTGTGTTCTCAGCCGTGTCGAAGACAGGGACAGGTACAGGGTTCTTTCAATAAACGGAATCGACGCAAAGGTTGTGAGAACCATGAAGCTCTGGTCGAAGCTTCCGCCTGAAGCGGACCTGGTTGAAATCATGTGCTGCCCGGGCGGCTGTATAGCGGGACCGGGAACGATGGTGACTCCGCAGGCTGCAATGAAGGCAAGGCAGAACTACCAGAAGATGAGAAGTGAAGCCAGACAGGCAAAAGAGCAGAACTGACAGAAAGGCATCCGGATTCCGGGTGCCTTTTCCGTTCCGAGGAGAGGCAGAGATATGATGACAATAGAGAAGGCAGGTTACAGGGGAGAGAGGAAGGACGGCTACTCTGTCTTTCGGGGAATAAGATACGGCCGCATTGAAAGACGCTTTTCTCCTGCTGTCATTGAGTCCCCCAAAAAAGGTACAGCTGATGCCCTTCATTTTTCCCCGGTAATGCCGCAGCTTCCTCCTCTTGAGGGATCATTCTATGAAAGGGAGTTCTATCAGTCAGGACTTCCGGAAACGGCGGAGGACAGTCTATTTCTTAATATCTGGGTACCTGACGGCAGCGGACCTTTTCCTGTTGTTCTCTTCATCCATGGCGGGGCCTATGATCACGGCTGGCCGTATGAGGACGAATTCGACGGAGGAGAATGGGCGAAGAGAGGGGTAATTCTTGTCACGGCAGCATACAGACTTGCTCTTCTGGGCTATGCAGCACTCAAGGGAGAGAAATGCAACCTTGGGCTTCGGGATCAGGCTCTTTCATACGAATGGGTAAGAAGAAACATAGCCTCGTTCGGTGGAGATGATTCCAGAATAAGCCTCATGGGACAGAGTGCAGGCGCTCTTTCCATCCTTTTCCTCCTCTCTTCTCCGCTTCTTGAAGCAAAGCCGTATTCTGTAATTCTCATGAGCAGCGGAGGCCCCGGCGGTCCTCTTCCCGTATTGGAAGGGAGGCGTGAAGATATTGAAAGAGAGACGGAGAACTTCCTTTGTGAGAGGGGAATTCTCCATTCTGATATAGTGGATATGACAGTGCCGGCCATACTTGCTCTCCAGGACGAGATGCAGACGTACCTCAGAGAGAGGCTTCATCTTTCATTTCCGTTCTCTCCTCTTCTTGACGGCGACGTACTCCCGTACACAGTAGATGATGCTTTTGAGAAAGGTCTTTTCGACGGCTTTCCCGTTCTCATGGGAGTGACCGGGGATGATATCGGAGGAGAGAAGCTTCTCTCTTCGTCAATCGCCTTTCTCGGAAGAAGAACGGGGCGAGGCTGGTGCTATCTTTTTTCTCATCATCTTCCGCCTGATGGCATCTCTCCTTTCCATTCCGCAGATCTGTGGTACACATTCGGGACGCTTTCCTTGTCGTGGAGAAACTTCACGCCGGAGGATGAGAAGATATCATCATTTCTCATCGGCAGCATGACAGAGTTTGTGTCGAAGGGAACTCTTTCCTGGGAAGAGTGTCCCGGATACAGAATAATCTGAATTCTTCAGCCAGGAGGGGAAAGTGCGTCCCCGTTTCCCCGGGAGGTTTCATAAGAATGCAGGGACGTTTTCTCCGGAAAGCTATGTGATTTCATCATTGCAGCCCCCGAAATCTTCAGGGGATTCCAGTTTTCCATACTCCACGACTCTTCTCTCCGACTGGCCTGTCCCGGATTCAAGACGCCGAAAGCAGATCCTATCTTCTCTTTTTCTGCTTCAGACATTTTATGTGTTCCTGAAGCTCTGTCTCCTCATCAGAAAATGGCCCTTCTCTCATCAGAAAAGCCCTTTGTCTCCAGAATTCTGTAAATTTTACAATCCGGACTTCAACTTTTTTTGACAATTTCAGGAGAAATTCTGTCTTAAAGAGTATGGAGCATAAAATGAAAACACTATCTAAAACAGGATTCAGCATTCTTTCCGACGAACTCTTTTCGTCATTCTTCACTCTTGACAGGACTCTGACACAGAGAATCATCAACACCGTCCTCGACGGGGATTTCTGCGTGGACGGAGTCGAGGAGTTCGAACTCGACAGGGAGCGCTTCGGCTACTATCATCCGTTCGTGCTTGTCGACGCCCATACTCCGAGCGGACGCTGCGCCATCACACTGACGCACATCGAACGCGGTGGCGAGGATGATACCTCGCTTCTTCTCGACTGGATGTACTACCAGACGACACTGAAGAGGCGGAATGTCTACCCGATTCTCGTGACCTTCGATTCGACTGATGATTACCTCGGCCAGAAGGCTCCCGTATCTGTCCGTCTCATCGAGGCATCCCCCGTTTCATTTGCACTTGCCGTGGTATGGGTGAGAATGAACAGGGGGAGAGAGGATCTCCTTTCGCTTCTTGGAGACCTGACTGCAGTTGAGGCTGTGAATATCACGGATGATGATATCAGACGGGTATATGCGGAAAGTTACACAAGAAGCGGACTGGGGGAGATGGAGAACGTGTCATATTCCATGTGGCTCAAGAGCATCGAGAATGATATCGAGAAGCTGGGACTTGATTCTGTCTGACGTATGATTTTTATTGCCGGTTTCCAAACACGGGTTATAATTGTAACAGTCTGATTGCAATAGTCAGACTTTCAGGGATGGTTTACGGCAATGGATGATAACGTTTCGGAGAAGAAATACTCCCCGATAAGCATAAAGGCGCTGGCGGCAAGAGTCAGTCCGAAACTCGGGAAAATCATACCCGGGTTTCTTTACAGGGCATTCGAGAAGCTTCTTCATCTCGATGACCTTAATGCTTTCTTCGAGAAGCACAATGATGACTCTCCGCAGGATTTTCTCGATGCCGTTGTCGAACATCTCGATTTGAAGCTTGAATTTGACGGTGATGTGGAAGCCCTGAAAGCCCTGTCCGGCAAGAGTGTGATGTTCGTATCGAATCATCCGTACGGAGGTCCTGAGGCCATGCTTCTTTTTGACTGGATTCACCGTTACTTCCCGGACAGCCGTCTGGTTGCACAGTCATTCCTGAAATTCATCAAGCCGCTGGGGGAGACGTGCGTGTACAACAAGAAGGCAGTGAGTACGCTCTATAACGCCGTTCAGAACCAGACGTCCCTGCTCATATATCCTGCAGGTTACTGCTCGAGAATGCTCAGTATAGGAGAGGTGTTCGATTATGACTGGAAGGCATCGTTCATAAAGATAGCGAAGAAGAACAATATGCCTGTCGTCGTCTTCTATACGGATGGCCAGCTCAGCAGAAGAATGCACCGATGGACGAAATTCAGACGTATTCTGCATATAAAGACTTCGATAGAGACTATCTTCCTCGTTGACGAGATGTTCCGTCTCAGCGGAAAGACCATACGCGTCGTCATAGGTGACACGATAGATCCCTCTCTCCTCAGCACTGATGTGACAGATCAGCAGTGGTCTGCTCGTCTGAGACAGTACTGCTTCGAGCTGAGAAAGAATCCGCATCTGAAGTTTTCGTACAGTAAGAAAGCCACATTGCCAGAAAGATAGAAAAAGAGGATTACATGAAAAAGAAGATTATTGCACTGCTTCTGACTGCACTTGTTCTGTTCCCGGTATTCTCCGACGGACTGTTCTCGTTCACCCTCGTACCGGATGAACCGCTTTATAAGGAATCTGCGGCCGATCCGTACGGCTATACGTCTCATCTCCATGTCCAGATGGCACTGGAGAGTGACAAGAGGCCCAACAGTATTGATGCGATTGTCATCGAGCATGATCCGGCAGGAAACAGGGAAGACAGGGCATTCTATTCACTCATTCCGTATGATGAGTCGGGACAGAAGGAAGGCAACAACAAGTACGTGAATATGAAGACTGCAGTCTCCGTCGGACTGTGCAGGGTACGCTTTGAAGGTAAGGACTGGATTCCTTCAATCGATGCGGAGTTCAATCTTGCAGGTTACATCAACGACCTCTTCACGACGTTCAGCGGGGCCGACTGCCTCGACTTTGACGGCTCGTACTTCTTCGGCGGTTCACTGCGCTTTGCAGATGCCGTTACCGTCCGTTTCGGAATGCATCATTTCTCCGGACATTATGGTGATGAAATCCTGAAGGACTTCTATGCATATAACAATGTGAATTTCACAAAGCGCTATGGAGAATCAAGCTATCTCTTCGACTATGCGAAGACGCACTCCGATGCAGACTCCACGAAAGAGTACTACCTCGCAGGTCTTGTCGAATATGTGAGGGACAATTCCTGGCTTTTGGGCGTGTCTGCTGACCTGCCGTGGGGCTTCAGGGTATATGGAGAAGCGGAATTGCCGCAGAATCCGAGCTGGCTGAGACCGTTCGTCCATGTTCCTGCAGACTATGAAACGAAGGTCAGTTCAGATACCATCACGCTCATCGAGAGAATAGGCAACAACGAGAATATTCCGTCTGCCCAGAAGGAAGCCGAGGAGGAGAGCAAGCGTACATCAAACGGCACATACAAGGCATGGAGAGTGCACTTCGGGCTTGAATGGAAGCTCAACGTGGGATTCGGTGCAGTATTTGCCGCAGCGGATCTGCAGCTTCATCAGGACGGACAGACGAAGCACCAGATAGGAGGATACAGCAAGGATAATCCCTGGGAGTATGAAATCACAGTCGGCGGAGGTCTGGAAATCGGGGACATCGTTGCCGGAAGAACTGTCAGGATTGAGGCTTATTACCATAACGGAAGAGTGAGTGCCACACAGTGGTTCTATCAGAGGATGTCGAGTGTGACGGTCGGGCTTGGTATTAACTGAATCTCTGACGGCATAAAGAATAACGGGGCTTCGTCAGCCCCGTTAATTTATGCAATGTAAAGATAAATCATCAGATAGTGGAAGAGCGTTCCCGCCAGTATGAAGAGGTGGAAAAGCTCGTGGCTTCTGAACTCCCTGTTTCTCTCGAGTACAGGAATTCTGCATGCGTAGATTATTCCTCCTGCCGTATAGAAGATGCCGCCGAGAAGGAGCATTCTGAATCCTCCGGATGTAAGAAGAGTATAAAGCCGTGAGAGGTACGGAGCACATGCCCAGCCCATCGCTATGTAGATGACGGAAGAGACGAACTTCGGACATGTCACCCAGTAGGCCTTGAAGATTATCGAGAGAAGAGCAAGAGTCCAGATAACTGCAAGGAGTTTTATTCCGCCGCAGTTTCTCAGTGTCGTGACGCAGAGCGGAGTGTATGTTCCCGCAATGAGGACGGAGATGCTCATGTGATCGAGTTTTCTGAGTCTCCTGTTCTTTTCATTTCCCAGATTGAAGCTGTGGTAGGCACTTGATGCACCGTAGAGAAGTATCATGCTGAATGTGAAGACAGAGTATGAAACGAGTTCGACAAGACTTCTCGAATCCAGGGCTCCCTTTATGAGAAGAACGGGCGATAGGATTATCGAGGCAATGAAGCCGAGAAAGTGCGACAGTGCACTCAGCCTGTCCTTGACGATGAAATGCGGCTTTTCCTTTGTCTGAGGTACCATAATGTTGATAACCATAACTTCCTCCTTGCAAATAACCGTAGATGGTTGTATAACAACCTTGTAATCGGTTTTTGAAAAACTTGTGTATAGTTAACATCTCCTCAGATAACCTGTCAAGAGTTTTTTAAAAACCTGTGAAAAGTTTTTGAGGTGACATATGGTACTTGAACTTGATGAAAAAGACATTGCCTCCATCGCCGGATACCACCTTCCGTCATTTTCGGAGATACCCGACGTCGGCCTTTATCTCAATCAGGCTGCGACCTACATCAACAGATATCTCGAGCCCTTCCTGGGCTTCGGAATCACGGAATCCATGATAAGCAACTACGTCAAGAAGAAACTCATTCCGAACCCGGTGAAGAAGCAGTACTCGAGGGAGATGATCTGCTATCTCCTCTTCATTGCACTGTGCAAGAACGTTGCGTCACTTGATGATATACAGCTTCTTATAAATCTCCAGAAGGACAACGGCCACACGGTGCAGAAATCCTATGAATATTTCAAGAGAGAGTTCGAGACTATTCTTCTCGATGTGTTCGGTATAAAGAGAAAGGATTCGGAGAGAGACGAAAGCAGGTCGACGGAGGAGGAACTTCTGCAGAAGCTCATCGTCGCAATTGCACACAAGATCTACGTTGACACGGCTTTCAGAAGACTCAGGGAGAATTATTGTGCTCAGGATAAGTGACAACTATTTTGTCGGGGTGACACTTCCACCGGAACTGAAGAACACAGTTGATGGAGCCAGGATGTGGATGCGTGAGAGATGGGGAAACCGCAGCGGCATGAGAACGGAAGCCCATATAACACTTGTCCCTCCGTTCTATTCGGAGAAGCCTCTCTCCGAGATAAGGAGAATCCTTTCGGACATTACGGTCCCTGAAGTGAGAGTTCATGTTTCCGGATGGGGAGCTTTCGGGGAGCGCACAATCTTTGCTCACGTCGAAAGAAGCCGAAGCCTTGAGGCTCTTCAAACGGAAGTCTCTCTCCGCCTCAGAAGCGCTGGAATAACTCTTAAGAACGAGAAAAAGTTCACACCTCACATTACGGTTGCCAATCGGGATATAAGGCCTGAATGTTTCGTGCCGAGTATGGAATATCTGAGCAGTGTCGACCTTGATTATGCTTTCACCCCCGATTCCTTCATGATTTTCACATTCGACAGGTTCTGGTCGGGTGAGGAGAGGGGAAGAGTCAGATTCTCTTCCTGATATCCTCAGCTGCAAGATAAGCGGAAGCGAATGCGAATGAGAGATTGTATCCTCCGCATTCCCCGTCGACGTCGAGAACCTCGCCTGTGAAATAAAGGTTTTCCACTTTCTTCGATTCCATTGTCTTTGCGTTCACTTCAGCTGTGTCTATACCGCCTGATGTGGCCATGGCTCTTTCCAGAGAGGAATCGGCTTCGGCCGTAACGCGCCATGCTGTCAGCTTTTCCTTGATTGATTTCATTTCGTCCCTGGTAACGGAAGCTGTGTTCTTTTTTCTGAGAGAGGGGAAAAGATACTCCAGAAGAGATGAAGGCAAAGCTGTGATTCGGTGAAGGGAAGTGAGAACTCCAGCCTTCCCGTTCTCCTTCTTTATGTCATCCGCATCGAAGGACGGGAGAAAGCTTATCGTAAGCGCCGTCTTCTCTGGGAGAAAGTGCGAGATGTTCTCTGCCGCAGGGCCTCCTATTCCCCGTCGTGTGAATACTATCGCTCCCGTTCTTTTCTCTTTTCCTGCTTTAAGGGTGACACTTTCGAGAGAGACTCCTTCAAGAGGTGTTGTGTCAGCACTCAGCTTTATGGGGGAAAGTGCCGGATGTGTGGGGACAACCGTGTGCCCGAATGCTGAGGCAAAGGTGTAGCCGTCGCCTGTGGAGCCGGTCTTGGGGTATGTCTTTCCTCCGGTTGCAATCACGAGTATTCCGGACTTGAATGTCCCCTTGGCGGTCTCTACAGTGAAGATTCCGTCTTCCTTTCTTACCGATAAGACAGTGGTGTCATAGAGTATTCCCTCTCCGGTAGCGAGAAGTGCGTCCCTCACGTCCGTGCTCCTCATCGAGGATGGAAATACCTTGCCGTCATCACGGATGTATGTTTCGACTCCGAGAGTGGAGAAGAAAGTCCTGATTCTCTCCGGCGGAAACGAACAGATGGCAGGAGACACGAAGTTCTTCTTTCCCTGGTAGTGAGTGACGAAAGACTTCACTTCCCCGTCATGGGTGATGTTGCATGCACCGCTTCCGGTAATCAGCAGCTTGAGGCCGCACTGACTGTTCTTCTCGATGAGACGGGAAGATGGGATAAGATTCTTCAGCATGAGACCGGAGGCACCGCCTCCGATGATGATTACACCTGAGTCTGACACGGCCTTATATTCGCTTTTTCCTCTCTTCCGGTCAATCGAAAAGGCTCCCCGGAAGGAGAGCCCTGACCTGTACGGAACGGTAAAGATTACTTTCTGTTTTCCATTTCCTTCAGAAGATATGGAATGACAGCTTCGAAATCGACGCCGTATGTGTTGTAGTTCTCGTGAGAGAGAGTCTCCTCTATGGCCTTCACGACGAAGTCTCCTGCAAGGGCATAAGATTTCTCGATGCTGAATCCCTTCATGAGAGCACCTGTGAATACGGATGCGAAGATATCGCCGGTGCCGTGGAAGGAAGTGGAGATTTTCTTATGGAAGTACCATGAGTATTTTCCGCTTACACTGTCATATGAACAGATACCGATCTTGCCCCTGACGCCCTTGAGGTCCTTCTGGTCTTCGTCGAATGCCACGCCCTTGAGAATCACGGTCTTTGCGCCGAGAGCCGAGAGTCTCTTCATGAGAGACTTGATGTCGTCTTCGCTGTAGCCGCCCGAGAGGTACTTCTCTCCCAGGAGGAATGATGCTTCTGAAAGGTTGGGGAGGATGATGTCAGCCTCTCTGCAGAGCGTTGCCATGTGGCGTGCGAACTTCTCGTCAAAACCCGGGTAGAGCTTGCCGCCGTCGGCCATGCACGGGTCGACAATCTTGACGGTCTTATCGGAGGAACCGAATCTTCTGATGAGATCTTTCATGAGGTCTATCTGTTCAAGAGACCCCAGGTAACCTGTATATATGCCGTCGAATTCGAACTTCTCCTTTTCCCAGTGATTGAGAATGGGAACTATATCCTCGGTGAGGTCACGGAATGTGAATCCTCCGTGAAAAGCCGTATGTGTGCTGAGTACAGCTGTCGGGATGATGGCAGTCTCTGTGCCCATTGCTGAGATAATCGGAAGAGCAACTGTAAGCGAACACTTTCCGATACATGAAACATCCTGGATAGTTACAACTCTTTTCATTTTTTTCTTTAAACCTCAAACTTTTCAAGGATTTATAATTTATTGTGCAGTAATTCTAGAAAATAATTATGAAAAGATAAAGGTTTATTTTGATATTCACTCTCAGCTGCGACAGAAAGCATGAGATGAATGATGATTTCTCCCTTTCTCTATGCTGTTTTACCCAAATGACAGTGCAGATAAGAGGTAATGACGCTTCCTGAAATGCCCGTTATGTCGGCAAAGAAACGGCAAAGAAAATTGTTAAATAATCAAACTTCCGTTGCAATCACAACATTTTCCTCTGATAATGGCAAGCTGAAGGGAGATGTATGGGGTAACTGTTGCCCGGTCTTAAAAATAAGGATAAGTGTACGCCTCTGCCTGAGGAGAATGCAGTGCAAGATGAAAGAGACCGGGAAGACGTAACGCCGATGGCACTTTACGACAACACATGAATCACAGAAGCTTGAGAGACCGTCATGATACGGGGCGTATGCCGCAGAAATGACGCTATAGGGGGAGTTTCTGCTTTATACGGCTGTGTATTGCCATCATGCCTCTGCATCTTTCACTGTTAACGATTGAGAAAAGAGGCCGTTACCTGTAAAAGAACGGCTCCTGACGAAAGATGAAAGGACTTGAGGAGGAGACTGCATATGATAAAAAGGAGTCTGATAGTATCTGTACTGCTCGCACTTTCGGTTATGTCACTCATTGCCGGAGGCATCAGTGAGGAAATAGCTGCGTCTGATACCACGCCCGCGGAGCACGTGAGTGTCACACTCATGAATGCACAGCGTGATTACTCGGCGCTGATTGAACTTGTAAGCGAGAAATATCCCGAGATAAACGTCGAGATCAAACCCTACAGGGGACGCAACATGTCGGCATTCTGCAAGCAGCAGCTGGAGACCGGTATCATGCCCGATATCTACTCGACAACGCAGGCATGGGACAGCAGGTACCAGAAGGAGAATCTTCTTGATCTGAGTTCGTATGAAGTAACGGAACTCTACAACGACGCAAGACTCTCGGAGTACATCGTGGACGGCGGTATCTATCTCCTTCCGTTCGATTTCAGCATCACGGGGTTCCTTTGTAATTTTTCTCTTCTCGAGCGTAACGGCATCGCAGTTCCGACGAGCTTCCGGGAAATGCGTGAGGTGACGATTCCGGCCCTCAGGGAAAAGGGCATCAAGGTATCGGCATGCCTCTTGGACCTCCCCGGATCCGCATTCCAGTATTTCTTCAATGTCTGTGCCAGTGAATTCATGAATTCCGTCGAAGGCAGAAGATGGAGGACATCGTTCGTCGACACCGACAGCGACACATGGGCAAGCGACAACGAGAACCTTCTTTCATGTGTGGAGTATTTCCAGAAGTGGATTGACTGCGGCCTCATAGTCAGTAATGAAGAGAGTGCGGAATATACCGCAACTCTCGGTGACTTCACCGCAGGCAACACCGCATTCCTGATCGGCACCGTCAAGCAGTTCACGCAGAATGCGGACGGAACAGGCGACAGATACATACTTCTTCCCTGGTTCTCGGAAGACGGTGAAAACAACACGTACATAACAAGCCCGACACGCTTCTACGGCCTGAGCAGGGAACTCGGCGAGAAGGGTAACGAGCAGAAGCTCGAGGACGCTCTTCATGTGCTCGAGGTACTCTCCACGAATGAGGGATACCTTGCACTCAACGGTGACAGCTCCACCAACATGTGCTCGATTAAGGGCTTTACTGTCTCCTCTGATTCTCCATATGCCGAGGCATCGGAAAAAGTGAGCCGCGGCTTTGCAATGAATATGGTATATACGGGCTGGGATGCATACCTCGTGTCATTCGGCGAGGCTGTATTGAGCTGGATAAAAGGTGAGATTACAGGAAAAGAGGCGCTCGCGGTACTGGACAGCACCAAGATGAAACTGAGAGAGGAGGGAGTTACAAGCTACGCAACGGTAACCGAGATGCTCGATACCGTCCAGGCTGCCCAGCTTTCCGGCCAGATGTTCATGGAAGCGACGGATGCGGATGCGGCTCTCATCTCCTATAATGTCTACACGCCGGGAATCCACGCGCTGATGGAGAACAGCTACGGAGCAAACGGTGCCGTTCTACCGGGAGAAATGACTGAAGAATATATAACGATCTTCCTTCCGACAGGCTGGTATGACACACTGCTGACACTCGAACGCACCGGAAGTGAAATAAAGAGAATGGCAGAGGAAGGTGCGGACACCCGCAATACCGGCGTACACTATCCGTATGTATTCATGACTGCCGACGGGGAGCCTCTTGATGATGAGAAGACCTATACTGTCGTCGTTTGCGGCTACAACAAGAGCGAGAAGAGTACGCTCGGCCTCAATGACACAGGAATCGTGGGACTCGATGCCGCAAAGGAGTACCTCCTGAAGGTCGGAGTGGTATCAGGTGAGACACTTGATGACTCACTTGTGCAGTCCCGAGGATTCTGAAAGGAGTAAGAGCCGATGAAAGAAACGGAGCGGAATACCGCATCGACATCCAGAGTCCTTCTTGCAGCGGGACTCTGCGTCCTTGTGGTGCTCTTTGCATTTCTTGGTATGTACCTTCTGCGTGAGTACACGTCAGAGAAGATGTATCAGGAATCCGTCTACCAGCTTGAGGAGATAAGCACGCAGCTTTTCGAGAAGCTGAATGTCCAGATTGACATCCAGTGGGGATATCTCGAAAAGCTTTCGGCTTCACTCAATGCAGCGGGAAATGTGACGCAGAAAGAGCTTTCCTCTCTGATCAGACACTCCGAAGAGGATCTTTCCCCTGTCGGCAAGACAATGTATTTCCGTGCGATAACGGAGGACGGCCGCTACTATACGGATGAAGGCCGTCAGGGAATGTGGACGGGGCTCGACAGACTTTCGGGCGTGAAGGAACAGAGCTTCCTCATCTCCAACTGGCTCGATGATGAAGTCTACATGGCCTTCGCAGTCATGATTGATGAAGACATAACGGTTGACGGTAACAGAATCAACTATCTTGTGCTTCTGAGAGCTATGAGCGACATGCAGCCGTTCTTCCATTCAAGTGCCTTCGAGGGCCGTAACGTGGCATACATCTTCAACTACGACGGCGTTGTACTCTCATCCGACGGAGAACTTGAGAATGTCGACCTGGCGGGAAAGAACATCTATCACAGCATGGAAGGGCAGATCTATCCCCACATGGAGAGTTTTTCCGCCGTAATCGAGAAGGGATATCCTTCGGGAACGGTCTGTACCGATGTAATCATCAACGGAAAGAGATTCTATCTTGTCTATGACCGGCTTCCTGACTACGACTGGGCTGCACTGCTTCTGATGGCTGCTTCCGATGTCGCCGTCAGTGCTTCCGATATGGTGTCATCCCTCCTGAATCTGTTCCTCATGGTCATCGCCGTACTTATTATTCTGATGGCTGTGTTATTCATCTTCCTTTCACGCATCCAGCACAGCCGCAAGATAATCGCCGTGCAGGAGAGCAGCAGGAAAAAACTGGAAGAGGAGCAGAAGAAGACCCAGGCCGCTCTCGGTGAAGCAAAGAAGGCTACAAAGGCAAAGAGCCAGTTCCTTGCCAACATGTCGCATGATATCCGCACACCTATGAACGCCATCATGGGTGTGACGAGCCTTATGGAACACGAGACTGATAATCCCGAAGGCCTCAGGTATTACATCAGGAAACTGCAGCAGTCAGGCTCCTATATGCTCGGCCTCATCAATGACGTCCTCGATATGAGCAAGATCGAATCCGGCGACGTTCATCTCAATCCTTCGTCGTTAAAGCTTGCAGAGCAGGTTGGACAGGTCGAGAGCATCATCCGTTCCCAATGCAGCGAGAAGGGACAGGAATTCACAGTCACGGTGAAGGAAGTTTCTCACGAATATCTTATCGGTGACAGCATAAGGCTGCGTCAGATTCTGCTCAATCTTCTCACGAATGCGGTGAAATATACCCCATCCGGAGGCTCTGTCCGCTTTGAAATCGAGGAAAGGCCGTGTACTGTTCCAGACCATGCAACACTCTTCATTTCCGTTATCGACAACGGTCACGGCATGAAGAAGGAATTCCTGGAACATATATTCGAACCGTTCACACGTGAAGTGAGCTCAACCACGAACAAGATTCAGGGAACGGGACTCGGAATGAGCATAACAAAGAGCCTGGTGGATCTTATGGACGGAACCATTACGGTGGAGAGCGAAGTCGAAAAGGGAAGCCGCTTCGATGTGTCTCTTAACATGCCGATTGACACGGCGGCGGAGGAGGATGACGCTCCGGAGAGCGTTCTCCTGATAAGTGATGACGATGCTCTCGTGAACAACGTGAAGGCGGCACTCAGGGAAACTTCTACGCGCCTCAGTGTGGTGTCCACTCTGAATGAGGCTGTCTCCTTCCTCCCGGGCAGGAGGACGGACGCAGTCATAATCTCGGGTGACATCGATATGGATACCCTGAGGGAAAGCGGGAAAAAACTGAGAGAGGCGTCACCGGATGCCAAGATGCTCTTCTGCTGTGACTTTGCACACCGTGAGAGCGTGAGCCTTGCACTTGACGAGAGCGGCGTCGACGGTGTCATCGCGCGTCCGTTCTTCTACGAGAACCTCGTAATTGCATTCCGTTCTGCCCGTACGGAGGAATCAAGCACCGAGCATGAGAGTCTGCACTCCATATTGAACGGTAGACGATTCCTCGCGGCAGAGGACAATGCACTCAACGCAGAGATTCTCGAGGCACTCCTGGGCCTGCACAATGCAACGTGTACAGTCTGCCCGGACGGACAGGCAATCGTGGATGCGTTCGCATCCGTAAGGAGCGGTGATTATGATGCCATCCTCATGGATGTTCAGATGCCTAATCTGAACGGTCTCGATGCTACACGCTTAATCCGCTGCGGCGATAATCCGCTCGGAAGAACAATCCCCATCATAGCCATGACTGCGAATGCATTCAGTTCTGATGTCGAGGAGTGCTACAGTGCCGGTATGGACGCTCATGTGGCAAAACCTATCGACATGACGGTGCTTGAAAGGACACTGCAGGCAATCCTGAGCGAAAAAACGGGGGGGGGGCAGTTTCGCTTCACTGCAAAGGCGAGTCTGTACAAAAGGGTGATATCTCACTGACGTGAGAGAAGATTGGAGATTAAGAATGAGTAATCTGAGAGAGTTTTTCGCATCCGTCGGTTCGGATGCAGATGATGTAATTGTGCGTCTCGGGGGCAATCCCGCCCTCGTCGTACGTTTCGTGACGAAGTTTCTGTCGGACGAGAGCTTCTCGAGTCTGATCACTGCGCTTGACGAAGGTGACGGAGATACTGCATTCCGTGCTGCCCATACGCTCAAGGGAGTCTCGGGAACCCTCGGCTTCCAGCGTCTCTATGAAAAGGCTTCGGCCGTAACCGAACTTCTCCGCGGCGGTGCCATCGCGGAGGCTAAGGCCTCAATGCCTTTTCTCGAAGCTGAGTACAGCCTGGTTATAGAAGCACTTAAGAGTCTGGAGCAGTGATAAGCCGGAAGCATACTGGCCATCTGATGATGAAATGACTCCGGTATCATATGCATCGGGAACCCGTTCAGAGAAATAGAGAGATCAACCCTGAAAACGTTCAGGATTGAGGTGTTGTTTTTGGTTTGAAAGCTTCTTAAACTGTGACAATGGATATTACAGTTCTCACAATATTCCCCGGCGTATTCGAATCCTTTCTGAAGATGCCCCTCGTCGAGAGAGCAGTGAAGAAGGGTATAGCAAATATAAACGTTGTAGATATCAAGCCATATGCCGGAGGTTCGTTCAGACACATAGACGATTCCCCCTGCGGTGGCGGCAACGGCATGATTCTCCGTTTTGACACCACAATGAAGGCTTTACAGGCTAACAGCAGCGAGAAAAGCCGGGTTATCCTTCTGTCTCCGAAGGGTGAGGTATATTCACAGAAGAAGGCGAGAGAACTCTCGAAGGAGGAGAACATAGTCCTGATCTGCGGCCACTATGAAGGTGTCGACAGACGCGTCGAGAACCATGTTGACGACATGATCTCAATCGGGGACTACGTACTCTCCGGCGGTGAGACTGCTGCGGAGGTGATAGTCGACAGCATCGTGAGGCTTCTCGACGGCGTCATACGTGACGGTGCGACGGAGGAGGAGAGCCACGAGAACATACTTCTTGAGTATCCGCAGTACACGAAGCCCGTCGAGTACATGGGAGAACGTGTTCCAGATATCCTTCTCAGCGGGAACCATCAGAAGATAGAGGAGTGGAAGCACATAGAGGCGCTGAAGGATACGAAGAGACTGAGGCCGGATCTTTTTGAAAAGTATCCTCTGACGGATGAAGAGAGGAGGATGATGGAGGAGACTTCGTGACTGGGGACACTGTCTGAGTCTGATACCCTCAATGAGAAAAGCAATGGCTTATTATCGGATAAGCCTTATAAAGAAGACGGAAAGTTAGCTCAGAGAGATTTCTTTTTTTCCATGAAACACTGTAAATCCGTTGTAATTCACTTTGAACTTATACTCTCTTTTTGTGTATCAAGAGTGACCGGTTTCTATACTTCTTCTGGAACATGTTCCGAACTTGCTCTGAACTTGCTTTTTGAATGACATGCGAACATGCTTCCCGAGTAGCCTCAGTACGCGAAGAGTACATGGAAGAACGTGTTCCAGATATCATCAGAAGATAGAGGAGTGGAAGCACCTCAATGCGATGAGGCCTGCTTTCATGGTTAGTCTTCTCCCCGATTTCCCGCGATGCTGCAGGATGCTCTGTTGCCGTACTGGTGATGTTTCTGTAGAATAGGAGTAAGTGGAGACTAACTTATGGAAGACTTCAACGACATCGGGATAAAGAGGGAGCTTGACTGGAACCGTATCAGGAAGCTGCTTGCAATCGGGCTCTTTTCATCTCTTCTTGTTTTCGTTTCAGACATGCTTCTCGGCTGGGGAATACAGGACGAAACAAAAACCGGCATCATCAGGATTCTGTATGTTTCGGCTTCTGAAGGAGAGCTTTTCTTCTCCTCGCTGTCGGGACTCTTCGGAATCACATTGGAAGGACTCTCGTTTTTCGGCATATACCGCCTCATAGTGCCTTATTCGGGACATTATGCGCATCTTTACCGCACGGGAATATTCGGCTGGATGATGTTCGGTGCCTGCGGTTTTCATGTTCCTGTATGCGCTCTGGGGTTTCTTCTGAGGCGCGGAGTCGGGGAGGAGGCTGTAAGGTCCTCGGCACTCTATTTTGTTCTTCCGTCCCTTATCCTCTTTGCTTTATCCTTTGTGATTCTTTCGTGGGCACAGATAGCCTCTTTTATCAAAGGCTATACGCCATACCCGAGGTGGTGCTGGATCTTCTCCCTTCCCGTCATGATGATTGTTGTGATGCTCCTGAATTTACTGGGTAACAGGGCATGGGTGAACGCAGTCACATACTCCTGGATAAGCCTCTCGGGTATATGGATGTTCTCCGGCCTTCTTCTGATGATGAAAAGAGCTGAGAGAGAGGAGAAAAGGAGCTGATTCCTTTTGTATTGCCTGTCTTCACTTGAGCTACATAATTCTTAACAATTAATACAGGAAAACATGAAGATTCCATCACGGAAACCGGATATCTTATAGTCAAGAAAAGCGAATATAAATTGTTTTTTCTTCAATCCCTCCTTTGTGGGCTGCAACATAATCCCCCGTTGCAGCCCTTTTGTTTTCATTACGCTCAGCTTCTGCTGTCCTGTGCCATGAAGTAAGAAGGAAGTATCACTTCCATAGGAATCCTGGCAAGCGAACACAATGGTGTCCGCCTTCATCTGCGGACTATATGGAATTTACAGTGATTCTCAGATTCCTGTTTGATGTCACGCTGGATAGGAAGGCGCTTCTGTCCATTCCGGATAAATCAAAAAAGTCTCGCCTGCTTTCCGAAACAGGCGGGACTGATTCATGATTGAAGCTTGCTGGCTGCTATGGGGTGCATTCTTCGAGGAATGCAGTCGGCGGGGCCGGATGACGCCAGTACTCAGAGATATTCGACCTCGATGAAGATGTCCTTCCTGCCGTCAAGCTTGACAATGCGGCCGTCTGTTTTTTCTCCGTCGACAGTGAGGGAGTATGCCTTTCCTCTTCTTGCCTTTATGTGAAGCGTGCTCTTTCCGATTCTCCTCTCTGCTGTGAAGGAGTTTATCTCCTTCGGAAGCACAGGATTTATTTCAAAGCCCTCGAGACGGGGAGTGAGGCCGAGGAGAAACTGGCTTGCGTTGACGAATGTCCAGGCTGCACAGCCTGTGAGCCAGCTGTTCTTTCCCTCTCCTCTGTTCGGGGCGTCACGTCCCGCTACCATCTGACAGTAGACGTAAGGTTCAGTTTTCCTTATCTCGCTTCTGTCCTCGTTGTATGACGGGGAAATCTTACGGTAGATTTCGAATGCCCGCTCTCCGTGTCCGAGGCATGCTTCTGCCGAGCTTACCCACGGGTTGTTGTGGCAGAAGATACCCGCGTTCTCCTTGTATCCCGGGGGGTAGGAGGAGACTTCACCCAGGTTGAGGTGGTATTCACTGTAAGGCGGCTGCACGAGGATGATTCCCTCCTCGCTGTCGAGGTATTTCCTGGTGCTCTCGAGTGCCTTTTCGGCCATGCCGTTGTTCTTACCGATACCCGCCATGACGCACATGCCCTGGGGTTCGATGTAGATCTTGCCGTCTTCGCATTCCCGGCTTCCGACTTTCTCGCTGAAGGCATCATATGCTCTCAGAAACCATTCTCCGTCCCAGCCCGGGCCTTCGACAGCCTCCGTCATCTTTCTTATCTCTTTCTCGATTTCCTCCGCTTCCTCTTCCTTTTTGAGATGTCTCAGTATTTCCGCGTACTGTGAGGCGTACTTCACGAAGAGGCCTGCGATGAATACCGATTCCGCCTTTCCCGACTCGAAGTTCGAGCATGTCTGGAAGC
>CAVFYD010000014.1:0-39993 GCA_963626615.1 Sphaerochaetaceae bacterium
CTGTATCATCATTGGGCTATGAAGAAATCCGCTCATATCATCCACAACTGGACTGACATCGTCTATCTCATTTTCGGACCGTTCATCGCCGCATTCGGCATCACTGTTTTTTATACCCCTGCAAAGATAACGAGCGGAGGCGCTGCAGGTGTTGCCAACATCCTCTACAACCTCTTCGGTTTCGATATCGGTTTCACATCTCTTTGTGTAAACATCCCTCTCATCATATTCGGTATGTGCGTATTCGGTATCAAATACGGCCTCAAAACTCTGATCGGATCTTCTCTTCTTTCGTTCTGGATGACGACCATCGGTCGTATAACAAACTATGAGGGGATACTTGATGTATCTGTACCTGTATATGTTCTTCTTTCCGCTCTCTTCGGCGGTGTCCTTCTCGGTTCCGGTATCGGAATAACGATGAAGGCGGGATGCAACACGGGCGGAACAGATATCGTCGCACAGTCGATTGCGCACTTCACTCCAATTGCGGTTGGTACCGTGTCATTCTGTTTCAACGTAATCGTTGTCGGCTCTTCGGGTTATTTCATCGGCCTTGAGCCTATGCTCTTCTCCATCATCGGCATGGCATGTTCATCACATATGGTCAACTATGTTCTCACGGGCTTCGGAACCAAGCAGAGCAAATCCGTATATATCGTTTCCGATAATATGAAGGAAATCGAGGATGCTGTCGTGAAGGAACTCAAGAAGACGGGAACGATTCTCACCGGTACCGGGGTATATACCCATCAGGACCACAAAATGCTTCTTGTTCTTGTACAGAACCACCAGTACCAGAGACTCCTGAGAATCATAAACAGATGTGACCCCAAGGCCTTTGTCTTCGTCAACGAGGCATACAGTGTAATGGGTAAGGGTTTCTCGCCTCTCAAGAAGGTCGCGGACGCAACTACCGCCGAGGATTGAAGCGGTAGGAGTCCCTCAGTTTCTGCATTGTTCTTTTCCTTGTTATTCCGCTTATTTCATCGAGTCTGGAAAGTACCTCTCTGTCATCGATGATGAGAAACGAGAGTGCCCATGCTACTGCCATCGAGATGTAGTATTCTCCCTCGTCGTCGGCATTGATTATGCTGTCGGTGACTTCTTTCTGTCCGTAGAGCTTTCTGTTTGTCATGAGCCATACGATACCGAGTCTCTTCGGAAAGACTTCCTTTCTTTCGAGAAGAGACGAGAAGTACCTGTAGTAGTCATCTCTTTCCTCTTCCTCCGCTCTGAATGCCGAGACTATTGTGTCTGTCTGGTCCCATGACGAGAGATACGGTAGCAGCCGGGTGAGCTTATCGAGTTTTTCCTCGGCCCCTGTTTTCTCTCCTCCGATTGCGAGGCCCTTGAGGATCACATCCTCGTGGTATCTTATCTCGATATCATCAGGAGATATCGACTTTGCAAGCTTCCTGAGAACGGGAATCCTTATTCCCTTTCTCGGCAGAGTATCTGTCGGAGAGAGGGAGAGGGCGAAGAGTCTGTACTTTTCGTCCTCGTACGGGAAATAGAGGGTATCAGTAACCAAGCTCTTCTCCCACTATGATTACATATACCCTTTCTTTTGTTCTCTGCCGTCTCATTATGAGGGCATTCGAGCATATGCACTCCTCTGTACTGCAGCCGTCAGTGAGGATGTTCTCCCCGCTGAAGAGAGGAGACACACAGCGCCCCAGCTTTGCGCACGGCGTGTCCTTGCAGAGCCTGATGGCATTGGCGGGAGACGCACTGTTCTTCACTCTCTCCACGGCATCCCGGAGAGTCGGGACAAGCTTGTTGATTCCGGCAACGAGGATTACCTTCTCCGGCCCGAAAGATATCGCGCTTATACGGTTGCTGCGGCCGTCAACCTGGTAGATTTCCCCCCTGTCTGTGACTGCATTTGCCGATGCGAGATAATACTGGGCTCTGTATGCATCCCTGTAGTCCTCATGCCAGTCGGTCTTCTCCTTGAGGTATTTCATTATTCCCGTTTCAACAAGCGTCATCGAACCGCCTGTTGCCGTGTATGCTCCTTCCGGAACCATCGTCTTTATGAGAGTCAGTGCCTCTTCCTTCGTATCTACATAGGCGGAGGAGAAGTTGTTCTTCTCAAGATTCGTAAGGACATTCTTTATCCTGCAGTGCATTGCTTTTCTCTTGTTTGCATCCATGCTGTCATTCTATCACAAAAGCGGAGCATTGGAAGATTTCATTGAGGATATGAGTGTAAAGGGATAACCTCCGGAGAGACAGTATTTCAGAGTGCCGTGAAACTTCCGAGACTTTGATTTTTCAGGGTGTTGACTATTTTCTCCGAATCAGTTATTTTCTTCTAGTTAATCGACGCAGGGTAGAGCAGTTGGCAGCTCGTCGGGCTCATAACCCGGAGGTCGTAGGTCCGAGTCCTACCCCTGCTAAATGTGGTATCTGGACTGTCGAGTGAGCAAAGGCCGCCGGCAGATGTGGTTTCCAGACCCGAGAAAAAGAGATGCAATCCGTTCTGAGGAGCAAAGGCACCGGAGTGGGTTGCCCATTTTTTTTGTCTCCGTTTCTCCTTTGATACTGCAGTCATCCTATGCTGGTAATCTTTGAATTACAGAGAAATGATGTTTCCGTTTTTGACACTGGATGATGAGACAGAGATTGTTAATTCCGAAGTGCTGAAAGACGGGAGGGCCAGGGGTGCTATGGAAATTCCTGATGAGAGCGGGTGCTTCAGGTATGCCACATTTTGTCTTCCATTCCTGGGAAGATGTATCCGGAAGAAGAGATTGTCTTCTTTCTCTTTCATCTGACGGCTCTGTAAATGTCTCAGTTTCTCCAGAAGTCCCTTGTGAAGAGGGCATACACAGTGAAGAGCTCGAGTCTTCCGATGAGCATCAGGAACGAGAAGAAGTAGAGTGTCCAGTCGGGGAATACCGAGAATGACACCTCCGTTCCGAGTCCTCCGATTCCGAGTCCTATGTTACCCAGGCTGAGTATCGTGGAGGAGAGACAGACAAGTACGCTCTGTCCCGTGAGTGATACTATCACCGATCCGATGAAGAACGTTATGAAGTACATTCCGAGGAATCCGCAGATCGAACTGACGACGTCCGGGGTGTATGTGTCATCACCTACCTTTATACTGGTAACCACATTTGCGTGGAGCCTCTTCTTTATGCTTGTCATTCCGACCTTGAAGATTACCGCGATTCTGACAACCTTCACGCCTCCGGAAGCGGACCCGGCACAGCCTCCGATGAATGAGAGCATGAAAAGTATTACCTGGCTGAAAATCGGCCACTGGCTGACGTCGGCGGAGTAGAATCCTGTAGTTGTTATGAATGAGATGACGTGGAAGAAACCCTGCCTGAGTGCCGTCGAGGCTCTGAGTCCTGTTTTGATGAAGAGGTTCGCGGCTATGAGAAGCGAGCAGGTGAGTACGATGTTGAAATATATTCTGAATTCCCCATCGCTGAATGCCTTCCTTACCTGCCCTCTCAGAGCCTTGAAGTATAGTGCGAAGTTTGCACCCGAGAGGAACATGAAGATGGTACATACCCATTCGACGTAGGAGGAGTTGTAGCTTTCTATGGAGAAGTTCGTCGGAGAGAAGCCTGCGGCTCCCATCGTTCCGAACGTGACCGTCATTGCATTGAAAAGATCGAGTCCTCCCAGGAGGAGGAAGATTGTCTGTAGTACCGAGAGACCGAGGTAAATCAGCCACAGGGCGAGGGCGGAATGCCTGATCTTCGGTGTGAGTTTGTCTTTCGTCGGCCCCACCGATTCTGCGCCGACAAGGGCTGTGCCCTTTGCTCCGAATGCCGGAAGCAGGGCGACGAAGAGTACGACGATTCCCATACCTCCGATCCAGTTGGTCATGTTACGCCAGAAGAGGATGGACTTCGGAAGAGATTCGATGTTATTGAGGCATGTTGCTCCCGTTGTGGTGAAGCCGCTCATTATCTCGAAGAAGCAGCCGGCAAACGAAGGATAGGCATCTGTCATGTAGAGCGGAACCGCACCGAAGAATGACATGAAAATCCAGACAAGCGTTACGAAGAGGCAGCTTTCCTTCGGGCCTATTATCAGATCGGCTTTCTTCCTTACCGTCGGAAGGAGTATAACGGCAGAGACCGTGAGCATCATCAGGAGCGTAAGTACAAATGCCCTGTGGGCCGTCCATTCCTCATGTGCCACTGATATGGCTGTGGGAAGAAGCATCAGAAGTGCCACAAGAAGGAATATGTACCCGATGAGCCTCAGTACCGACTTGAAGTTGATGTTCATCTGAAGAGCTCCGTCACGGCGTCATAACTGCGGTGCGCACATGCGACGAGCACTGTGTCACCGACTGTGAACTCATACTGTCCGTTAGGAACGAAGCTTTCGCTGCTGCGGCTTCGCTTGACTCCGGCTATGATGCACTTTCCCCTGAGATCGACTTCCATGAGCTTCTTTCCGAGTAGCGAGAATCTCTCACCCAGGACATATTCATATACTTCGAGTTCTCCGCTGAAGATGGAATGCAGCGTCACGACGTTCTCTCCGCGGAGGAACTTCATGATGGCGTCGACAGTCGACTCGGTGGTACTTATCGTTGCGTCGATATCCATATTGGTTGCGAACTGCACGTAGTTGGGGTTCGTCTTCAGAAGCGCCATCGTCTTCTTCGTTCCGGTACGCTTTGCGTAGGAAGCGGTGATGATGTTGAGTTCGTCGTTCTCCGTTACAGATATCATCAGGTCGGCCTGGCTCAGTCTCTCGTCTTCCCAGATGTTCTCGTCCGTTATCGATTCGTTGATGGTGAGTATCTGGGGAAACTCCTCGGAGAATTCGCTGCATGTGTCAGCATCCTTCTCGATGAGTGTCATTCTCTTCAGCATTCCCTTCGTGAGGTTCGAGAAGAGATAGCGCGCAATCCTTGTGCCGCCGACTGTAATCATGCGCCTCAGCTTGACGCTTGTGTTGTCACCTCTCAGTGCCTTGTAGACATTCTCGCTGTCGTCGTCACCGGCCATGACTGCGATTTCATCGCCTTCGTTGAGGATTGTGTTACCGCTCGGAGTGAGCACTTCGCTTCCTCTTCTTATACCTATGATGATATATTCGCCCTTCAGGGCCTTCTTGACGTCAATAAGCGTCTTCCCGACAAACGGGCTTGAAGATGTGAGGAGTATTCTGAAAAGGATGAAGTTCGCATCGTCGAAGTCGATGATATCTGAAAAGAGACCGGACTTGAGAACGCTTGTCATTCTCTTTGCAGCCTCTTCCTCAGGGTTCACGATGTGATCGATTCCGAGAATTCTCTTTCCCGCTCCCTTGCTGCTTCCGAGGTACGATATGCTTCTTATTGCGGCAATGGTGGTTGCCTTCGGAAAGTTGGATGCTGCAATGCCGCAGGCAACGAGGTTCACCTCGTCGCTGTCGGTGACAGCGATTACGGCCCCTGCCTCTGCAGCTCCCGCTTCCTTGAGTATCTCAAGGTCAGTGGCGCTTCCGCATACTGTCATGCAGTCCAGCTTCGACACGACCATCTGACAGCGTGTTGCATTGCTGTCGACCAGTACAACGGACTTCTTTTCCTGTATGAGATGCTTTGCAAGCCTTATTCCGCGTCTGCCAGCACCCAGAATCACAATTTTCATACATCGATATTCTGAATCAAAGAGGGGCAAAAAGCAATGCCATAGGTTCTGTACAGAAACCATAGGAGGATTCTTTGCCGTTTCTTTGCTTCCCTGAAAAACGGTATATCTAAAGAAAAATGGAGAAATTTAACATATACCTCAATCCCCTCTCTTGCTTTTTCCCGCTCATATGCTGTAAAAGACAGTTCATGAAAAACAATGCCCTAGATTCCATCTTCTCGTCATCCGTTACCGGAGAAAGAATAGAGAGGCTTCTCGAAGTCTATTCACTCCTTGAAAAGGAGGAAGGGGACTTCTGCCGTGATTTCTCGGTTCACTGCACATCTTCCTGCGGAGAGTGCTGCCGTCACTATGTTCCTTATCTGACAGAGGAGGAAGCCGAGCTCTGTGCATACTTTCTTATAAAGGAGGGAAGGGAAGAGGAGATTCTTTCCCGTCTCTCCTCTTCAGACCGGGAAAGCGGAATCTGCCCCTTATATAATCCCGATAAACCGGAGCACTGCGCCTTCTACAGGGGAAGAAGCATGGTCTGCCGTCTCTTCGGTTCTTCGGTGTCGCTGGACAAGAACGGAGAGCCTGCATTCCGTGACTGCAGATGGAAGAAGGACAAGAGGGTGATACCTGCAGCAGAACTCGAGAGGAGAATGGACGAAGTTCCCGTGATGAGCGTCTACGGTGAGGTACTGGAAGGGGAGGAGGGTGAAAGCATCTATACTTCTCTTCCGAAAGCCGTGAACAAGATAAAACTCCTTCTTTCCTATTCTTCGTCCTCTCTGGCATAATGGAGAACATGAAGATAGAAAGAATCACAAGAGAAAAGGCCGGGAGCCTTACACTCAGAATTCCCTCCCTGGGGTCTGTTCTTCCCCTCAAGGGAGACGATGCCTCCTTCTATATGATAAGTGAAGACGGTTTCCTCTCCGTGTCTTTTGCCGTCGCCGTCGTTGAGGACGGTGAGATAACATTCATCTCCGACGAAGGCAGGAGAGAGGCCCTTGAGAGATATCTTGAGTCAGAATGACCCGTTTTTGGAATCTCCCGTACTCTCTGATTCTGTTTGACCCGTTTTGGAGCCGGAATTGTCCGACTGTGTCAGAATGATTCAGATCAGTCTTATATGCTCAAAACTCAGTTTTGAGCTATCTATTTATCATAAAAGAAATTAAAGAAAATTGGCACATCATTTTCAAACTCTTAAGTGTAGCGGAAAAAGCTACGAAAGGAGAAAAAGAAAATGAAATATTATATCAATAGAACAAACCCGGCCCTCAGCGGAATCGACTCGATCTTCAATGATCTCTTCGGAGACAGCTACTATTCGGCAAAGATTCCTGCAGTTGATGTAAGTGAAACATCCACGAGCTACGAAGTTGAAGCGGAAGTTGCAGGCTATGACGAGAAGGACATCTCTGTTGCAGTGGAGAAGCATGTTCTCACAATCGCTTCCACAAAGGACATGAAGAAGGCAAACGGGGAAGAGAAGAAGGAGGAGAGAAAATATCTTGTCAGAGAAATCTCGAGACCGAGCTTCACACGTTCCTTCACACTTCCTGAAGATGTTGACGAGGAGAACATCAAGGCTGAAACCAAGGACGGTATCCTGAAGATCACGCTTCCGAAGACCGTACAGGCTCAGAGAGGCAGGATCGAAGTCAAGATCAACTGAAGAGTAAGAAGCGACATAACACCTTTCCCCAGGCACCTGCCTGGGGCTTTCTTTCTGTATGAAATTCTTAAAAGAGGACAGTTCTAACCGGTTTTAGAGAGTACCCGGGTTGGCGGCTCGCCATAAATCATCATCAGCAGCATGCATGTTGTGTCCAGTTCATCCGGGGTGATGCAACCGAAGATCTCCAGAATTCCATGACAAGGCAGGTTATGCCTGTGTCAGACTTTGAAATCATTGAAATTAAAAGAACAGTCATCAGATATGCTCTGTGCTGCTATTGTGCATCCTTTCTTTTTGATACTCATTCTGATTTATGTTATTATTCGCATATGGAGGCGTAACGTGAAAAGGATAGAAACAGGTAACAGTTCTTTTGAAAAGTTAATTACCAGCGACAATCTCTATGTTGATAAGACTAAGTATCTGTATTCACTCCTCACGGACGGTGGAACCTATTACTTTCTCTCGCGCCCCCGCAGGTTTGGAAAATCCCTGACTCTCAGTACTCTTGAGGCAGTACTAAAAGGTAAGAGGGAGCTCTTCAAGGATCTTTATATAGATTCGACGGATTATGACTGGAAAGAGTATCCCGTAATTCATATAGATTTCAGCAGGTGTATTGAGAATTCAGCTTCGGATATCGGTGACTGGATAAACAGACAGATAATTGATATCGGAACTTACTACGGGATAAAGCTGGATAAGAATGACAGGTATAATTACAATCTTGATAAACTGATAACAAAACTGGCAGAACGGGGAAAAGCAGCGGTACTCATTGACGAATATGATTCACTTCTCACCAGTAACATCAGCAGTAAGAATATCGGGGACATCAGGAACACTCTGAGAGGTTTTTACTCGATTCTTAAGGCACAGGGTGCAAACATGAGAATATGTTTCATTACCGGTGTCACCAAGTTCTCGAAGGTCAGCATCTTCTCTGCCATGAACAATCTTACAGATATCTCCGTCATGGACGAATATTCTGCTGCGTTCGGATATACTCAGGATGAACTTGAAATGTACTTTGCCGAGTATATCGGGAATGGGGCAGAGAAGAACGGTACTACAAGAGAAGAGTTCCTTGCCTCTCTAAAGCACTGGTATGACGGATATCATTTCACTGCAGAGGGGGAATCGGTCTACAACCCGGTTTCGGTAGGTTCATTCTTCCATATGGGATCCCGGTTCTTCAGAAATTACTGGATTCAGACCGGTGGAATGACAATGCTCTTAACTGAGATTGCAAGACGTGTCAGATTTGATGTATCAATCTCAGACGAGTACAGGATATCGGAAGACAAGCTCCATACCACGGACATAGTTCAGATGGTAGAGACAGAGGTAAGCCGGGAGAATTTTCTTGCCCTGCTGTACCAGTCGGGATATCTGACTATAAAGGAAGCTGCTCCTGTCAGAGGAAGTTTCCTCATAAGGCTGGGTTACCCCAATGAGGAAGTCGAACAGGGGCTCAACGAGATTCTGCTTCCGGCATATCTTGGAAAAGCATCAAGAGCCTTCGACCGTCTCGTCATCTGCGATTACTTCGACAGAGGCGATGTGAGCGGGGCCATGACAATGCTTACCTCAATCTTCTCATCCATACCATATCATGAGCTTGTCTTCGACAAAGAGAGTGCCGTTCATGCAGGTTTCGTGTGCATGATGAATATCCTGGACGCCGACATAATTGCTGAGGCTCCTACAAACAGGGGACGCATTGACTGTGTCCTGAGGTGCCCGGATGATATCTACGTCATCGAGTTCAAGTTCAATAAAAGTGCTGATGAGTCAATATCGCAGATAAAGGATAAGAAGTATTACGAACCTTACATCAGGCTCAATAAGCCGATTCATCTTCTTGGAATCAATTTCTCGACAGAAGAGAATAATATCGTCGAATGGAAGGAAGAAATCCTTAACCGGCTGTAATTTTCAGACTGCTATTCCGTTCGGGAATTATAATCGTCTATACGCTCTTCATCTGCTGCCGACATCCTGGAAACAGAGCTGATATTCACCTGAGACAAGAGTCTTTTGAAGGGTAACTTGAGTCAGAATGACCCGTTTTTGGAATCTCCCGTACTCTCTGATTCTGTTTGACCCGTTTTGGAGCCGGAATTGTCCGACTGTGTCAGAATGATTCAGATCAGTCTTATATGCTCAAAACTCAGTTTTGAGCTATCTATTTATCATAAAAGAAATTAAAGAAAATTGGCACATCATTTTCAAACTCTTAAGTGTAGCGGAAAAAGCTACGAAAGGAGAAAAAGAAAATGAAATATTATATCAATAGAACAAACCCGGCCCTCAGCGGAATCGACTCGATCTTCAATGATCTCTTCGGAGACAGCTACTATTCGGCAAAGATTCCTGCAGTTGATGTAAGTGAAACATCCACGAGCTACGAAGTTGAAGCGGAAGTTGCAGGCTATGACGAGAAGGACATCTCTGTTGCAGTGGAGAAGCATGTTCTCACAATCGCTTCCACAAAGGACATGAAGAAGGCAAACGGGGAAGAGAAGAAGGAGGAGAGAAAATATCTTGTCAGAGAAATCTCGAGACCGAGCTTCACACGTTCCTTCACACTTCCTGAAGATGTTGACGAGGAGAACATCAAGGCTGAAACCAAGGACGGTATCCTGAAGATCACGCTTCCGAAGACCGTACAGGCTCAGAGAGGCAGGATCGAAGTCAAGATCAACTGAAGATGAGAATCTGAACATAACACCAAATCCCCGGGCTTAAAACCTGGGGTTTTTCAGTGTGCTATGATTTCGTCCGGCATCTCATCGTGGCTCTCCACGGGAACAGAGTCTACAAGCGAACACGGGAATGCGACTGCGATTGAGTGCAGTTTTCCCTTATGGGTGCGGAGGTATCTGTCATAGTAGCCCCCGCCGCGGCCGAGTCTGTGACCGGCACTGTCGAATGCTACAAGCGGCACGATGATGAGTGCTCTTTCGTATTCTGCTTCCTTCCCGTTCTTTACAAGCTTCACCCCAAGCGGCGATTTCTCCACATCTCCCCTGCCGAATTTCATCTCTCCGTCTTCTATGAAGGGCAGCAGTACTCTCCTATCCTCCAGAAGCGGTGATATGTCCGGTTCCGATTTAAGAGGACAGAATGCGAGGATGACGTCGGCAGTTCTGTAGTCATCCCTTGAGCGGAGGATTTCGACTATCTTTCTCGAGGCTTCCTCTTTTCCCTCATAGTTTCTTATTCTTTTCAGCACTTCCTTTCTCAGAGCATTTTTTTCCATACGGTTACTCCTGCAAAAAGAAGAACAAAGAACAAGAGGATAAGATAGTCCCTGCCTCCTGGAGGACAGACTGTCTTTTCTCCTTTGATGGTGAAGGAGCGCGAGTAGAGTGCATCCTGGAAGATGAGAATCTTCTCGAAGAGCAGTCTCATCAGTGATATGGTGTACTCCGTGAGGTTTCTCACGGGATGCGAGAAGAAACTCCCGCTGCGGCTTCTCCTTGCTGTCAGCATTTCATCTGCGCTTTCGAAGACGAGAGGAAATATCGAGAGGGAGAGCATTATGTATGATGATATCTTCCAGCCTGTCTTTCCTATAATGGATGACAGCACCTTTCCCAGGGACGATGAAAGTTCCAGAAGGTCTGCCTTCAGTACAAAGAGTGCTGCCACAGTTATGAGCGCGAGGAACCTCAGGGTATCAGACAGGACAGTGAGAGTGTCCTTTCCTCCGATGAATCCGAAGAGAAGGATGAGAAGGGCTGTAAAGAGCATCACCTTCATCTTCCATAAGAGTGAAAATACATTTGTGCCCATAATCAGGGAAACAGTGATCGTGATCGAGAAGAGTGCTATTATTTCCCATCCTGCGAGGAATGAAGAGGCTATGGAGTAGAGTATGACCCCGACAAGGAGGATGAGGGGATTTGTCTTCAGATCCATTTCATCTCCCCGAACGGAAGAGGCGGAAGATAGATGCCGTTCTCTCTGAGAGAAGAAAGCATGTCGCAGCTCTTTCCCGATGCGGCTATCCTGCCGCCACGGAGGATTATCGTGTTGTCTGTGAGTGCGAGGAGCTTCTCAGCCTCGTGAGATACGATGAGTACCGTCACTCCCTTTTCCTTCAGTGTCACAAGAGTATTGAGTACCATCTTCACTGACGGGTAGTCGAGATTGGCAAGAGGCTCATCGAGAAGAAGAATGCTGCTTTCCATCGCCATGACACCGGCTATGCAAAGCCGTCTTCTTTCGCCTCCCGAGAGCACCCTAGGGTCCTTTTTCCTTTCCTTTTCGAGAGAGAAGAGGTCAATCATCTCGTCAGTCTTTCTTTTAATATCCTCTATGCTCTTTTTCTGGTTCTCGAGTCCGAATGCGATATCTTTCTCGACAGTGGAACCTACAATCTGGAGCGATGTGTCCTGGAAGACAAGACCGAAGAGCTTCATCCTCTCCTTTGTCTTCCTTATTTCCCGTCCGCCGACTGAGACTGCCCCTGTGTCGTTTTTCTCGAGTCCTTTCAGACACTTCATGAGAAGCGACTTTCCGCTGCCGTTGGGTCCGGCTATGAGTGTCAGCGTTCCTTTCTCCACAGAGAAGGAGATATCCTCAAGGAGAGTAGTACCGTCTATTGTACAGGAAAGGTCGTCGACTGAAAGATAAGCCATAGTGAGAGTTTATTGGAAAAGGGGTTACGGAACAATAGACAGAAGTGAGATGCATGAATATTCTTTTTCTGTTAATATCAATGAAAAGGACAGACGATGAAGAGAGAAAAATACATTGAAGACTATGAAGACTTTGAGCCCGAAATGCGCACATGGCCTTTCGTTCTCCTCTCTTTTCTTCTTCCTCTTGTTCCTCTGCTTCTCACTGTTCTTCTGGGGAAGGGATTTTCCATTCTTCTTGTTCCCGAGTATGTGATTGTCCTGATGCCGCTGTTCTCGACTGCACTCTGTATCAGGGATGGAGAGCGGTCCTGGACGCTTATCGTCTCTTCGGCACTCTATCTTGCTTTAGTGCTTCTCGAGTGGGCAATTGCGAAAAAGGGAGGAAAGAGCGGCTATGCTCTCTCCGTTCCGTTCATTCTCGCCCTGACTCCCGGCATTCTGCCGCTTGCTTCATACACGTTCTTTTCCAAGAGAAAGCGCTCCAACTGGATAGGCTGGGCCCTTGTCTCCTTCCTTTTCCCGCTTGCATCCGTATTCGTCATATGGAATGAGACGGCTTCTGTTTTCTGGATTATCTACCCGTGTGTGATGGCGCTGCTGTCGCTAATGCTCTTCTTCGTCACAAGAAGAACGGAATCGACTCCCTGGTACATAACACTGCCGCTTATCCTTCTGGTGCTTTCGTCATTCACTCTCTATCCCGGATTCTGTGATGTTCTTCTCACGGGAACTCTTACTGAAAAGATAAACTGTGCACTCAGGTGCTTCATGTATTCCTTCCCGTTCTGGTACACGCTCTCGTTCCTTTTCGTATTCTCGGGACTTGCCGGAAAGAGCAGCTACAGGAAAGCCCTCGTTGATGACGGCGCAGAAGATACCGGCACCGCCGGTAACTATGACGATATGTCCGAGACTGTCATCGTTCCTCCGGTAAGCGATTCCGTTTCAAGACAGTCCTGCTATACGAATCCTCCAGAGTATTCTCGTTTCGATTCATCATCCCCGCGACGCGAGGAGGTGAGGGAGGAGAAGGCGGAAGATACCCCCGTCAGAACAGGGAGCACAAGAGAGCCTCAGAAAGGAGACGACAAGTGGTATGACTTCATCGAGGGCGGCGTGAAGAGTGACGACAGGCCCACCCGGCATGACGAGAGGCGACGTGACGACCGGGATTACCCCGAGCGCCGTTATGATGAGAGAGACCGGGATTATTACCGCAGTGACAGAGAGAGGCGTGACCGATACGATGACCGCGACAGGTATTACCGGGACGACAGAGAAAGACGCGAGTGCTATGATGATCGTGACAGATATTACCGCGACGACAGGCGTTATGATGACCGCGACCGCGATTACAGACGAGAGCGCCGTTATGACGACGATTACTACCGTTATGACGACAGAGACAGACGCGACTGAAAATTCAGAAATGGTGGTTGACAATAATTCTGATTTTCTTTATCTTCTCTTCTGTTAATGCCGTTTTAGCTCAGTTGGTAGAGCAAAGGACTGAAAATCCTTGTGTCCCTGGTTCAATTCCTGGAGACGGCACTTCAAGGACTCCCACATTATCGGGAGTCTTTTTTTACAGCTCCCGGAAGAGTTCGCTGTGGCCTACGAGGTGCTGATGGTCATTGAGAATTTCCAGGTACCAGAGCTTCCTCTCTTCGTCATAGAGAAGTTTTGTCATGCTTGTGTTTTCGAGGTGTTTCGAGAATGCGAGACGTTTCGTGAAGGGTAGAGCCAGAAGGCCGCAGAGACATGCCCTGATCATGCCGCCGTGACAGACGATGAGAATGCGGCTGTACGGTCCTTCCTCTATTTCCCGGAAAACAGGTTCCGCTCTTTTCCAGACCATTTCGCTGTTTTCTCCGCCGGGGAAGGGGAGATCCTCTTCTCTCTTTTCAAGTCTGTTGAAGAAGTCCCTGTATGAGCCGGTCTTCACGCTGATGGGCTCGCTTGTCAGCACCCCATAGTCGATTTCTCCGAGCTCGGCTCTTCTTTCAATCGGCATATGCCAGTTTCCGTTGAGGATGTCAGCTGTCTCCACAGCTCTCCTGAGCGTGCTCGAGTAGAGCTTGTCGTAGTGTTCTCCCTTCAGCCTCTCTTTCAGAAGCTCTGCCTGCCGTCTTCCCATTTCCGAGAGAGGAACATCTTCGTTGAATGCCTTTATGTCCTGACGGCCGTGTCTTACAAGATAGATTTCCTTCATGGTTTCAAAAGTCGAATGTCCTGTGTGAGGCTTTCCTTGTGGCAGCCTCCATGCCGATTCTTACCGATTCCTCAATGGTATCTCCGTTGAGAAGATGATGTGTCATGACACCTGTGAGAGTGTCACCACAGCCGACTGTGTTGACGACGGGAAGGGTGAGTGTGTTCTCTATGGTGCTGAACTTCTTTCCGTCGAAGCACCACGTAGGCCACTTTCCGCGTGTTATGACGCTCATTACGCCGTATTCTTCATAGAGTTCGTGCATTTTATCCAGGACGGCTTTTTCCGTATCTCGATTCTCGTTTCCTTCGAGAACATTCAGGGCTATGTTGAAAGTTGAACAGAACTCCGAAAGGTTGGGCTTGATTATGGTCGGCCTCGCGGGAAGACTCTCTAAAAGGTCCGTTCCCTTTATGTCGAGTACTGTCAGCTTTCCCTTCCCGGTACAGCTTCTGACGATGTCCGGAATGAGGGTATCGCTGTAACCCTTCGCCTTCGTTCCCGAGATTATGATGGCCGCATGCTTCTCTTCCTCTTCCTTAAAGAGTGTGAAAAGCTTCCCTGAAGCCTCAGTCTCGACTTCATTCGCTTCTTCCACAAGCTCCGTCGATGTTCCCTTCTCCTCGTTGATGAGTGTCGTGCAGGTCCTTGTCTCCGCTTTCGAGAGAAAATATCTGATGGTGATTCCCTCCGCCCTGCAGAGGGACACAAACTCGTCGACTCTCGCTCCACCGAGCTGTGTGATGTTCACTGCATTGCGTCCGAGCTTTGTGAGAACGCGGGTGACGTTTATCGCCTTACCTGACGCACAGGAAGTGTGGACTGCACTCCTGTTGACCTCATTTTCCCTGAACGAGGGGAAGACGAGGACCTTCTGGAATGTCGGTGCAAGTCCTATCGTGAGGACAGAATCCGTCATCTTGCCATCCTGTAGATTTCGGCAATGTCCGCTTTCGTGAGCTTCATGATGTCGCCGATTGTGCGTGTGGAGTGGAACGAACACTTATCTGCAAGTTCCTCGATGTCATCATCGGTGGGGAAGATATTCATGTCGCTGAGGCGTATCGGCATATTGATCGAGCGGTAGAACTTCTCCGCTTCCTCTATTGTTCTCTCTCCGTCCCTGACTGCGTCCCCGCTGGGCTCTATGCCGTACAGGGAGTAGCCCAGTGCTGCAAAGCGTTCGGGGGCACAGTGGAGGGTGTATCTTGCCCAGCTCGGCCAGACAGCACTGAGCCCCGCGCCGTGAGCTATATCGTACTTACCCGAGAGCTCGTGTTCTATCTGGTGTGTGGCCCAGTCGCCTTTTGAGGAGTTCCCTGTTGCCATGAGGCCGTTGTGCGAGAGTGATGACGCCCACATGAGCGTTGCCCTGGCGTCGTAGTCCGACGGATTGGAGAGGGCTTTGTATCCGGCGTCCCTGACGGTTCTGAGGAGGGCGAGTGAGAGTGAGTCTGTGAGAGTAAGTGTTTCCTTCACGAAGAACCTCTCGAGGGTGTGCATCTGGATATCGACAATGGCGCATTCCGTCTGGTACGGGGGAAGCGTGTATGTGAATTCGGGATTGAGAAGCGCAAACCTGAGACGGCAGCAGTCGCTGTTGCAGCCGCGCTTGAGATTGCCCTCTTCGTCGTTCGTGATGACAGAGCTGTCGCTCATCTCGCTTCCCGCTGCTGCCATCGTCAGAATGCAGCCGACGGGGAATGAGTCCTGAGGCACTGCCTTCTTCGAGTAGAAATCCCATACATCACCGTCGTATGCGAGGCCGTAGGCAATGGCCTTCGACGAATCGATTACGGAGCCGCCGCCGACGGCGAGGATGAAGTCAACGCCTTCCTTCTTTGCCTTTTCGATTCCCTTTCTCACAAGCGAGAGTCTGGGGTTTGGTACGACTCCTCCAAATAGTGTGTAGCCGATTCCTTCATTATCGAGGAGGGAGGTAATCTTACCGAGGAGCCCGTTCTTCTCCACGCGGCCTGAGCCGTAGTGTATGAGAACCTTTCCTGCTCCTTCCTTCTTCAGTTCAAGTGCGACATTCTCTTCGGCTTTTCTGCCGAGAGTGACACGCGTCGGTGCATAATATGAGCTCAATGGCATTTTTCTGTTTCTCCGTCTTCAATCATAAAGGATTGCCGCAAGGCGGGAAAGTCAAATTTCTCTATTGATTGAGCCTCGGCCCTTTATTTAAACTGTCGGAATGAAAACTGTAGTAATCGGAAGAGGATGTGTGGGCTCCACAGTCCTTCACAATATATACAGAAACGGTGACGTTTATTCTCTCGTCGACGATGAGCGCTTCTCGCGCCTCGAAAGTATCATATTCAACGGAGAGGTGCTCCCTGTTGAGACGGTAACTCCGTCCTCTCCTTTCAAAGCCGACCTCATCATAGATACGGTCAAGAACTTTTCCCTTGATGAGACCATTCCTCTCATGGCTCCTTTCGTCGGTGATGATACCCTGATTCTTCCTCTCGAGAACGGAATCGAGAGCGAGGACGTGCTTTCCTCTGCATTCGGGCGGGAAAAGATTGTCAGGGCATTCATCGCTTCACTCAGCACTCAGAGGGAGGGTAATGTCATAACGTCATTCTCTCCCGGCATCATCACGTTCGGCGAGGAGGACGGTACGGAGAGCGGAAGAATCAGAAGGGTGAGGGATTATCTGTCTTCCACAGATCAGCCTTTCCGCGTCTCTGCTGACATAAGACACGACCAGTGGATAAAGTACATGTCGAACACATGCTTCAACACACTCACGGCTCTCATGGAGTACGACTACGGAACATTCATGGCATCGGAGAACCTCCTCAGGGCTGTAAGACTTGTCGCGAGGGAAGTACAGACTGTGGCTTCCTGTGAAGGCATCACTATAGAGCAGGACGAAGTCGAGAGCATGATAAAGTTCAACATGTCGCTTCCGCCGCGGGGCCGCAGCAGCATGTGCGATGATGTCCTTGCCGGCCGCAGGACCGAGAACAGATGGTTCTGCGGAACCCTCTCTGCAAAGGCAAGAAAGTACGGCCTCAGAACTCCGTACTCCGATCTTCTCTATATACTTCTGGAGGCGAAAAGTGGACGATAGGCTTATCCGCGAGAAGGCTGTGGCATACACCTCCCTCACCTCGTTTTACGGCGGTGACGAGGAGAAGGCCTGGTCAGTGCTGACATCTCTCAGTGCCGACTGGTCATCTCCGTTTGCGTCCTACACAAGGGAGTTCACAGAAAATGCAGAAGAGGAGGCGGCATTCAATTCGCTCTGGCGAGATGTCCGCTCTTCCTTCGATTCCTGCCGCATTCCCTTCTCGATAATGGATTATTCTTCACCTGATTCAACAGTCCGCTTTCTCTACATGGCGGGGGATACATCCCTTCTCGAAGGGAAGAAACTCTGCTTCCTCGGTGCCGTCATGCCATCCCTCCAGGGAAGAAAAGATACTGCCGAAGCCGTAATGGAAGCAGTGAAGAACGGCTGGACGGTTGTCGCTCCCTTCGATTCGGGACTCGGACCGTACGCACTCTCCGTTGCCCTGAAGGAAGGGGGAAAGGCACTTGCGGTGCTCTCGTCCGAGCTGACGAAGTGTCCCAACGAGAATCTTCTCCCGCTGATGGAGAACATCTACAGCCGGGGGCTTCTCGTATCCCAGTTCTCACCCTACACGAAGAGGGAGAAATGGCACGTGGTGCTCCGTAACCGCTTCCTCTCGTCATTTGCCGACGCATACTACATGGCCGAGGAGAAGGACGGAGGCCCGGGGTGGGCAGTCTTCGACGCCGCACTCAAGAGCGGCCGTAAGTGCGCACTTTCTTCTTCCTCTGCGGAGAATCCGAACTACTCATGGTGCGCCAGGAGGGCAGAAACCGGGGCCGCTGTAATCAGGAAACCGAGGGAGCTGAAAGCTCTCTTTCCCTCCTGTCGCAGAAGGAAGGCACGCGCAGAGGATCCCTCTCAGGGCGACCTCTTCTCCCTTCCCGATAATCCCGATAAGGCTTGACGTTATGAGAGAGGGAGAATAACATCTCCATAATTTGTTCAGAAGGAAATCATTATGAAACCAATTACAGCCAACGAACTGAGAAAAAAGTATATCGACTTCTTCGTCTCCAAGGGACACAAGCAGATTTCGGGTGCATCCCTCATTCCCGAGAATGACCCGACCGTCCTCTTCACGACGGCAGGCATGCATCCCCTTGTACCGTACCTCCTGGGTGAGGAACATCCGGCAGGAAACAGGCTCTGTGACTATCAGAAGTGCATCCGAACGGGAGACATCGACTCTGTCGGTGACCCGAACCATCTCACATTCTTCGAGATGCTCGGCAACTGGTCCCTTGGTGCATACTCCAAGACCGAAATGATCGGCTACTCCTTCGAGTTCATGACTGAAGTCCTCGGTATTCCTGTAGATAAGCTTTCAGTAACTGTATTCGCAGGTGACGAGTCTGTCCCGAGAGACACGGTGGCTGCAGAGAAGTGGAAGAGCCTCGGCATTCCCGAGGACAGGATTTACTTCATGCCAAGGGAAGACAACTGGTGGGGACCGGCAGGCGAGACAGGCCCCTGCGGACCTGACAGCGAGATGTTCATCGACACAGGGCGCGAGAAGTGCGGACCGGACTGCAAGCCGGGATGTCACTGCGGCAAGTATTTTGAAATCTGGAACGACGTCTTCATGCAGTACCGCAAGGAGAAGGACGGCACATTCCACGAGATGGAACGCAAGTGTATCGACACCGGTATGGGAATCGAGAGGACGATAGCAATCCTTCAGGGCAAGAAGAGTGTCTACGAGACTGAAGTCTTCCAGCCCATCATCAGGGCAATCGAGGGACTCTCGGGCAAGAAATACGGCGACAACGAAGAGGATGACATCTCAATCAGAATCATTTCTGACCACGTGAGAACCTCAGTCTTCATTCTCGGCGACCAGAAGGGTATGGCACCGGGAAACGTGGGGCAGGGCTATATTCTCCGCCGTCTCATCAGAAGAGCCGTCAGGCACGGCAAGAAAATCGGTATCGAATCATATTTCCTTTCCCAGCTTGCCCAGGTTGTTCTTGACCTCTACGGTGAACCCTATCCGGAACTCCTCGAACATAAGGATTTCATCTTTGATGAACTCGAGAAGGAAGAGGAGAAGTTCAGCAAGACCATCACGAACGGCGAGAAGGAATTCGAGAAGATGCTTCCCAACCTCATGAAGGGCAACAGCAGGGTTATCGGTGGAAGAATCGCCTTCAAGCTCTACGACACATACGGCTTCCCGATCGAGCTTACGGAGGAGCTTGCTAAGGAACACGGCTTCACAGTCGACAGGGAAGGCTTCAAGGCCGCATTCGAAAAGCATCAGGAGATTTCGCGTGCCGGTGCCGAGCAGCAGTTCAAGGGAGGTCTTGCCGACCACAGCGAGGCTACGACTGCTCTTCACACTGCAACCCATCTTCTTCATAAGGCACTCTGCGTAGTACTCGGCGGCTACGTGAAGCAGCTCGGATCAAACATCACGGCAGAGCGACTGAGATTCGACTTCAACCATCCGCAGGCTCTTACAAAGGAAGAACTCAAGGCAGTCGAGGATCTCGTGAACGAGCAGATTCAGAAGGATCTTCCGGTCGTATGCGAGACGATGACTCTCGACGAGGCGAGGGCAAAGGGGGCAGCGGCTCAGTTCGACGCGAAGTACGGCGAGAAGGTAAAGGTCTACTCGATCGGCGACTTCTCGATAGAGGTATGCGGCGGACCGCATGTCGAGCACACATCCCAGCTCGGACACTTCAGGATTGTCAAGGAACAGTCATCTTCCGCGGGTGTCAGAAGAATCAAGGCTATCCTCGAGAAATAAACACAGTAAACAGGCCCTGCATGAAAGCGGGGCCTGAATAGTCTAGGCAAAAATGAAGGAGAGAGGTCAGTTGTCTTTCGCTGTGCTCTCCATCTGTTCAAAGAGTTCCTGAATGTCATTCACGACGTCTCTGAAGTAGGATGTACTGTGTTTCTCGAGAATATCAGCCGAAAGTCTGCCGATATTCTCCGCTGTCACTTCCACTTTCCTGTAGTCCTCCCTGTCATCCTCTTCGAAGAGAACGCTGACTTTGACGCCGAAGGCTATTGCTATCCTGTCAATGAGCTCTGCCGAGGGAAAACTCTGTCCGTTTTCGTATCTTGAGATTGATTTCGTGTCGATTCCTGTGCGTCTTGACAGCTCTGCCTGTGTCCATTCCTTCGCTTCTCTAAGTTTCCTTATGTTTGCTCCGAGAATCTGGTTGGTGACACTGTTTTTCATGCTAATAATTGTAATCATCCGAATGCTTTCTGTCTGTAGACAAAATCTGAGACAGACCGGACAACTACTGGGGAGTGGTCTCTGTAACCAGCATGCCGCAGGCCGCTTTTCTGTCCTGGCCTTTGCTCCTTCTTATGGTATAGGAGATGTTGAGTCTGTTCAGCTGGGAGGTGAAATCCCTGACCTCTTTTTCACTCGGGGAAGTGAAAGGGAGGGATGGAATGGGGTTCCATCTTATGAGATTCACGAGTACATCAAGTCCCTTTATGAACTCTCTCAGCTGTTCGGCGCTTTCCCTCGTTGTATTGAGACCTCCGAGGAGACAGTACTCCAGCGTTATGCGCTTGTCGTTCTTTCTCTGGAAAGCGACAAGGGCCTTCTTGAGTTCCGGAAGGGGATAGTTTCTGTTGACTTTCATCACCGATGATCTCAGATCGTTGGATGCAGACACCAGCGAGACGGCAAGACGTACGGGAAGATTCAGCTCGCCCAGTCTTTTTATGCCCGGTACCAGGCCGCATGTCGAGATGGTTATTCTCCTATATGATATATTTAATCCGTCTTCTCTGTGCAGTTCCGTAATCGCCCGCATGACCTCTGTGAAGTTTGCTAGCGGTTCCCCCATTCCCATGAATACTATGTGTGTTATGTGTTCTCCGAGTTTCTCCAGCTGTATGTATTCCTCGACTATCTCTCCGGCTTTGAGGTTGCGCCTGAGGCCCATGGTGCCTGTTGCGCAGAAGGAGCATCCCATCGCGCATCCCACCTCTGACGAGAGACATGCCGTATAGCGACCGGTTCCGTCGCTGAGGCGAACGCATTCGATGAGGGAGCCGTCCTCGAGTTCGAGTGCGAGCTTCACGGCATCCTCGCCGTCGAATCTTTCCTTCACCTTTGTCGAGAGTGCTGAGGGATAGAGAGAGGAGAGTCTCTCCCTCTCAGCCTTCGGAAGCGATGTCATCTTATTGAAGTCCGTTACGCCCCTGTCGAGGAAGGACCTTACGATTTTTGCCTGAAAGGGTTTCTCAAGGTCGAGAAGCGTTACAAGTTCATCATTTTCCATACAGTACAGCTGCGGCATTTCTCCCTCCATATTCCGGTCGGTTTTCCCGATGATAGCACATGAAGAAAATAAGAAAAACAAGCTTAAGACTTTTCAAAAAGCGTTTTTTGTACGACTATATTGCCATAAGAATCTTTATTTTAACGGAGAAATGAAATGAACAAGAAAATCATTGCTATAGTTCTCGTCGTTGCACTTGCTCTCTGCTCTCTTTCTGCAGCCAGCACATCAGGTACAGCAAAGAAGAACGCTTTCTCACTCGGTATCGGCCTCGGAACAAACAGCGGCGTTGCTGTCAAGTACGGCATGGGCAATTTTGACCTTCAGGCTAATGTTGGTGTTGCAATCAGAAACAGCAACTTCATCTTCTCGGGAGATGTAGGTGCTTTCTATAACTTCTATGACATCAACTTCAAGGCTGGTTCATCAAAGCAGACAATCTCTCTCACGACAGGTCCTCTCGTAGGTCTCAACGTACAGAGCGGTTCTCTCGGACTTGATGCTATCTGGACTGTCGGTGCTGAATACACATTCAACAAGGTTCCTGTATCAATGTTCCTCAAGCTCGGTGGCGGATACGGCATGGTATTTGCTGATTCTGTCAACGGCGGCTTTGCATTCTACGGCGTACTCGGAGCTGTCTACACATTCTGATTGTAATTATCGGAAAGCGTAATCTGGGGTCTCTCTAAAGGGACCTCATTTTTTTTGGATGAAGGGAAGGTATCTTTCCTTTCCGCTCTTCGGAACTTCTGCCTCGACGAGGATTCCGTCCTCCCTGTACTCTGTTCTCCTTACCATATTGTCACGGCTGAGGTGGGAGAAGAGCGGGGACGAGTAGGGAAGAAGAAGACTGATGGTGATGTACTCTTCTCCGACTATGCTGTCGATGGCAGAGAGAAGCTCTTCCCGTCCCGTTCCGTTTCTGAAGCTTGTCTCGACCGTTCTGTATCCCGTACTCCTCAGGTACGACAGTGATATGTCATCATACGGCGAATCGATCTTGTTGATGACGACAAGTCTTATCCTGTCGGCGGCTCCGAGGGATGTGAGGGTGTCGAGGGTTGTCCTGTAGCACTCTGCGGCATCGGGATGTGAGCAGTCGCATACGATTATGACGGCGTCGGCGGAGAGTGCCTCCTCGAGCGTCGATGAGAATGCCTCGATGAGAGACGGCGGAAGATTGCGGATGAAGCCGACTGTGTCCGAAAGTACCGCTTCTCTTCCTGACGGGAGCACGACAAGCCTCGAAGTCGTGTCGAGGGTTGCGAAGAGCCTGTCTTCGGCTTCGGGTGCGTTCTTTGCAAGGGATGAGAGTATCGTGGTCTTTCCGGCATTCGTGTAGCCTGTGAGTGCGAACGAGAATACTCCGCTGCGGTTCCTCCTGTGGTGCTGTGTCTCCCTTATCTTCCTGATTTCCCTTATCTGAAGGTCGAGGGATGTTATCTGACGCTCGATGGTGCGCCGCTGGAGTTCTATCGCCTTTTCTCCCTCTCCCTTTGCGCCTCTGACACCACCGCGCTGCTGGGAATAGTTGGCTTCCCGGAATATGAGGCGAGGTTTCTGGTAGACGGCCTCTGCCTTCATTGTCTGCAGTCTCGCTTCCTTCGAGTGTGCGTTACGGCGGAATATGGAGAGGATTACGGCTTCCCTGTCGGAGACGGGGAGTCCCACTTCCTCTTCAATCTTCATCTCCTGACGGGGAGAAAGAAATGCGTCGATGATGACATCTGTTGCGTCAGTGCCGGCTGCAATCTCCCTTATCTCCTCAATCTGGCCGCTTCCGAAGAACATGGTTCTGTTCTCCTCCTTCACGGTGAAGCTTTTCCCGTAGACAATACAGAGCCCCAGCGTTTCGATGAGAGATCTCATCTCCGCTTCCCTGAGGTAGACTCTTCTTTCGTTTTCACCGGTGTCCCTGGTGGTTATGAGGAGAACGCGTTCTTCTTCCATATGTGAATAATAGCAATTAAAATGATTTTGTTGCATAATAAGGGCCCGAGGAAAAGCAATGAGTTTAAATTGTGGTATTGTGGGACTGCCGAACGTCGGCAAGTCAACTATATTTTCTGCTGTCACAGCCGCTCCCGCCGAAGCTGCGAACTATCCTTTCTGTACTATAGATCCGAATATCGGGATGGTTAACGTCCCCGACAGGCGACTCGATAAGATCGTCTCCCTCATCCCGCCGGAGAGGATTGTCCCGGCAACTGTCGAATTCGTCGATATCGCAGGCCTTGTGAAGGGAGCAAGCCAGGGTGAGGGACTGGGAAACAGATTCCTCGGCGCTATCAAGGAAGTTGGTGTCATCGCACACGTCGTGAGATGCTTCGACAACAGCGACATCATCCACGTCAACAATAAAATCGACCCCGAGAACGATATCGAGACCATCGACATAGAGCTCGCTCTTGCCGACTGGGACACTGTCGACAAGCGCTATCAGAAGCAGAGCAAGCTGGGGCGTATCAGCAAGGAACAGGCCAAGGAGAACGAGAAGATGCTTCCCCTCTACGAGAAGCTTCTCAAGAATCTCTCTGAAGGCATTCCTGCACGCAGACTCGGCTTCGACGAGGAGGAGAAAGCACTTCTGTACGACCTTCACCTCATCACTCTCAAGCCCGTCATCTACGTATGCAATGTCGATGAGGATGCCATCAGCGAGGACAACGATTACGTGAAGCGTGTCCGTGCAATTGCCAGAAACGACAACGATGCGCCTGTCGTCGTCATCTGCGGCAAGATCGAGGCTGAGATTGCCGAACTCGAGACGGAAGATGAGAAGAAGGAATTCCTGGAGGCCGTCGGACTCGAGGAATCGGGCCTCAATAACCTCGTTAGGGCAGCATACCATGCACTCGGACTCAGGACGTTCTTCACGGCAGGTAAGGATGAGGACAGGGCCTGGACTTTCAGGGAAGGCAGCAAGGCTCCCCAGTGTGCCGGCATAATCCACAGCGACTTCGAGAAGGGTTTCATCAAGGCCGAAGTATATAACTACAGAGACCTCGTGGAATACGGAAGCGAGCAGAAGGTGAGGGAAGCAGGCAAACTGAGGCTCGAAGGAAAGGACTACGTCGTCCAGGACGGGGACATAGTCTTCTTCAAGTTCAACGTCTGACCCTTTCCATAAGACTGAAGATGCGGGGGAGATCACCGTCGGGTGAGTTCATCCCCCATTTCTTTCATCCTCCTTTCGTCCATCTTGACGACCTCTCTGTCATATGTGACAAGGCCGTTGAGTTCGTCTTCGACGTCACTCAGCTGCGTGTAGACTGCAGCGCTCAGTCCTTTTTCCTTTGCGGGGAATATGTCACGGCGGTACATCGCAATTACTGCATCCGTGAGCTCCTGTTTTGACTTATAGCCTTTGTATTCGAACTTGTCGGATGAGAATCTGTGGCCCTCTACAGCAAGTCCGTAGCCTCCGAACTCCGTAAGGATTACCGAGCGGCCGTATCTGTCTTTTCTGAAGCGGTAGGGACGGAAGTAGACGTGAAGGCTTCTGAATGAGCCCTTCTTCTGGTCGAGCCATCCCGAATGATAGTCCACGGTCCTTGTCGGGTCCGTCTTTTCGACCATCCGGCCGATTCTCACGCTGTCGAACTGCCCCCACGCCTCGTTGAACGGAACCCACATCGCAACAGATACCGTGTTCCTGAGAAGGAAGACCATATCCATAAGATGCTCTTCGAACTCTTTTCTCATCGCCCTGTTCCTGCGTTTCAGAAGGGAGTAGTGATTATCCCTGAGGTGTGAACCGAGAATGAGAGGCGCAGATATTACCGGGAAGGAGTACTTCCCGCCGCCCGACGGCATGTCCTGCCAGACAAGAATGCCCAGCCTGTCGCAGTTGTAGTACCACCTGAGAGGCTCTATCTTGATGTGCTTGCGGAGCGTGTTGAATCCCATCTTCTTCGCAAGGATTATGTCACTCACCATCTCCTCCTCGCTTGAGGGTGTATATAAGCCGTCGCGGTAGTAGCCCTGGTCCAGAAGGCCGTGATGGAAGTAAGGCTTTCCGTTGAGGAGGAGCCTCTTCACACCCTTTCCGTCGTCTCCGACAGAGAATGTCCTGAGCCCCGTGTAGGATTTAACTGTGTCCTCTCCGAATGTGACTCTGAAGGGATAAAGATACGGGTCCTCCGGAGTCCAGAGATGAGGATTCTCAAGCGCTATGAACATCTCTTCACCAGATACGAATTCATATTTCCTTCCGGAAAGACTTATCGTGCCTTTCCCTTTCTCTGTCGTGTTTACGGTAATCGAGAAGCCTGTGAGAGAGGGAGTGACTGAGAGTGATGTGATGTGCCTCTTCTTCACTTTCTCCATCCAGACCGTCTGCCATATTCCCGACTGCGGCGTGTACCAGATGCCGCCTCTCTTTATCTTCTGCTTTCCTCTCTCCTGTTCTCCTTCATCCGTCGGGTCCGTGACGACGAGGGAGAGGTGGAAGGAAGATTTATCGAGTGTGACGGAGAACGGGAGGTAGCCGCCCCTGTGTACGAGAACATCGTCACCGTCTATTATAATCTTTGCTTCGTAGTCGACGGCGCCGAAGTGGAGGATTATCTCCTCATCTTCCGGATTGAAGGAAAAAGGTGCGTCGACGTTCCTCTCGTAGAGGAGCTTCTCCCCCGGAAGAAGAATGTGACCGACACCGCTTTTCCTGCTCTCGGGAGAGTAGGGTACAAGAATGTTCCCCTTCTTTATTATCCTGTTGTCGGGAGCTGTTATCTCATACTTCCACTCGCCGTTGAGACAGAGCCAGTCGCCCTCCCTCTCTTCCTGCGGCCTCGGGTATTCTGGAAGCGGAATCATAGGTCTTCCGTCCTTTTCCTCAGCATGAGGACGGGAATTACCGTAAAGACTTCGATAGCGGCGGCAAGGATGAAGATGAGAGGAGTCGGAACCGTCTTCTCGACTCCGAGTTCGACGTACGTGAGGTTCGAACCCTTGATGGCGAGTGCCCCGATATATGGTCCGATGATCATCGGGAGCATTACCTGGAAAATCATTCTGATTCCCTGAATCTCACCTTCATTGCCATGCGGGGTATAGTCCCTGACCATGCTCGAGAAGATTGAAGTGGAGAGAAGATAGCCGCTCATCATCACCGTTCCGGCAATGATCGTGAAGACGAAGGAGCGTGCAACCGCCATCATGACGAGGCCGAGCGTCATCAGTGCGACCATCGGGATGCTGCTCTTTATCCGTCCGATTCTGTCGACTGCCTTTCCTCCCGCGACACAGACAGCGGATGCTATGACAAGAGCTACCGCAAGTATGATTACGTAGGTATCTGCAAAGCCGAGGTATGTCTGCATATAGATAATAAGGTAGGGGAAGAATACCTGCATCGCGAGTGCGTTCACGGCGTATGCCGCGAGTGAGATGTAGAGATTTCCGTTGTTCTGAACCGTATTCTTTCTGAAGCCGAAGAGAAGGGAGTCGAGGAGCTTCACGTCGTCTCTCTTCTCCCCCCTGTCTTTCCCGAGAAGAAAGAATGCAAGAATGCCTGATACGAACATTATTGCTGCGGTGATGGTGAAGAACAGCGTCCACTCTCCCCTCTGTGTGAAGCCGTCCATGACTCCGAATACGAAGAGCATCGATATCATGGGGAGAACCTGGACGACGGCCTCGACCTTCGTACGGTCCTTCTTTTCGACACTTTCTGTGATGTAGGCGTTGAACGCCGCATCATTGGCGGTGGAACCGAAGAATGTCATGATGCAGTCCATGACGACGACAAGAGCCGCGGCTCCCGCCACGCTTGTTGCTGTGGAGGGTTTGATGAAGCCGAAAGCGAGCACGGTCAGTGACCAGATGAGGTAGCCGAAGGTGATGAATACCTTTCTCTTCCCGATTCTGTCACTCAGAGCGCCCATGATGAGCGTCGTGAGAGTTGCGGTGACTGCCGATGCGGACACCATCGCCGCAATGTACGAAGGATCGGAGGTGATTGTATGGTACATGAAGGTGTTGAAATACATGTTTTCAATCGTCCAGGCAATCTGCCCGGAGAGTCCGATTATTATTAGTGCAAACCATGATTTTCTGTTCATGTGGTCATTATAACAGCATAAGAAGCGATTAACACGAAAAATCCTCTTCTTTGAAATTGACATATTTATTTTTATTGGAGTAAATTGGATAAGTCGAGTTTCGACAGAAATCAAAAGTTCTAACTGGAGGGTCTAAATCATGGGAAGAAATTTCACTCCTAGATTTAAGCAGTGCAGAAGACTTGGGGTTAATGTTTGTGGACACCCTAAGGCAATGAAGAGAGCCGGCAGCCCGGCTTTCGCAAAGAGAAAGAAGCCAACTGACTATTCAAAGCAGCTGACAGAGAAGCAGAAGCTCAAGGCTTACTACGGCGTCATGGAGAAGCAGCTCCACCGCTATTATGAGAAGGCTCTCAAGTCTTCCATGATGACTGGTGATGCTCTCGTCATCTCTCTCGAGAGAAGACTTGACAATGCCGTTTACAGAATCGGCTTCGCTAACTCAATCAGACTCGCTCGCCAGCTTGTCAGCCACGGCCACATTCTCGTCAACGGCAAGAAGGTTGACATTCCTTCTTACCAGATTCAGGTTGGAGATGTCATCTCACTCAAGGAGAAGTCAAGAAAGAACGCTCAGTTCGAAGCTTGCTTCAAGGGCGCAAAGTCCTTCAAGGGTGAATACTTCACAATCGATCAGGATAACTGGACAGGTACACTGACAAGACTTCCTGAAAGAAAGGAAATCCCAATCGAAGTCAACGACCAGCTTGTCGTAGAGTTCTACTCGAAATAAGCCCAAGTCTGATAGACATGTGTTCCCCGCCCGGCCACATTACGGGTGCAGGAGAGAGGGAAGCGGCCTCATTCCAATTTGCCGTCCTCTGTCGTTTCTTCTGGCGGCTACCCTCAAAAACAGAAGATTTGCGGAACACACTCTGGAGCTCCCGGTTATACGGGGGCTTTTTGCTGCATGTAAACCCCTCATTCTATGATGAGGGGCTTCAGGGGAAATGGTTTGATTCACTTCCAGGAGACTGAGAATGACAACGGCTCGTTGAGAAGGAGAAAGTCTATGACGGGGAATGTATAGCGGACGGTGTCCGAAGCTGTCTTCACGGCTCCTGTCACCTTCGTTACGGTTCCCGGAACCTTTATCGTAATCGATACGCTGCTGTTACCGAGGGCCTCGGGGCTCTCTTCTCCGAGGAGGAATGTGATCATGTCCGTGTATTCCTCCTCTGTCATGCCGTTTGAATACTCCGGGCCGTAGACCTCGAAGTTCTCGTCACTGAGGAACGGAATCACATCCTTGAGCTCCGCATAGTTGTCCATATCGAGTCTGAATGAGATGGATGACTGGGTGATGGTAAAGAGAGAGTTCCCCTTTCCTCCGTTGAGGTCCTTCAGAAGATTCACGAGTGATGTGTAGTCAAACGAGATTATGTATCTCTTTCCTTCTCCGTCGGAGAGGAGTCTGACATCTGAAGCGGAAGATGAGGAGTTGACGGCGCTGGCAAAGCCCACCATTGCGTCATCCATGACCGTGTAGCCGTCTCCGGATGTGAAGGAGGAGAAGTCCTCGAGTACCGAGAGAAAGAACGGGTCGACCGTGAGGTCGGTCTTCGAATTTCCCTCATTGCCGCTTTCGGCTGTGATGGTCTCCGTGACGAGGCAGGATGGAAAGAGCATAAGAAGCATCAGAATGGGGATTATCATCTTTCTCATGCTTTTCAGTTTAAGGCAGGAAGGTGTGAAAGTGAAGACAATTCTGATTCCTGCTGTCTGTTTATTCTGACAGAAAAGCGTGGAATGTAAGATTATTTGGACTTTGAGACTGTTCATACTGTTTTCTTTGTGTTACCCTCACTTCTCCGGACGGGGCTACGGCTCTAGACTTTATTCCGTCCAGGTGATAGAAAAACTGAGCTTCGTTTTCAAAGGGGAATTGAGATGATGAGAAAATTAACCGTACTTGCCGTTCTTATGATGCTGTGTGCATTCTCTCTTTCTGCGTCATGGGACGGGACATATCAGTGGGTGAACAATACCAGCAAGTCCAACTGGGGAAAGGTCAAGGAACTGACTGTCAGAGTCGAGAGCGTCGACAAGGATTACCTCTATAACATTTATCTTGTGTATGAAGGCAGCGAGTACCGCGTATTCCCGCTTATCGCCCCCGATGAGGAAGGATACACAGACTGGCATGACTACAACGAGGAGAGTGCGGCTGCAGAGGCGTTCAGAACGAACAACAAACGTATGAACAAGACGATCGTCAACCCCGGGAAGTGGATGATGGGGGAGAGTGATGTAAGTGAGGACAGAATCTTCACCAGGATAATCGCTTCGGCTTTCAATATACATATTACAATAGATGTGGAGTACGCGTTTTCACTTGACGAAAACGGCAACAAGCAATTAACTTTCTCAATGGACGCCGACCAGGACATCGCGAAGGGGAACTTCTTCCAGAATGTCCAGAAGGGAAGTGACGGCAAATTCACTCTTTCCTGTATTGATTAAGGAGGATGCATCTTGATTGCAGATCCCACTAAGAAGACATTGATAATAGTCGAGTCACCGACAAAGGCAAAGACCATAAGCCGGTACCTGCCCAAGAGCTGTACGGTGATGGCATCGCTGGGGCACATCGTTGACCTCAATCCGAATCCGGATCCGAAGAAGGGTGATGTCTACGGTATCGATGTCGATCACGGCTTCAAGCTCGACTACACTGTCGTCGAGGGGAAGGAGAAGCTCATAGGGGAGCTGAAGAATGCTCTCAGGGGTGCCGAGCAGCTTGTGCTCGCATCCGATGAGGACCGCGAGGGAGAAAGCATCGCATGGCACCTCTACAATACACTCAAGCCGAAGTGCCCGGTATACAGAATGGTGTTTCACGAGATAACGAAGAAGGCAATAACCGATGCCTTCTCGTCATGCCGCGACATTGACATGAACCTTGTCTATGCCCAGGAGGCAAGACGTGTCGTAGACCGTCTTCAGGGCTACGGCATCTCTCCCATACTCTCGCGTAAGCTCGGCGGAAAGTATTCTGCCGGCCGTGTGCAGTCACCTGCCCTGAAGCTCATCGTGGAGAAGGAAAACCAGAGACGGCGGTTCAGATATTCTGACTACGCAACCGTAACTGCCCTTACCGACACGGAACCTTCATTCAGATCGACTCTCGTATCCATCTCGGGGGAAGCTGTCGCATCATCAAAGAGCTTCAACGGCGACACGGGAGAAGTGAAGAAGGGAGTCAGGGTACTCTCTCTCGAGGAAGGCGAGAAGATAGCGTCTTCTCTCACCGGAAAGGAAGCCGTAGTCACATCCGTCAGTCAGACGAAGAAGGCAGAGAAGCCGGCATACCCGTTCACGACATCGACACTCCAGCAGGATGGGACGAGAAAGCTGGGAAAGAGCGCGAAGGAAATCATGGCCATCGCACAGCGTCTCTACGAGAACGGCTTCATAACATATATGAGAACGGACAGCCCGACACTCAGTGACGAGTGCATCAGGGCGGCTGCAGCATACATAAGGGACAACTACGGTGACTCCCTTCTTCAGGTAAGACAGTACAAGGCAAAGACCCTCGGTGCCCAGGAGGCCCATGAGGCAATAAGGCCCTCCGGTGACAGATTCCGCTCCCCCGAGGAGACGGGTCTGAAGGGAGACGAGCTCAGGCTCTACACCCTGATCTGGAAGAGGACGCTTGCCTCCCAGATGAAGGACAGCATCAAGGCTGTCACCACAGTGAAGCTCGAGTGCGGTGAGTACGGCTTCACATCATCGGGTTCCGTCGTCCTCTACGAAGGCTTCAGAAAGGTATATATGGTATCTTCCGACAGGGAAGAGGAGAAGGAAGAGACACTTCCCGCCCTCTCTGAGGGGGAGAAGATTGCCTTCTCATCCCTCGAAGCGAAGAGCCACACGACACAGCCGCCGCAGCGCTACACTGAAGCGGGACTTGTGCAGAAACTCGAAAGCGAGGAGATAGGACGCCCGAGTACGTATGCAACGATAATCTCGACGCTCATAGACCGCGGTTACGTCGTGAGACAGTCGACGACGCTCGTCCCCACATTCACGGGTTTCTTCGTCGAGGCATTCCTGGAGAAGAGCTTCCCCAGCTACATCGCCTATGATTTCACGAAGGACATGGAAGCGGGGCTGGACCGCATAGCACGCGGAGAAGAGGAGAAGGAAGATTATCTTTCGCTCTTCTGGTTCGGCAAGGATGGAAATAATGGGACTAAGTGAAGACCTCAGAAAGGTCGGTGAGACAATAACTACGGGAGAAGCGAAGAGTCTGACGCTCGACGGCCTCAGCTACAGCTTCACCCATGACGGCGTTCCCGTCACTTACGAGATAAAGATCGGAAAGTTCGGCCCTTATGTCCAGTCGTCCGTGAAGGATGAAGGCGGAAAGGCTCTCATGCGTTCCATTCCCCCGACACTCTTTCCCGGAGCATTCACGGACAGTGATGCCGAAGCCCTGCTTTTTCCGCAAGAGGAGGAGGGTGTTGTACTCTACGACCGCTTCTCGCTGAAGAAGGGACGCTACGGAGACTATTTCGAGCGTCTTGACGATAATGCGACAGTAACATGGCCGAAGGCACTCAGGGGGAACGCGAAGGATGCTACGGAAGAAATGATTGATCTTCTCTATTCGCTTCCGAAGACAATCGGCTTCGATGACGAGAAGAACAGCGTGGTTCTGAAGGCAGGTCCCTACGGTTTCTATGCCCAGTACAACGGAAGAAACATAAAGGTTGCAGATCCTCTTCACGTAAAGGTCGAGGACATAATCACACCGCGTGAAGCCCAGACGGTGAAGGGGGAGTATGACGGCAGGCCGATATCTCTCGCAGCGGGTCGCTACGGCCTCTACATAAAGTGGGGGGACGAGAACATTCCTCTCCCCGCCGCCTGGAAGAAGAATCCCGGGGAACTGACAGTTGAAAAACTCGGTGAAATCGTGAGCGCACACTCGAAAAAAGAAACGAAGAGTGCTGACGCAGAGAAGGAGTTCAATGCGGTAGACGGCGTAAAGCCCCTCCTCATAAACGGCCGCTACGGCTACTACCTCAAGTGGGGTAAGGAGAACGTGGCACTTCCGAAGGAGGAGAAGGAGAACACTGCGCTCCTTACAGACGAGAGAGTCTTTTCCATAATCGAGGAATACAAGTCGAAACCGAAGACGAAGAAGACATTCACGAGAAAGAAGAAATGAGAGAGGCCGGTTTCCGGCCCCTTTCAGTCAGAAGAGAAGCGAAAGAAGTGCAATGACAGCCGCAGTCACGACAGGAACCGTCACGGTGTCATCACCGTTTTTCGATACGAGTTCCGTGTAAGAGGCAAACGGGGAAGCCGCCATGGGATAGAATACTATCCTCCACCACTCCTGTTCTCCCGCGATGAGCATTCCCGCGACTCCGGAGAGGAATGCGAAGACAAGCATTGCCACGCTCCCTTCCCATGTCTTGGCACTGTCTGCAAATCTGAGACCTGTCCTGTGACGCCCGAACGTGCGGCCGAAGACAGCCGCAGCTCCGTCCCCGACGCCCCACATCAGGACTGATGTGACAGCGATGTATCTTTTCCCGAGGAGCCCCCAGCATACTGCAGTGAGGAAAGCATACATTCCGAAGAGCAGCACAAGGCTCTTCTTGACTTCTCCTCTCTTCTTCTCGACGAAGAGTCCCTTATACCACCGGCAGTTCTCGAGAGCCCGGAGAACGGGAAAGAGAATGGCGGCGAAGAGAATGGCAGCCAGCGATGCTGTGTACCACTCTCCTGCCTCCATTGTCATTTTCACAAGGGATGAGAATGCTACGATGTGAAGAAGCTTACGGAATATGTATGACGGAAGCTTACGAAAGACGATGTGAACAATCACAAGAATGAAGGCCAGGAAGAAGACATACTGCGAGAACTCGAGAATGCACGAGAAGATTCCTGTTATGACTGCATTCGTAAGTATGATGTCCCTGTACTTCAGAAAGATCATCGCCGTGCCGAGAAGTGTCAGTACTGCACCCGTTATAAGGCCGACGGTTGTGCTTTTTATTCTGTTCGCGGCCTTTGCCGAGAGCATGGCCGAGACTGTGGTAACCGTAACCGAAATGAGAAGACAGTCAAGATGTGAAGGTATGATGTCGGGAGCAATGAGAAAATGACTGACTGCGGCAATTGAAGATGTCAGCGTCATGATGAACGTGCTTGTTCCGACAGCGCTACGGAGATCCATCGAGAGAAAGAGGGTGAAGACAATGAGCATCACCATTCCTCCTCCCGTTCCTACGAATCCCGTTCCGAAGCCGATTGTGAGACCGAAGAAAAGAGAGATGACAACCTCGCGTGCGTTGAGCTTATCGTCTTTGCCGCTGCCGTCTTTTTTTACCGTGTCCGGCTTGAGAAGGAATCTTATGCCGATGCAGAATGTTAGAAAGAGGGAGAATGGGCCGAGAACGGCATTACCGGCTTTGAATGCGGCAAGTGAGCCGAGAATGCACATCGGAACAATAGAGAAAAGCATTATCCGGCCCCGTCTGAGATTGATGTTTCCCTTTTTCCAGCAGACTGCAGTTGTGACAGCAGATGCGATGATGTCGCCCTCAAGTGCGACAGCAGTTGCGGCGTAGGCACCGCCTTCCCCATAGAACGAGGGACAGAGCACGATGAGGAGAGGAACCATTACAGTTGCGGCGCTGAGTCCCGCAAATCCCGTTCCTATTCCCGCACCGAGGGAAGCGAGTACATACCAGAGGTATTCCATCCGTTCTCCTTATGCTGACAGAGAAAGCTGTCATACAGAAAATATAATCGACACGTGTTGATATAACAAGCGACAGCATACAGGTAAATGAGGAAACAAAGAAGAACAGGCGTAACACGCAGACTGGAGACTGCATCAAGGACGCAGGAAGGACTCTTAAAAGAGAGAGGGAGAAAAAGGCTGTCATATCATCCGTATTCAGTATCTCTTACACCCTCATCAGAGAATGTATCACTACAGAAGGGGGAATCCAGGTGGAGGATGAAGCTGTGCCCATAACCGACCTTGCAGACAGGTATGACCTCCTGAAAATGAAAAACCGCTCCAGGAAAAGGAGCGGTAAAGTGGTCCCAGGCAGAATCGAACTGCCATCTAATCCTTAGGAGGGACTTGTTCTATCCATTAAACCATGGGGCCGAACATATGTGATTATAAAAAAGAGAGGGAATCTCTGCAATAGAGACTTCTTTTCTTTCTTATAGGTTTATCATAAAATGGAGGGAGGAGAAAAGTATGACAGTATCGAAGAGAATGACACCGAATCCCGTGACATGTACTCCGGACATGGGCGTTTTCGAAGCAAGTGAACTCATGAAGAGAGAAGGCGTCAAGCGTCTTCCCGTTGTCGACAGGAACGGAAGCCTCGTTGGTATCGTATCTGAAAAGAGCATCACGAACGCATCTCCGGACGCAAGGGTCAGCATCGTGGAGTTTGCCCATCAGCTCTCGCTCATGAAGGTGGGCGACATAATGAGCCGTGAAGTCATTACTGTCTACACTGACGATCCCGTCGAGCAGGCTGCGAGGAAGATGGCGGACCTCGACGTATCGATTCTCCCGGTTGTCGACTACAATGGAAAGCTTGTCGGCGTCGTGACACGCTCCGATATGTTCAAGCTTCTTCTGGAGCTCTTCGGGACAAGACACTACGGTATAAGAGTGTCGTTCTCGATAAAGGACAGACCGGGTGCCGTTGCAACTGTTTCGGGGGCACTCCATGAAATGGGTGCGAACATAATATCGATAGGCAATCTCGACAGCGAGATGGGATATTCGACAATCATCATGAAGGTCAACGGAATAGACAAGGAGAAGCTGGGTGAAGTCATCAGACCTCTTGTCGATTCCGTACTCGATATCAGGGAAGTCTGAGAGTGGGGAAGAAGCAGAAGGGGCCGGATATCCGGAGAATACTCAAGGACGAAGCCAGAAACACCGAAAATCCCTTTTCATCCATCGTCCTGAAGGAGAAGAAGGAAGAGAAGAAGAAAAAAGCGCCGGCAGAGAGCGTAAAGAAGAAGCCGGGCGAAATCGTCCACGGCTATAATCCCTCCCTTTCATTCGGTGACATACTCTCCTCATACGAGAGGACAGGCGACCCCTACCGCATGCCGAAGAAGACTGCGTCAGGTACCACTTCCTTCGGTGACATACTCGACGAATGGGAGAACGGCGGCAAAAAAACACAGAAGAAGAAAGAGACTAAGAATGCTGCTGTCTCGAGAAATCTCTCCCAGTACACCGCCACAAAGAGCTTCGGTGATATCCTGAACCAGTACGAAGGTATCTACAGAGAAAAGGAAGAGGTGAAGAAAAAGAAGGAGAACATCTCCTCTTCCGAAGCGAAGAGCAGAGTCAACGACGCACTCCGCACTTCAACGATGTTTCTCGAGGAAACTGAAGACGATAAGGTAAGCCCAGATGCATCATGGTCCGTCCTCGGCGGAAAGAATCCAAACTTTGTCAGAAAGGAAGAGAAGAATACTGAGGAGAAAAAGGTCGGGAAGAAGGTTACCCGTTCGACTCCGAAGTACACTTCATCCGTATCTTTTTCCGATATTCTCAGCGAATATGAGAACGGCAGAGTGAAGAAGGCCGAAGAGGAGAGAAAAGCTGAGGAAAAGAAACCGTCTGCGGCTGTGAAGGAGGAAGTTAAGGTCGAAGAGACGAACTTCTTCATCTCGGATGAGGAGGAGACTGTTCCTTCCAATGTTTCATGGTCAATTCTCGGGGGAAAGAACGAAAGCTTCGTACGCCCCGTAGAGGAAGAGAAAAAGGAAGAAAAACCTCAGAAAGAGGAAAAGAAGGATACGAAGGAGATAAAGAGAGCAAGCACCCCCTACAAGCCTAAGAAGGACTTCGGAGAGATTCTCTCCTCATTCAGTGAAAAGAAGGCGAAGAAAGCCGCCATAGAATGCCGACCTGCAGAGACAGCAAAGGAAGAAATCAGAGTTGAAGAACCGAATTTCTTCATTTCTGATGATGAGGAGACTGTTCCTTCCAATGTCTCCTGGTCAATTCTCGGCGGAAAGAACGAGAGTTTCGTGCGTCCTGCCGAAGAGAAGCATGATGAGTTGAAAGAGGAGAAGAAGGAAACGAAAGAGGTGAAGAGAGTCAGCGAAGCATACTCACCCAAAGAATCCTTCTCGTCAATTCTCTCGACATACGAAAAGAAGACCGAAAAGCCCCGGGAGAAGACTTTCTCCGAAATCATGGAGGAGAAGGGGGACAACAGGAAGAAAAAGAGCTCCCTCACGATAAATGAACTCAGACGCATGGATGTCCAGGCAACGCTCGATCTTCATGGCGAAACACAGAAGGACAGCACCACAATGATTCTCTCATTCCTTGAGGAGAGTGCATCTCATGGTCTGAGAAAGGTATCGGTAATCACAGGCAAGGGGCTTCACAGTGAAAGCGGGACAGGAGTTCTCAGAGACCTCGCACTTTCGGTGCTTTCGTCGTCCCCGCTTGTGCAGGAGACAAGCCCGGCGCCACTTGCAAAAGGCGGAAGCGGAGCTCTGTGGGTAATACTCAGGGAGAGAAAAGACGAATGAAAAACGGGCCCGAAGGTCCGTTTCGTTCGTTATATATACAGGTGATTATCTTTCTCTGTAGATGATTCTTCCCTTTGTGAGATCATAGGGTGAAAGTTCAACCTTGACTGTATCGCCCGGGACGATACGGATGTAATGCTTCCTCATCTTCCCCGAGAGGTGAGCAAGAATGACAAGCTTGTTTGTAAGCTCGACACGGAAAGTTGTGTTGGGCAGGGCTTCCTTGACCACGCCTTCTACTTCAATTGCTTCTTCTTTAGCCATCGTTTCTCCTAATAAAACCTTGAACAGTTTAGACATGGAGGCGGAAACTGTCAATTGTCCGTCCTATTCCTCCGGAGAATTAATTCCTCAGGTACGGTTTTTGCGTCTGTGAACTCCTTTTTATCACAAGGACATTAATTGACCTGTTGGCTGTGCTGAAATCTTAATGAGCGGAAATACGCTCAAATTCTGCAGTCAATCATGGCTATTGAAACCGGAGATAGTTATGACTGGATACACAAGTGGATACTGGGGAAGAGCAGATGTCTTCTATTGCATGGACAGCAGCTGTTCCTATTCATCAGAAGCAAAGCGCACGAAGCTGCACTTCCGGGGACGCATTCTTCTCGAGTATTCCATCTCGCAGGGAGATGTGAAGAGAATCAGCAGCTTCCTTTGAGGCATTCCTGTCGACATAACGGACGATACGACGACAGTAGAGACTGCGGAAGATGTGTACAAAGAAATCGGAATGGTAATCAACAGGGAAACAGGAGATACAGTACGGTTCGTGAATTCTGTTTTCGGAAAGCTTGGAAGGCACAGAGATTATGATCCTCGTATTATTGGAAAACTTGGCGAGCTGTTCGACATTGATGAGGAGCGCCGTCAACACAAAAATACCGGAATAGGGGATTCTGTAATTATCAAAGAGGCGAATTTGAATTAGACTGTCACCACTTACGGAGGTGATTATGAGCGCACTCATTGATTATCTTAAGGAAAACAACGGCCGGATAACGGATGAAATGGCATTATATCTCTCAGAGCTTGATCTGGTATCAAAGGTGTCGCCGTTCCTTGCAGGAAAGATTGTGAAGGAACTGAAGGACCAGAGAACATATCTCAAGCTCATCGCAAGCGAGAACTATTCTTCGCTTTCCGTCCAGGCTGCCATGGGCAACCTTCTGACGGACAAATACTGTGAGGGCTTCCCCTATCACCGTTTCTATGCAGGCTGCGATAACGTTGATGATATAGAGAACGAGGCAGTCGAGACTGCAAAGCGCCTCTTCGGAGCAGAGCATGCATACGTACAGCCGCACAGCGGGGCCGACGCAAACCTATGTGCCTACTGGGCAATACTGAATTCCCGCGTGCAGGTTCCGACACTCGAGGAAATGGGTGTGAAGAATCCTTCCGACATGAAGAGAGAAGACTGGAACAGGGTAAGGGAAATCCTGCATAACCAGCGTCTTCTGGGAATGGACTACTACTCGGGCGGTCATCTCACTCACGGCTACAGACAGAATATCTCGGCCCAGCTCTTTGATGCATATTCATATTCCGTAGATAAGGAGACGGGCCTTCTCGACTATGATGAAATCGAGAAAATGGCTAAGGAAATAAAGCCTCTCATCCTACTTGCAGGCTACTCCGCTTACCCGAGGAAGATAAACTTCAGGCGCATGAGCGAGATAGCTCACTCCGTCGGCGCCGTCTTCATGGTCGACATGGCGCATTTTGCAGGTCTTGTTGCTGGCAAGGTATTCGACGGCGACTACGAGCCTGTGAAGTGGGCAGATGTCGTGACGACAACGACGCATAAGACCCTCCGCGGTCCCAGAGGAGGTCTCGTCCTCTGCAAGGAAGAGTTCAGGGAGAGTGTCGATAAGGGATGTCCGCTTGTAATCGGCGGGCCGCTTCCTCATGTCATGGCCGCAAAGCTTGTCGCTCTCAAGGAAGCGGAAACGGAAGATTTCAGGAAGTATGCGGCAAAAATAGTGGATAATTCATCCTGTATGGCAGAATCCTTTATGCAGAAGGGAGCGACAGTACTCACCGGAGGAACCGACAATCATCTCATGCTTCTAGATGTATCGCCATACGGCCTCAACGGACGTCAGGCGGAGAGCCTTCTGAGAGAATGCGGAATAACACTCAACCGCAATGCACTTCCATTCGATAAGAACGGTGCCTGGTACACATCAGGCCTCAGAATCGGAACAGCAGCAGTCACAACCCTAGGCATGGGGGAAGAAGAGATGGACGAGATAGCTTCCGTTATCGTCTCTGTTCTCTCCCAGGCGAAACCCGCAGTTCTCACGAAGGGCGAGCATAAGGGAGAAGTAAGTAAGAACAAGGCAAAGGTTGCTCCTGAAGTGAAGGAAGAGGCAAGAATGAGAGTTAAAACGCTTCTTGACGCTTTCCCGCTCTACAGGGAACTTGACCTCGAGTACCTTGGAAAGGCATTTCCTGTAACAGAGTAAGAAAAAAAGGCTTCGGAGTGAAAATTTCGGGGCCGTTTGTCTGAGATAAATCTGTGGAGAAAAAGAGAGTAGTGCTGTAATTTGAAAGCATGAAGAAAATAATACCTGTCAGCAATCCGATATTCGAAGATCTGAGACAAGACGACGACTGCATTTATGTAGACAAGACAAAGTACATATATTCCCTTGTCAGCGACAGGATAAACCGTTATTACTTCATTTCACGCCCTCGCCGCTACGGCAAGAGCCTGATGTGCTCGACTCTTCAGTCACTCTTCGAGGGAAAGCGGGAGCTCTTCAGGGGCTCTATATAGATAGTACGAATTATTCTTTTGAAAAATATCCTGTCCTACATCTGAATTTCGCCAATTTCAATACCACAAGCTATAAGG
>CAVFYD010000015.1:0-38872 GCA_963626615.1 Sphaerochaetaceae bacterium
ATACCGTGTTTCTGGTGGAATTATGCGCCATGAGCTCCTTCGTCACACAACGGCCAGCGACATAAAGGTTCGCAATGCCTTCCGGCACTATCATCTGATATGGAAGACCGTAGAATCCGGGATCCTGGATCTTTGTGGACGGAACCTTCTCAACCATGTCCTGGAAGCCGTAAAGTCCTATCTCCTTCTCGAATCTTGTTGCAGAAGAGACTTCCTTTTCGGTAAGCATCTTCTCGCAGACGACAATTCTGGAAGACCTTATTCCGAGCTGCACAGCTTCCCAGATCAGGTGACAGTTCTCGAAACCGGGAAGATCCTTTCTCAGTGCCTGCACGAATTTGACAATCTTTATGCGCTCGGACATCTCGGCCTTAGTAAGGTTCTCGCATGAACTGGCATCAGTCATCGGCCCCTTGGAGTTATTTATTGCCGACGCTTCTCCGGGAGCGAATGACATCAGCGTGGTGAACGAACGTATATCCATCTTGCAGAGATTCGGACAGCGTTCGGGATTCAGAGTATGTCTGAGCCTGTATTTCTGCAGATATCCATCTTCATCATCCTTGATGACAATCCTCTGGAAGACATCCGGTGCCTCTCTCAGTGTCTTTTCGAAGTCAACTCCACCGAGAGCGAAGGGGAGAGAAGTCGGGCCGCCGCAGACCTGATCATATATTTCCCAGTTATGGGTGATGCCGGCTCCGGCTTTTGCCGCAATATCTGCATCTCCCGTACAGTCGATATAGCTTCCTGCCTTCACTGCGTACCTGCCGTCCTTATTCTCGATGAGGGCATATTCGATGCCACCTTCATTCTTTACAACGTCAACAAGCATTGTCTGAAGAAGAGTCTCGACGCCATACTCTTCAAGCATCATGCACAATACTCCCTTGACTCCTTCCCTGTTAGGATATGCCAGGAACGGAACTGCATGAGCGCTGTTCGGTGTCGGAATAAGATTGTAGGCAACACCTTCCTCGACGCATCTGAGGTAGAATTCGTAAGGAAGACCTCCGACAATCCTGACAGCCTTATCAGGATCAGTGCACGTGTTGTAGAAACTGTAGAGACAGTTTCCTCCGTTTCCGAGAGTACCTGTCGGTATCGGAAGTTTCTCAACCAGAAGAACCCTGGCTCCGGCCTTTGCGGCAGCCATTGCTGCGATGCACCCTGCCGTTCCCGCTCCTGCAACGAATACATCCGTCTCGATGACAGGAATGTTCTTCTGAGGCTCCTGATAATACTTCATTCAATAATCTCCTTATCGATAATTTTTTCTTTATGCAATAGATTATAGGGGCCGTTTTCAAGCGCAAACAATACAATGAAATACGAAATTTCATGCACATTTTTTTGTATTCCAAAATGTTCGGAAGAAGCACGGACCGGCATCCGGCCACATATGAAAATTCACAATGAATTCTTTATATTAAAATGAGTTATCCTTTTGTCTGGATTTCCTTCACTTCCCCGTCAGAATTGTCCTCTCTCACTTTACTTCCCTTCGCCCTTCCTGTAGCATAATAAGAATAAGGAGAAGAAAGGAGATGATTTACATTTACGTTGACGGGAACTACAGGGAAACATACAGCTGGATTCAGCGCTATCAGATCATAAGACAGACATTCAGAAGCCGTCGTGTCCCCTACCGGGATGTTTCATCGCTCTCCGAAATACCTCAGGATGACCCCAATGCAATGGTTCTTATCCGCAGCGCGACCAAAAGCTTTCTGACACAGGCCGTCGTCGAAGCGAACAGAAGGGGCGTCTATCCCGTTCTTCTTGCAAATATTCCCCCCTATTCGGGACTCAACTGCAGCTCCATCGGTTCCGACATGAGAGATGACACTCTCAGTGCCATAGAGTTTCTGAAGTCCATAAAGTGCCAGTCCATCGCATTCTTCGGCGTCAATTCTTCTCCATACAGCGATCAGTACAGAGCATCCATATTCGAAGCCGAAATGAAAAGTGATGAAGATATCTACCGCATGAACAGATCCTATCAGGATGCCTTTCAGTCATTTCTGAAAAATGCTCATAAATATGACGGAGTAATCGTGAGTAATGCAGCGACTGCCGTAGCTCTCATAAACGACCTGAAAGCCCACGGATACACACACAAGAGTCTTCCCAGGCTCATTGCCTTCGGCCATCTGGGCCTTATCAGATACTATTCTCCGAGCATCAGCACGATAAGCGACGACATAGAGAATATCGGAGATATCATCCTCAACCTCTACAGTTTTCTGAACAAATGCGGAACAAGACTCAAGATTCAGATTGCGACCAACAGAATCATCACATCAAGAGAAACCACGAACTTTGCAGAGCCGCCGTCTCTGCGCTGCTATGCCAGATACTCACAGCCGCCGGAGTACAACAGCTATATGGAAAGTCCGGAAATCGCTGAAGTGCGGCTTGTCGAGAGAATGCTGCAGCAGGTTGATGAAATAGATATGGAAATACTCTACGGAATTCTCCAGAAGAAAAACTACGAGAGCATTGCAGAGGGATTGAATCTGAGTCTGAACTCCGTGAACTACAGAATCAAGAACATAAAGGAAATCCTGAAGACCGAAACAGTTAACGAGCTGAGAGATAAACTTGAGAAATATCTGCAGGATTGAGAAAATCTCATATAGCGAAAAGTAAGCGATGAGATCTGGTACAATCGTGAAAGTGCAAACACGAGGTTTTTCAGATATCTTCCCACAAGGAGAGGAAAAAAACATAATAAGGTCATGGATTTCTTTCTTCTCACAACTGAGGCCGTAAGCGAAGCGGAAGAGCTGGTACGGACCATCAGGAATAACGGCAGTGTCTCCTTTCCCCCGTCAGAGGAATATCCTCTGTCGCTTCTGAAGGAAGGTAACATGCTGGGCGTCCTCATCGCCGAGACGAAGGACGGAGAGAGAAAAGTGCTCTACGGCTACTCGGGAGCACTCAGCGGAGTCTACAATATTCCGGGCTGGGTCCACACCTGCTTTTCCGAAAAGGACTATGATGAATACATGAGCCTCTACGACAGGAGGATACACGAGCTTTCGGCTCTGATTGACGAGGGACATGAGGAACTAATCGGGGAGAGAAAGGCTCTGAGCGAAAAGGCACAGCTCGAGTACGAGAAGATATTCCGCTTCTACACATGGCGGGGAGAAAGAATAAACGGCCTTCCGCCGCACTCTCCGACGGGAACGGGGGAATGCGCAGGCCTGAAACTCATCAACACCGCTCTGAAGAAGGGCTGGGAGATCAAGGGGCTTGCCGAATTCAGGTACTCTCCTTCAGTCGACACTCTCACATTCTGTCCGCCGTGCTCCGAACGCTGCGGCCTTCTGCTGCCACGGATGCTGGGCCTTGATTACATTTATCTTGATGAAGCGATAGCCGTCGTCAACAAACGTCCGGATTTTCTGAGTGTCCCGGGGCGCGGAGAAGAAAAGAGAGACAGCGTATCCTACCGTTTTCACCTCCTTTTCCCGTCATCTCCCCTGATAGCACACGTCCACCGTCTCGATATGGACACATCGGGCATCCTGGTACTCGCATTCACTCCGGACGCAAAGAAGAATCTCTCCCTACAGTTCGAGAACAGGGAAGTGAAAAAGACTTACATAGCCCTTCTCGAGGGTGTAATAAAGGAAGAGGAAGGCGACATCAGTCTTCCCATGCGCCTCGATGTCGAACACCGCCCCATGCAGATAGTCGACTTCGAACAGGGAAAGAGTGCATTCACGCACTGGGAGAGACTCTCGGTGGAGAGACACGGGGGAAAACTTTGCACAAGGGTGAGATTCTTTCCGCACACCGGGCGTACACATCAGCTGAGAGTTCACGCAGCATCAGGACTGGGACACCCTATTCTCGGCGACAACCTCTACGGCCACAGGGAAAATGGCGAAAGACTCTGTCTCCACGCCGAAACAATAACGTTCACTCATCCCTCAACCGGAAAGAGCATCAGTTTTCACTCTGATCCTGAGTTCTGACGAGTCTTTCGACAAGGCTCTCGAGCCTCTCTATCTCCTTTCCGATTTCCTCTATCTGACTGTCGATTCTGCTCTTCTCCTCCTCGAGAATGCGGATCTTGTTCCTCTCCTCCTCGATGAGGGCCTTGTAATCGTCGGCCTTGGCTTCCTTCTGCAGCTGCTCCCTTCTCTTCTGGAGACGGGCATACTCGTTCTGGTTCTCCAGAATGACCTGAAGGCAGTCAAGAACTTCAGTGGGGGTGTTCTCCCCTATCCAGGAACCGCCCCGGTCGTAGAGATAGTTACCGTAGTTTATTATACATTCGTCGAATCCGGCCTGCTTTTCCTCAAGGGAGCTGTCGTCTTCATCGAGGCCTCCCTTTTCGAGGGCCTTCCGTCTCTGGAGGTTCTGTCCCAGGTATGCTTCAAGAGTCTCCTCCTGGGACTGCAGTGCGCTTCTCTCCTCTCTGACAGTCCTCAGCTGAGATATGAAATCCTGCGCCTTTTCACCGGAAATCATAAGGGCGGTGGCGTCGTTGTCGGCGAATGACGAATAGTCAAGGTATCGTGTGGTGTCGCTCTTCTTCATGCGGCTGAGAGCCGAAGAGGAACGGAAACGTGACCAGAATGACTTCGACTGACTCTTCTCGCTGAGGCTCTTCTCCTCATCTGCATCAGCATAGACGGACGAGAAACTTTCACGGGGAAGAAGATCAAGCGAGCACTGCTCGTAGATGAGGGCACCCAGCTTGAGTCTGAGGTCCCTCTCAGCGATGCGGAGGGCCTCGAGTTTTTCATCCTTCTCTATCTTCTCGCTCCGCGTCCTGTCATATTCCTCAGCAAAACGGCAGTCGTCATCCTTCTTCTCTCCGGCAGCCCGCAGAGCCTCCTCGGCCTCCGCTGCGGCCTTTACGAGGCTGACTCCCATTCCGGAGGGAAGGAGGTCGGGATTGCGGTACAGCATTATGCCCAGGTCGAAGAAATGGGACCTGAGTTTACTCGTTGTATCATCAATCTTCTCTTCCGTTTCCCTGAAGAGGTCTTCTCTCGTAGTCATCAGGAAAATACTAACACAGAGAAAGAAGCATGTACATAAAACGTATGAGCCGTTGACAAATAAGAAGTGACGTAATTATTCTATCACTGTCGGCCCGCTCTCTCATCTATACGGACGGCAGAAGGCGTTTATCCATTCACAACGCATATTTTTTCAACCCCGCGCACATGCGGGCGTGTACAGGAGATTAAAATGGAAAGTGACAAGACAGAACTTTCACAGGAGGTCTTGAAGGAGACCATCGATAAAATCATGAGCAAGGTCAACTCATGTGAAAATCCGGACGAGATTGAAGCCATCAAGAAGACAATCAAGCAGAACGTTCCGTTCACACGCCGCGGCTACTTCTCGGCAATGCTTCTCAAGGAGCTCCTCACTCTGCAGAAGGCTCCGGCAAAGAGTGAAAGAAGCGAAAGAAAGGAAAGAAGAGAAAAACCGGTAACAGGTGCACCCGTAAACGAGAAGAAGGAAACAAGGAGCGAGAATGCTCAAGAGAACACACAGAGCGAGAAGAAACCCCTCCCAGAGGGAGCAAAGACACTCTATCTCAACGTCGGAAAGATGAAGCACCTCTATGCAAAGAATCTCTCCATACTTCTTCAGAAGGAACTCGGAATCACAAGAGACGACATCTACTCCCTCCGTGTCCATGACAAGTATTCGTTCATCACGATGAGCGAGGAAAACTGCGAGAAGGCCATTGCAGCCCTCAACGGCAAGGACATCAACGGCAGGGAAGCCCAGATCAACTATTCAAACAAATAAAACAAAGCAAAGCAGGATGAGAGAGACCCGGGAGAATCATAATCCCGGGTATTTTTATGCTACAATGGAGTCATGAACATCACTATCAGGACAAGCGGACTCTTTTCGACGAACTCATATCTTGTGGAAGACGGGGATGATGTATATCTCATCGACGCCCCCGACAGGAACAGCGGAATGCTGGAAATCCTCAGAAAGAGGGGAAAACTCACTGCCGTTCTTCTCACACACGGACACTTTGACCATATCATGGGGATAAGAGAGGTAAAGACTCTCTTTCCATCCGTTCCCGTTTACCTTGATGAAGAAGACAGTTTTCTCATAAAGGAGAACCGGAACTTTCTCTCACTCTTCGGTATCCCCCAGGATTACTACACTGTCCCGGCAGATATCTCCCTTACGCCCTACCCTGAGGCAATCGGAAATTTCGGTATCATGAAGACACCCGGACATACGCCGGGCTCGGTATCACTTTACGATGAGAAGAACGGTGTACTCTTCTCCGGAGACACGCTCTTTCAGTCGGGGGAAGGACGCACAGACCTCGGCGGAAGCTATCCTCTTCTCCAGAAGAGCCTGAGTCTGCTTCTCGCACTGAGCGAAAAGACCGTCGTCTACCCCGGCCACGGAGAGAGTACGACAATCCGGGCCGAAAAACACCTCACTTACCGCTTCTGACAAAATCCTCGATGACAGAGTAGAACTCGTCATAAGTCGTACACAGCGGAAGAAAGGGATACTCTTCGAGAATGTTCGAGGGGGCACGGAAGAGTGCTCCCTTATCTGCCTTCTTTATCATCGTGAGGTCGTTGTAGCTGTCACCGGCTGCGAACGTGCGGTAGTTGAGGCTTCTGAAGGCATCGATGGCCTTCCTCTTTCCGTCCTCGATTCTCATGTTGATATCTTCAAGCATGCCGTTTCTGTCTATGACGAGGCTGTTGCAGAGAATCGTCGGCCATCCCAGCTGCTTCATAAGGGGAGACGCGAACTCCTGGAACGTATCTGAGAGGATGACGACCTGCGTCAGTGCCCTGACAGAATCGAGGAACTCCCTTGCGCCTTCAAGGGGCTTTATGCGGGAAATGGTGTTCTGAATATCCTTCAGTGTAAGATTGTGCTCTCTGAGAATCCCCATTCTCCATGCCATCAGCTTATGATAGTCAGGTTCATCACGCGTTGTTCTCCTGAGTTCGGGAATACCGACCTCGTCAGCAAACGCAATCCAGATTTCGGGAACAAGAACCCCTTCAAGGTCGAGACAGATTATTTCCATAGTTAAATCCTTGATTACTCCTCTTCATTCTTTTCCAGAGCGCCTCCGGAAGAGAGCAGGATTGAAACAGGTTTCAGGGACGGAACCGTCGCACAGACAACCTGGAATACACATGTGATCGGGACAGCAAGGAACATTCCCGCAATTCCCCAGATATAGCCCCAGATGGCAAGCATGATGAGGATGACGAGCGGTGACATGTTGAGCTGTGCGCCCTGAAGCTTGGGGTCGATGACATTACCGAGAATCATCTCGGTGGCAAGGAAGCCCAGGAATACCAGGATGACCGTACTCCACTGAGGCATGAACTGTATGGCCGCCATGAATGTGGCGAGTATCGTCACGACGATGCTTCCGATGGTCGGGATGAAATTGAGAAGGAAAGCCAGAACTCCCCAGACAAGCGGAAAATCCATTCCGCTGAGAATCGCGATGAGATAGAAGCATGCGCCGGTGGCAAGGCTTATGAGTATCTTAACGCTGAGGTAGCGCGATGTCTGCTGCGCTATTGTCTTCACGAGGACGGAAGCCTCCTGCCTGGATTCGGGGAATGCGGCATGAATCTTGGGAAATATCGTAGACTCCTCCATGAGGAGGAAGAGAAGATAGACGATAACCATCGCAACATCACCGACAATCGATGCCGATGCGGATGAAAGCGTACTGAGAATGGTCTTCACATACTGTGCCCAGTCAATGTTGAGCATCGTTATTATGGAGGGGAAATCTTCCCTTTCTATGTTGAAAAGGCTTCTTATCCAGGAGGAGACGTACTCATCAAATACGGTAACCTTGTTAAGGTATGTCGGAAGCTCAGCCACAAGGACGTTGATCATCGCGACTATGACATAGACGAAGCAGAGGCAGAAGAGTGTCGTGAAGAGAAGGATGAGAGCTATCGAGATGACCGGAGGGACCTTCATCCTGTTGAGCTTCTCCATCAGGGGGCTCACCAGCATGAATACGAATATTGCGACTGCAAACGGAATGACAACAGACGCCCCTATCTTCAGAATGGCCAGAGCCAGTACGATGCCGATGAATATTATAACCCTTTTAGCAGCCTTGTCCTTTTCCACTTTTTTTCCCTCGTTCTGTCCTTATTATAGAAAAAAAAACTGCATATGAATAGAATTAAATTCATGGACAGAATACCGGGAAGCGAAAGAATAGAGATAGTGCTTGTGGAAACCCAGGACGGAGCCAACATCGGCTCCGTATGCAGGGCTATGAAGACGATGGGACTTACCCATCTCACGATTGTGGGCGACAGAGTCTACGATGAGGACAGGGTCAGAACCCTCGCCCTCCATGCCTCTGACATCTGGGAGAATGCCAGACGCTGTTCCACCCTCGACGAGGCACTCTCAACATCCGTCTTCACGGTCGGTGCCACAAGACGCCGCGGCAAGTTCAGGAAGATGAGCGCCTACTCCCCCGAACAGCTCTCCGAGAAGATAAAATCCCTCCCCGAGGGGAAGGTTTCGATAGTCTTCGGCCGTGAGGCTGACGGTCTCAGAGATGATGAAGTGAACAAGTGTGCCGCAATCTGCACCATTCCCACATCTCCCCTCTTTCCGTCCCTCAATCTCAGTCAGGCTGTACAGATCATATGCTACACACTCTTCACGCTCGGCATGGAATATAAAACGGGACTTGTCGCAGTCACGAAGGACAGAATAGACAAGGCTGTTGAAGGAATGTCTCACAACCTCTCCGAAATCGGTTACTACAAGTGGGACGAGGAGAAGAAGTGGACAGAGCAGTTTCTCTCCGACCTCATCGAGAGAGCGGCTCTCAGCGAGAGCGAACTGCAGAGATTCGAGAAGATATTCCATAAGACCGAATCCATCGTGAAATTCAAGGACAAAGAAAATTAACAAAATCCTCCTTCCTTATGTTAGACTTGACGGGAAGAGGAAAACATGGAAAGCAGAGTCTACTATTCAAACTTACGTACAACAGACAACAGAAGCCTCCTCGAGAAACTTGACAGGCTTCTTGAAAAGAGCGGTTTCGATACCATCGACTTCAATAATCACTATGCCGCGATAAAGCTCCACTTCGGAGAGAGCGGGAACCTCGCGTTCCTGAGGCCCAACTGGGCGAAAGTGGTCGTAGACAGGGTGAAGAAGAACGGAGGAAAGGCCTTTCTCACCGACTGCAACACCCTCTATGTCGGCTCGAGGAAGAACGCCATAGACCATCTCGAGACAGCATCCCTCAACGGCTTCAACCCCCTCACGACGGGAGCACACGTAATCATAGCCGACGGTCTCAAGGGAGATGACGACGTGGAAGTCCCGGTTGACGGAAAATGTGTGACGAAGGCAAAAATCGGACGCGCGGTGATGGACGCCGACATATTCATTTCCCTCACGCACTTCAAGGGCCACGAGGCAACAGGCTTCGGAGGTACGATGAAGAACATAGGAATGGGATGCGGCTCAAGAAGAGGAAAGATGGAGATGCATAACCAGGGTAAGCCTAAAGTCCTTACGGCAAAATGCATAGGCTGTCACAAGTGCACCCTATCCTGCGCACACTCGGCTCAGACATTCACAAACGGAAAATGTTCAATCGACATGGAAAAATGTGTCGGCTGCGGCCGCTGTCTCCCGGTATGTCCCGTGAACGCAATAGTCCCGACAGTCGACAACTCGGCAGAAGAGCTCAACATGAGGATGATGGAATACACGAAGGCGGTAGTGCAGAACAGGCCCTGCTTCCACATAAGCCTCGTAATCGACGTATCCCCGCTCTGTGACTGCTACGGATGCAACGATCTCCCGATAGTCCCGAACATCGGAATGTTCGCGTCCTTTGACCCCGTAGCCCTCGATCAGGCATGCGCCGACGCTGTCAACGCTGCCCCGGTAAACCAGAATACGATGCTGAGTGAAGCCCACACCCATACTCACGACCATTTCACGGACATGCATCCGGACACCGACTGGAAGCATGGTCTAGAATACGCCGAAAGTATTGGTCTGGGAACAAGAAAATACACCCTCGTAGAGGTGAAATGACAAAAGGAGCAAAAATGAAAAAGACACTTATAGCATTACTCGTACTCGCACTTCTTCTCCCCCTCTCGCTGTCAGCCACGGAGAAGAGCGGAGAGCAGTGGAACCTCCATCTCGGAAGCGCAATCTATGTAAGCCAGCTCGGTGTCAGCAGGGATGTGGGACAGTGGGAGTTCGGACTCAACATCGATTCGGGATTCCCCAATCTCGTAATCTTCAGCATGGCAGAAGAACCGGACGAAGGAATGACGAAGGCCCAGCAGTTCTGGCAGGCCGTTAAAGGAAGCCTTACCCTTGCATACGGCGGCGACATCTACGCGAAGTTCGATGTCATCCCGTCTGATACAATCGACCTTGACCTCTCGGTGGGAGTTGCGGGAATTTACGCACACCTTGCGGGGCTGGCGAAGATAGCGGCAGGCTTTGCGGAAGTCGGACTGCGGTTCACATGGAATATCAGCGAACACAGCGGAATCTATTTCGAGTCCAATGCTCCCCTCTACACACTCCTCGTGACAAAGGACAGCTCGACGGGAGAAACTGAGGTTCACGGAACATTCGTGTTCTCGGGCGACGACGGACTTGCAACACTGTTCACAATCACGGGACTCTTCTGTACCCGCGTAGGTTACAGGATAAGTTTCTAGTTTTCAGTCAAGGCCGTCTCGATGATGGCCGACGCTATGACCCTGTCCCCGTCGTAGACGACAGCACTCTGCCCGGGGGTGGGGGCTTTTACTGTGGAGGAGAACGTCAGTCTGAAGCCGGTATCAGTCTTCTCTGCACGGCACGGCACTCCGGGAGAAGTGGAACGTATCTTCGCCGAGTAGATTTTATCGGGGGAGAAATCGGTGTCCCCGACCCAGTTGGGACTGGAACAGACGACTCCGAGTCCCCTCACGTACTTCTCCGTTCCTACAACAACCTCATTTTTCTCCGGATCAAGTGATACGACATATAAAGGCTCGGAATACGAGACTCCCAGTCCCCTTCTCTGTCCGATGGTATAATGCCAGAAACCGGTATGTGTGCCGACCTTACGTCCGGTGTCGGCAAGGATGATGTCGCCATTTCTGTCTTTGACCTGTAAAAGGTCGGAGTAATCACCCGAGTAGAAGTCCTGGCTCTCGCTCATGCCTTCCTTATGGAATCCCAGCGAAACGTCAATCTTCCTCACTTCATCCTTCGTCATTTCACCCAGGGGAAAAAGAGTCGAGGAGAGCTGCTCCTGCGTGAGGCGTGAAAGAAAATACGACTGGTCCTTCTTCCCGTCAACGGCCTTCATGAGGTCCCATCTCCCTTTTTCTTCATTCTTCCTGATCCGGGCGTAGTGTCCCGTTGCAAAACAGTCGAAGTCAAAGAGCTCATGTGCCTTGTCGACCATGGCTCCGAACTTTATCTTCGTGTTGCACCATATGCACGGATTGGGGGTGCGTCCGTGCATGTACTCCTCGCGGAAGTTTCTGAGAACTGTCGATTCGTAGAGAGCCGAACAGTCGACGGTGTGATGGGGAATGCCGATTCTGCGGCAGATTTTCTCAATCTCCTTTATATCCTCTTCCTTTCCGGGATTGTAGCAGCTGTTGGATGACGCAGGTGCCGGATAAGGAGAATCCTTACGCCAGATGAGCATTGTGATACCCTCCACCTCATATCCCTGCTGTTTCAGAAGTGCTGCGGCGACAGAGCTGTCGATACCGCCCGACATACCAACCAAGACTTTTTTCATGCCATGGATGGTACCACAACAGCACACATGTTGATAAGTGCCACTCTTCGAGACTTCAAAAAGTGTTCTTCATAAGATTATAATCAGAGGCGGAGACCGCAAATGAAGAAAGCCGCCATCATATTACTCTTTCTGCTAGCAGTTTTATCACTGGGAGCCGAAAACTTCGTCGTCGAACGCTATGACATCGCGATAACGGTATCTGAAGACTCGTCAATGCACGTGAAAGAGACAATCCTTGCCGATTTCACATACCGGTCACACGGAATCTACAGAGACATACAGTACAGATTCTCGAATCCGGACGGCAATTTCGCAGACCCCGTAATCGCAGAGGTGACCGGCTTCGAGAGTGCTGACCTCTTCAAGGAAGAGAAGGAAGACGGTTACTACCGCTTCTATCTCGGAGATGAGGATGAGTACATAACAGGCGAAAAGGAATACATAATCGAGTACGACTACACTCTCGGACGCGACCTCTACACAGACTATGACGAACTCTACTACAACATAATATCTCCCGCATGGGACACCCCGATCTGGAATATAACATGGTCCGTGACATTCCCGGAGAAGATTGACAGCAGAAGGATATGGGTGACAGTCGGCGAAGAGGATTCCACGAAGAAAGGAACATTCACACTCTCTTCTGACGAAAAGACCATAAAGGGCGAGCAGAGCGGCCTCATGAACTACGGTGCACTCACACTCAGAGTCGAGATGGACGAAGGCTACTGGAAGGGAATTCCTGTAAGAACGGACAACTCCACTCCCTATCTCTGGGTATCTGTCGCTCTCTCTCTTGTTCTCCTCTCAGTCTCACTCGTCCTCTGGTTTCTTTTCGGAAGGGACAGGTCATATTCTCCCGTTCCATCCTCCGACATCCCCGATTCTCTCACACCGATGGAAACAAGATACATTCTCGAAGACGGGAAGAGCGATACGGAGAAGGACCTGTCAGCAATGCTCCTCTATTGGGCCGACCTCGGCTGTGTGAAGATTGTGAAGGAGGAATGCACGGAGAAGGACAATGGCGAAGGCTACAGGGTAATCAGACTAAAAGATCTTCCGGAAGGCAGTCAGGAAGCCGAAAGGAATCTCTTCTCCCTGGTATTCAGCACAGAAAAGAACAGCGTCACATTCTACGACATCATAGACAGCGGATACGAAGACAAATATTCACCAGAGGTTCTGAAGAAGATGAACAGGAAGTTCCTGAAGGGAGAAAAAGCTCTTAAGAGAAAGCTGAGCTCAGCTCTCGAGATGATTCTCCTCATTTCCTTCCTGCTTCTCTCCATAGCTGACGGAATCCTCATGACGATGAAGTTCCCCGGAGTCCTCACCTTCATATTCTCGCTTCTCCTCGTAATTCTCTACACGACTGCTGCCGTGATAGGAAACCTCTATCAGGGGAGGAAGGAGACCTGGAGCAGGAAGAGAAGAACGGGAGAAATCACAGCAGTGACGGCAGTGACACTCTTCGTGACTCTGGCACTGATCTTCCTTTCCTCAATTACACTTCTCAACCGACCCTGGATAACTGTTTCAATCATTGCATCTGTTCTCTCGATAAGCCTCGGGGCCTTCATCTCCAGCCATGTTGAACAGAGAACGGCCTACGGACACGACATATATGAGCGCTGTCTCGGCCTTTCGGGATATCTTGAGGAGGAAGGAGAAAAGAAGGAAACTGAAGCCCAGTTCACACACCTCCTTTCGTACGCAGTGGCACTTTCGAAGGACAGGAAATGGGCGGAGAGCCACAAGGGACTCGACTGCCACAGTCCGTCGTGGTTCGAGAACAGGGACCATGTATTCGATGATGACTCATTCCTCTTCTGGGTCATACTCCATGAAAGCATGAGAAACAGCTACAGATCGGGAATCTCGGAATATGCGGCAACACACACATCATCAGGGTCAAGCGGCTCCGCAGGCGGCGGTTTCTCCGGCGGCGGTGGCGGAAGCTGGTGATGCGTTATCTTGTGAAGCAGATTCTGCAACAGCTGATATAATGTAACAGAGAAGCATAAGGAGCGTCTTCAGACAGCTCAAAGCAAAAACGATGCACCTGTCTTCTCTTCCTCATCACAAACGTGTTCGATAAGACACGGCCATTCACACCGGCCTCCACACCGGAGGACCACGGGCATGATTACATTCCCGAAAGCAAGACAGAATACAGGACCGATGAAAAAAGACAGGAAAAAACCGAATGCTGATGAGGACTCTCAGGGGTGCAGGGAGAAACTGAACGCAGCATCAGAAACTGTATCTGAAGGTATCTGACGAAAAAAACCGTGAAACAGATCACGGTTTTCTGACATATTCTGAAGACACCTACTCGTTTTTTCCGTTTCCCTGAAGAGCACACTGATTCAGAACATCATACAGACTCTGTGCATTGAACGGCTTCGAAAGATGATAGTTCATGCCGGCCCCGAGCGTCTGCTGGCGTTCGGCATCGAAGGCATCGGCCGTCGTTGCGACAATAGGTACAGTCTTCGCATCAGGGCGGTCAAGCGCACGGATGCGTCTTGTAGCCTCGAGTCCGTCCATCACCGGCATACGTACATCCATCAGGATGGCACCGAAGAAATACGGAACACTCCCGGAGAAGGCATCGAGTGCCTCCTGGCCGTTGGCAACGGCGGTGACTATACAGCCTGCATTCTCAAGGATGACCTTCGAAAGATACGTATTGATTTCGTTATCCTCCACAAGAAGTACCTGCATTCCCTTCATACTGTCTGCTGTTCTGAGCGGATGTGAAGGAGCAGCATCATCATTCTTCGACACGATGTCGACGTCAAACATTACGGAGAACTCCGTCCCCTCGCCAAGTTTACTGTTCACTGTTATGGTTCCTCCCATTGCATCCACAAGGCTCTTGACAATGGCAAGTCCGAGTCCTGTGCCCTTTGTTTCATCGCTGAGCTTCGAATGCTCCTGTGCGAATGGTTCGAACAGATGCTTCTGGAACTCCTCGCTCATTCCTATTCCGTTGTCGCGTACGACGAATCTTATCCTGAGTTTGCCGTTTTCTGCTTCGAGGTTCATCACCTCAAACCACACATCCCCGCCCTCGGGTGTGAATTTCACTGCGTTTGAAAGCAGATTGAAGAAAATCTGGTTGAAGCGGAGCTTGTCCACGGAGATGGTATATTCCCCGGGATTGACCTCACTGTGGAAATGAATATGCTTCTCTTCCATCAGCGGGTTGATGACCGTATCCACCGTTTTAAGGAATTCCGTACGGGTCAGATTCTCCTTGTTCAGCACCATGGCACCGCTTTCGATCCTGCTCATGTCCAGAATATCGTTTATGAGACCAAGAAGGAATCTGCTTGATATAAGAGTCTTTTCAAGATAGCCGTGTACCTTATCCGAGACAGGTTCCTGGATTGCCAGCTCCGTCAGATTCAGAATGCCGTTCATAGGCGTACGGATGTCATGACTCATGCGGGAAAGGAAATCCGTCTTCGCCTGACTTGCCTCCTGAGCCTTCAGAAGAGCTTCCTGAACGGCCTTCTGATGCTGCTCCCTTATGAGGTCGGAGTCCTTCGTTGCAATGAAGTAGAATGCAAGCATCGTGACCACAACGGAGCAGAACGGCATGAACGGAAAAATGGTTCCCTGCGGAATAACCGAGCTGTTGAAGAATGCACCGATTACCATGATGAGGGAAATCAGCATCGCGCGGAGTGCATAACGCTCGTTATCTTCCCTCTTGCGCACGGTTATGATCAGAAGGTCCATTAGGGACTCGATATAGTAGAAATAGTTGAGTATCGAGTAAAAACCGTAGACAGGGCCTCTGGCATACATACCGTTTCCGTCAAAATAGTAGAGTGCTCCCGTAAACGGTGTGACTATGACCATGCAGAGGAGAATAATGACCGGTACCAGCTCAATGCGGCGTCTCAGTTTACCGAATGTGCTTCCGACAAAGTTACGCACGAAGAGGTGCCACACGAACGGCAGCAGTGTGTAGACAAGATAGAACATGAAGGCAACCACCCTCCACGTCCCGATTGTCAGTCCTCCCGAAATATGGCAGGCAATGAACACGGCATCCACAAGAACATACAGGGCCGTTCCACCGATGAGAAGCAGGGAATAGTTACGGCTTCCCTTATCGGAAACTGCCGAAAAGGAGCGCGCACCAAGGATGCCGAGTATGATTACCATGAAGGTGGAACTTAATAGATAACTGGATAATGTACTGTCCATTTTTTCCCTGTGCCGATTTGAAGATAGTGCTTTCTCAGTCCGTTTTACCGAGCAGAGTGCAGACGTGCTCATACTCTGCCGTCAATCCCGGCATTGCCTTTCTGGCAGACTCGCTGTCTCCGCCTCTTAGAAATTCCGTAACTTCGGATGCCTTCACAAACAGGTTCTGCAGACCGAGGTTTGCGCTGACGCCCTTGAGCGTATGTGCCGCACGGAAGGCTTCCTCCGTCCTGCCGCCGTCAAGCGCGGCGCAGAGAGAGGAAAAACTGTCGTCCTTCGGAAACTTTCCCAGAAGCATTTTGACAAGCGCTTCATTTCCGCCCAGTCTGCTGAGCATTTCTTCGGCATTTCCTCCGACGGAGGCATAAAATTGCCCGAGATTATCCATATGGGGTTCACTCCCTTTCAATTCTTCATTCTTTTTGTGATAGAAAACCAACAATTCAATATCGTGGTCTGAGATAAAGATGCACCGGTTTCCCTCTTGCTGTCAACCTAAATTTGAAAAGTTGACAATCTGAAATCCACTTCTTTCCGTTTTTTCCGGATGAACCATTTACAGTGAAATCTCGCGTTCTGCTCACTCACAGGAAGATCTGCTGATTCCGGGGAGGAGAAGTTGTACCCGGTCATACGAAGCAAGCCGAATCACATCCAGTCTACAGAAGGTATGTCATGTAAACAACTCCGTCTTTCTCCCTGTAGTCATCAGTGTGTATGACGTATGGGGTATAAAGATTCTCTGAATACTTCCTTCTGAACTTGTTGAGAGATGAAAGCGTATAATTCTTGCCCGACTTCACTTCAAGCGGTGATATATTGTGTCTGCTGCTGATTCTGTCCTTTGCTATGAGAAAATCTATCTCCATCCTTGATGTGGCATCGTCACGTGAGGAATTGACATAGAAATAGAGCTTGTGCCCCGCCGCTGTCAGCATCTGGGCACAGGCATTTTCCATAACCATTCCAGGATTGATCTCCAGCTTGTCGAAGAGAAGCTTTTTGTATATACCCGCATCCACTGTCTGTCTCTCATCGAAGATATGACTCAGGAGAAGGCCGGTATCACCGAAGCAGCACTTCAGAAGTGTCCTTTCACGGTTCAGATTCAACCCGATGTTCGGTTCCGTTGTATTGAAACACGGATTCACCATCATGGCATCAGCAAGCCAGAAAAACGCATCCTTATAGTCGGTGAAAGAGGCACCATTATCCACAGACGAGAGTTTGAAGTGCCTGTTCTGATTTTTCAGCTAGGAGGGAATTTCATCATAGACTGACTCTGTTTTGAGGGCATAGCTTCCAGAATGTTTTCTTATATCTTCACGGTACAGCTTCAGGATTCGTCTTTTTTCCCTGTCCACGGCTGCAAAATCCCTGTCGGATGTATTGAAATATCTGTCTACGGCCTGAGGCATTCCCCCGACAAATCAGGATTTTCAGCCATTTAACATATATTTTCGATATAATTATTATTTAAGTATAAACTATTATATAAGATGCCCCGAAAATTGGGGCATCTGTACCTTTCAATCGAGGCTGTCCCTGAGTCTCTTGAGTGCGCTAATCACGTCCTCGAAGTCCTTTTTCGTGAGGCGGGGATTAAGGAGCGTGAACTTGAGCATGACACGGCCGTTTTTCACTGTCTGTCCGATTACCGTTCCCTCCTCAAGGAGCGCCCTCCTCACTCTTTTATTGCAGTCATCGGAAGCATTGAGTGCAAAGACGACCGATGAGAGCTCGGGTTCTATCGAAGTGATGAAATCATCATCGTCCTTTATCATGGAATAGAAGAGAGATGCGTTGTCGATGAGTCTTGTGACGATTTCGTCGTAGCCGTCCTTTCCCCTCGTCTGGAATGCCATGAACACCTTGAGGGCATCAAAGCGGCGTGTCGTCTGCATGCTCTTCCCGACAAGATTGATGTAGCCGTCCTCCTCATCCTCCTCACGGTTAAGGTAATCCGCGTGAAGCTCGAACGGTTCGAGCAGCGCTTTGTCCTTCACAAGCACAACCGAACACGATATGGGGAGAAGAAACATCTTGTGGAAATCGACTGTGATAGAGTCACAGAGACTGAGATCTCCAAGCCTCGATCTGTACTTTGTACTCATTATTGCAGCAGAGCCGTAGGCGGCATCTGCATGAAGATGCATGTTATAACGGTCACAGAGCACACGCATGGAGGCGACATTGTCTATCGAGCCGAAGTCCGTCGTTCCGATAGTCGCAACAGCACAGAACGGCAGAAGCCCCGCTTCTGTATCCTCTTCAAGCATCTTTTCGAATGCCGAGATATCGACACGGCAGTACTCATCGACGGGAATCTTCCTCACGGCATCGTATCCGAGGCCCAGGATATGGCATGACTTGTCCATCGAGAAATGAGATATCCCGCTCGTGTAGAGCCTCAGTTTCCGCCACTCGTCGGGAAGTCCCTTCTTCTTCACATCCCATCCGAGAACTCTGCTGCAGTAGCTGTCACGCGCTGCGATTATCGCACTCATATTCGACTGCGAGCCGCCGGAAGTGAACGTGCCGTCAGCATCGTCTGAGTAACCGTAGAGCTTCTTGAGCCCCTCTATCATGCTCACTTCGATTTCCGTCGCTGCTGGCCCCTGATCCCAGCTGTCCATGCTGTCGTTGAATGTGGCGATGAGAAGCTCGCCGGCTATGGTTTCCATGAGAGCGGGGGAATGAAGGTGGGGCATGTACTTCGTCGACCATGTTCTCAGAAGATTCGGAAGTATCGTATTCTCGACCTTCTCCAGGGTCTTCTCGTATCCCAGTCCCTTCTCGGGAAGGAAGCCGAGGGCCTTTATTCTCTCTCTGAGAACGTATGGATTGATGCCGGAGAATGCACTTTCATCCTTAACCGAGGCGAGAAAAGAAGCCATGGCCTTTTCGACCACAGCTTCATATTCCTTTTCTGTTTCATTATCAAAAGCGAAGATTGACGGGATATCAGACATAACTCTTGTTGATCTCTCTCACGACCTTCTCGAAAATGGAGATTCCCTTCTCGAGATCCTCATCCGAGATATTGAGTGCTGTAAGGCATCTCATGACGGAGCCGTTTCTTCCGCCCTTCTCCATGACCAGTCCGTTCTCGAAGCATCCCTTCTGGACTGCAGCGCAGATTTTGCCGCTTTCCATGGGGTGTCCCATTATGTCCCTCTCTCCGTTCGGATCTACGAACTCTATGCCGAGCATGAGGCCCTTTCCTCTCACATCTCCGATAATCGGGCATTCCTTCTGGAGGGAGAGAAGTCTCTCCTTGAAGAGATTTCCCTTCCTGACGACATCAGCGAGGAATTCCGGCTTCGATATCGTCTCCATGACGACTGTGCCGGCTGCCATTGCAAGCTGGTTGCCTCTGAATGTTCCTGCGTGGGAACCCGGCCCCCACACGTCAAGCTTCTTATTGTAGATGACGACGCTCATCGGCTGCGTGCCGCCGATGGCCTTCGAAGAAAGGATAACATCCGGTACGATACCTGCATATTCGAATGCGAAGACTTTGCCGCTTCTCCCCATACCGCACTGGATTTCATCGCAGATGAGGGGGATGTCGAGCTCTGCCGTAACACGACGTACTGTCTGCAGGAATTCCACAGGTGCCGGAATGACTCCGCCCTCTCCCTGGATAGGTTCGATGATTACGCATGCCGGTTTCGGAATACCGCTCTCGGGATCCTTGAGAAGACGCTCGAAGTATGCTTCGCATGCCTTCGTGCCTGCTTCTCCTCCCAGTCCCATCGGACAGCGGTATGAATACGGATATGGCATGAACTGGACGCCCGGCATAAGATTGCCTACCTGGCTCTTTGCAAAGCAGTTACCTGTGACAGCCATTGCCCCGTGGCCCATTCCGTGGTAGCCGCCGGAGAATGCGATGACGCTTCCGCGTCCCGTTGCTATCTTGCACAGCTTGATAGCCGCATCTGTCGCGTCAGTACCGGAAGGTGAACAGAACTGGATCTTGACATCATCAGCCATACCGAACGGAAGAATCGAATGGATTGTCTCGACAAACTTGTCCTTTGCGGGAGTCGTCAGGTCAAGAGTATGAAGAGGAGCACCGGAGGAAAGGAGGTTTATCATAGCCTCGTTGACTCTCTCGTCGTTGTGTCCCAGTGCCAGTGTACCGGCCCCGCAGAGGAAGTCAATGTATTTATTGCCTTCAACATCTTCGAGTGTGACGCCCTTGGCCCTGTTCAAGGCGAAAGGAAACTTTCTAGGATAGCTTCTTGCCGATGATTCGAATTCATTCTGACGGTCAGTGAAGTACTTGTTAGTGAATGTCTTGTCCATTACCTTCTGTCCTTATTCCATAATAATCTTTTTCCGGGTCATTCCCGGCCCCTGCGCTTACAAGTCTGCTTTCCACTGCTCTCTCCAGTCAACGAAAGAAGATGACATAGGACTATAAAGCCCGCTCATATTACCAAGAAACGGGGGTGTGGGCTACAAAAATAATTTAAATTAACAGAAAAAGGCTCTGTCCCGTGTCATATGAGGTCTCCGCTCAGAGTTCGTCCTCCTCGTCATACCTCTTCAGGAACGAGACCTTCTCCTCTCCCTCCCTGTACTCCGGAAATGTCGATATGAAGACATTGTGAATACTGTTGAAAACAGAATCCGCGACATGCGGATTGTCCTCTTTAAGTCTCTTTACAAGCCTCTTCACTTCCTCACGCTTGCTGCCATTTCCGTTTTCCTCGTTCTTCTTCGTCACTGAACAGGCACAGCGTATGAAGTGGAGGCCGTTGGCTGTGCACCAGGCTATTATGTCATCCTCATTGATGCGGTACATGGGGCGGATGAGCTGCATCCCCTCCCAGTTGCGGCTCCTGAGCTTGGGAGGCATATTCTGAAGCTGGGAGGAGTAGAACATTCCCATGAGGACGGTCTCGATGACATCGTCCTTATGGTGGCCGAGGGCTATCTTGTTGCAGCCCTTCTCCTTAGCAAGGCGGTAGAGCCATCCTCTTCTCATTCTCGCACAGAGATAGCATGGATACCTGTCTGCTCTGTCGGCAACGGAGAATATGTCGGTATGGAAGATGTCGGCATCGATGTTGAGACGCCTGAGGTTATCTCTGACAGAGGAGAGAGTCTCCTCCGAATATCCCGGATCCATGACTATGTACTCGAGAGTGAAAGGGAAGTCGGATATTCTCTCGAGCATCCTCATGAGGACGGCAAGGAGCATCGAGTCCTTTCCTCCCGAGATGCAGACTGCAACCCTGTCGCCGGGAGAAAGAAGAGAATAAGTCTTGAGTGCATCGATGAACGGAGCCCAGAGCCGTGAGCGGTACTCACGCATTATCGAATTCTCAATCTTCTGATACTCTTCAAGCTCTCTCTTCATGGTCGTCAAAATAACACAATCGGAGACAAACAAAAAGCACATACCCTCCTCGATATGCGCCATATTTCTAATGTATGCGTCAGTCTGCAGAAAGCGTCAGCACGCTAATCTGTCAGGCCGTCTCCGGAGAAACTCCGACTGTCCCAATCACAGCATCAGGCTTCCTGCACATACCTCCACTGCTTCGTTCCAGCTGTCATTCCACTTCGCCTCGACGTACTTGTTGAAGCAGTATTCGTTGCTCTTTCTCATGGCGTTACCAGTCCCCTGAGCCGAGAGTCACTCGCTCTGACTGACTCTTCTGATAATCCGTTCAGCCTGTTCGCGGCTTATGCCTTCTTCCCTGAATGCGGAATCAAACCTCTTCACAGTTTCTGAGATACCTTCACTGCGGCCTTCACTTCGACCTTTTGTCTCAGACATCTTGTTCATCGCCTCGACATACTTGTTGAAGTAGTATTCGTTGCTCTTTCCCATGATTTCCATCACCTCTCTCTTGTTGTCCTCGAGAAAATCTCTGAGGATTCCTTTCTCCGTGCACTCCTCGAGTGCTTTTCGAACTGTCTCCGCCGTGTCCTTATACCTGAGAAGATTCTCAAGATAGATCTGCGAAAACAGACAATACTCCGTGACAAATCCGGCTTCATTATACCGTGTAATTACCCGTACAGGAACATACAGCCTCCCCTTTTTACATTCATCTTTTCCACCGAGACAGCAGAACTCGGGCTGTCTCTCCGCATTCTCTCCGACGTAGATTACCCAGAACTCGGGAAAAGGAAGATCAAGTCCGCATACGGAATACTGTCTTCCATCCCAGTCAGGACTGAGACGGGGAATCATCTGGGCATAGTAGCGCACCATTCTCTCCGGCAGAAGCCGGCACGGTGTGCTCTGTACCTCGATGAAGACAAGTCTCTCGTTCCTGACAAGAAAACAGCAGTCGTGTATGACAGAACCGATGAACACATTCTCGCTCGTGAGCAGCCTGATTTCGTCATTCCTTATTCCGGTGTCATCGGGATAAAGCGACAGATAGACCTCCCTGAGATATCGCTCTCTCTTCACGATGAACTTGAAAACCGAATCGCGGATGTTCCGTTTTGGCCGGAGAAGCTTCATTTCTTCAAGAGTCATTTCAGTACCTCCTGTAGCTTAAGACAGGATTTCTCGCTTTTTTGTCAGCTTTTTCTTTCTGAAAATCAAAAGATTTTACATTTCGCAGGAGAAAAGCCGCACTCAGGTGTCATCAACAGCCATTTGACGAGAAGCCGGATTTATCATATTTATATATCAGTCAAGGATAATGAAGGAGAGAATACCACGTCATTATCCTGATTCCGGTGGGGATATATGAGAGCAGCAATACCAGTCAGGGACACGATGATCGAGAAGAAGGCCGAAGACGCCACTTCAATCATTCTTTATGATATCGAGGAAGATGAAATACTCTCCGGGGAGACCATAACGGTAAGCGGTGAAGAGAACATCGTGAATGCCCTCTCGTCTCTCGGCGTCGACACATTCATCTGCCTTTCGATGGGGCCGAAGATGGTAGTCGACCTCGCCCTTAAGGATATCCGGATAGTGGGCGGTGTAAGAGGAAAGGCAAAGGACGCAATACGCGCTTACGCTGCGGGCACGCTGGAGGAGGAAGACCTCGTTCTTGACTGCATCGGCGGAAACTGCAATGGAGACTGCTCGAAATGTCATTGAAGAAAGAAAAGAGGAAACAGCAGAAGAAAAAGAGTCCTGTCTACACTAACAGGAAGACACTCATCGTCTACCTTGTGCTGAGAGCACTCGTAATCGGAATCCTCGTGAGATTCATATTCCAGGGCAACTACGAAAGCGCCTTCACATGTGTGCTGACACTTGTGCTGATGCTCCTGCCGTCGTTCGTGTCGCGCACATTCCACGTATATCTTCCCACAGCGCTGGAAATCATAGTGCTCATATTCATATTCTGTGCCGAAATACTGGGAGAACTCGCATCCTTCTACATAGCATTCCCCTTCTGGGACAGCGTACTGCACTGTGTCAACGGCTTTCTGTTCGCGGCCGTAGGCTTTGCAATGGTCGACTTCTTCAACAGGAACGAGCGCTTCTCCCTCAAACTCTCACCAGTATTCGTGGCGGTAGTTGCGTTCTGCTTCTCTATGACGATAGGTGTACTATGGGAATTCTTCGAGTTCGGAGGTGACAGGGTATTCAACTTCGACCTTCAGAAGGATTATGTGGTCCATACGATATCTTCGGTGTCACTCAATCCCGAGAAGAAGAACAAGGCCGTCGAAATCGACAACATCACTGACGTCATCGTCGTCCAGGCTGACGGTACCGAAACCTCCCTCGGCGTCGGCGGCTACCTCGATATAGGAATCATCGACACCATGAAGGACATGATGATCAACTTCATCGGAGCTGTCGCCTTCTCGATAATCGGCTACTTCTACATCAAGCATAAGGGAAAGGGAAAGATTGCCTCTGCCCTCATTCCGCAGGTCGAAATGCTCGATGAGAAGAAAGAAAAAGAGGAGCATGACACTCCCCGCCCGGGTGAAGACAGATAAACCTCAGAATGTTTCCGCATTCCGAAAGAAACACAGAAGGGCTCCGCGGAGCCCTTCAGCGTATCAGATAAGACAGATTACTTATCGGCAAGAAGCTTGTCGAATTCTGCCGCGATAGCCTTCTTGTCGAGGTTCTTTCCGATGATGCAGAGTCTGATCATGCGGTCGCCGACATAGGGATCCCAGTCCTGGAGGATGTCGGGATTCTCGTCAAGAAGCTTCTTCCTTATATCGAGAGGAGCAGAAGCAACCCACTTGCCGTATGCGTTGCACATCAGCTGGCGGCCCGTAGTCTCGAGAACATATGCCATGTCATCCTCATCGCTGAACCATATGGTTCCCTTGCTTCTGATGATGTTCTTCGGCCAGGAAGCGACATACTGGCGGAGCTTTGTCCTGTCAAACGGCTTACGTCTGTAGTAGATGAATGTTCCGATACCGTATTCATCCTCGCTCTCGCCCTCGTGTCTGTGCTCATGGTGATGGTGATGATGGTGTTCGTGTCCGTCTTCATCGTCGTCATCGTCTTCATGGTGATGATGCTCGTGCTCATCTTCTTCATCATCGTCATCATGATCATGGTGATGATGTTCGTGTTCGTCCTCGTCCTCATCGTCGTGATGATTGTCCGGATTGCCCTCATCCTCATCATCTCCGAGTCCGCCTTCGGCCGACAGTGCCCTGCACCAGCCTGCCTCCTCGAAGACACGGTCGAAATCGAAGGCACCTGTGGAGAGAATCTCTGCAACCGGCACATTACCCATACTTGTCTCGATGACCTTTACGCCGGGATGAAGAGCCTCTATTACCTCTCTCACCTTCTTTCTGTCATCTTCGCTGACAAGATCAATCTTGTTGATTACAAGAGTCGAGCAGAACTCAATCTGCTGGACGAGAAGACTTTCGATGTCCTCCTCTCCGATTTTGTCCTTCTCGAGGAGCTTCTCACCCGAAGCGAATTCGTCGACAAGACGCATTGCATCGACAACGCCTACGATGTTATCGAGCACCCCGTTCTTGATCGAGAGAAGCTGCTGAGCTATCGGCATGGGCTCGCAGACACCGCTTGCCTCTATCATGATGTAGTCATACTTACCCGAGGAGATGATCTTCTCGATGTTCTTCGCCATCTGTCCCTTGAGCGTGCAGCAGATGCAGCCGTTCGTGAGAGGGACGATGTCCTGTGTATCTGTAATGTTGGCACCCTTTGCGATAAGGGATGCGTCGACGTTGACTTCGCCGATATCATTCACGATAACGGCCACCTTATATCCTTCCTGATTTCTGAGAACATTGTTCAGGAGGGTTGTCTTTCCTGCTCCCAGGTAACCGCAGAGAAGGGTTATGGGCGTTTTGGCTTTTTTCTTCATTTTGTTTCTCCGACAATGAATATAATCATATTTTCCGAATTGGTTAAGTCAGTGGCAGAAATATCTTCAGAGAGACAGGAGTAACTCATTCATACGGCCGTTTTTATCTTTTCCGATTTTTAACCGGTCCTTAATTTACACTTACATAGATTTATCTCTACAATTGGGCCATGAGGAAAACCAAGATCATATGCACAATCGGCCCGGCAAGCGAGAACGAAGAGACGCTGACCGCAATGGCCGAAGCGGGAATGGATGTCGCAAGGCTCAATTTCTCGCACGGAACACACGAAGAACACAGGAAGAAAATCGAACTCATAAAGAAAGTGAGGGAGAAGACAGGGAAACCCATCGCAATCATGCTCGACACGAAGGGTCCGGAATACAGAGTCGGAGTCTTCTCCGGCCACAAGGCTGTAGTGAAGAGCGGAGACAGTTTCACCTTCACGACCGAGGAAACGGAAGGTGACAGCACACGCTGCTCCGTATCATACAAGAATCTCATCAACGAAATCGACATCGGTCAGATCATTCTCGTCAACAACGGTCTTCTGTCCTTCAGAGTCGAATCGAAGACACAGACAGAGGCTGTATGCCGTGTTCTAGACGGCGGAGTGATATCTGACAGGAAGAGCATGAACTTCCCCGGCCACGTTTCGAGAGAAGTCTACCTCAGCAAGGCAGACAAGGATGACATCCTCTTCGGCCTCGAGAACGGCATCGACTACATCGCACTCTCGTTCGTCTCGAACCAGAACGACGTCAGAAGCGTCAGGAACTTCGTGGACAAGCACGGCGGAGAGAGAGTCGAGCTCATTGCCAAAATCGAGAACCAGAGCGGAATCGACAACATCGATTCGATATGCAGGCATGTCGACGGAATCATGGTGGCACGCGGAGACCTCGGAGTCGAAGTTCCCTTCGTTTCCCTTCCGGCAATCCAGAAGTATCTCATATCACGCTGCAGGATTCTCGGTAAACGTGTCATCACTGCTACCGAGATGCTCGAGAGCATGATAACGAATCCACGCCCCACAAGAGCAGAGATATCTGACGTGGCAAACGCAGTCTACGACGGAACAAGCGCCGTCATGCTCAGCGGGGAATCCGCTGCGGGGCTTCATCCCGTGGAGGCTGTCGCGGCAATGGCCTCTATATGCGAGACAACCGAAGGCGACATCAACTACGAGAAGAGATTCAGGACTACGGAATACACGATTCACAGCACGACTGATGCCGTATCACACGCAACCTGTGACCTCGCGATAGATATCGGGGCAAAGGCGATAGTCGTCTGTTCGAAGAGCGGAATGTCAGTGAGAATGGTATCGCGCTTCAGGTGTCCGGTTCCGATCATAGGAATGACAACGGACGAGAAGGCCTGGAGACTCATCAATCTCAGCTGGGGCGTCACTCCGGTTCTCAGCGAGAAGTACACATCCACAGATGTCATGTACCATTATGCAACACTCCGGGCAAAGGAACTGATGTCACTTGAAAAAGGCGACACGATAGTAATATGCGGCGGCCCCGCCGACGGAGGAAAGGGCACCATCAATACGATTAAGCTGGTGACAATCGAATGACACTTCTCCCCTTCCCTCCCGGAAGGGGAATCATATACCTTCGACCATCTCCCCCTTCTCGATGCTTCTTCTGTAATCCATCGGAGTCATGGAGACAGACGCATGGAAGCGCTGCGAGAAATACGACGATGATGAGAATCCGAGCGTTGAGGCTATCTCGGTCATCGAGAGATGCGTTGACGAGAGAAGATACTTTGCCTCCCTTATTCTCCTGTCCTCGAGGTACGACATGGGAGAACGGCCGTAGACACGGGAGAATTCCCTTACAAGATGGTATTTCGAGAGATGAAACAGCTCGGAGAGGTCATCAAGGTTGAAGTTCTTCATGTAATGGGTGTCGATGTAATCCTTGACGCCGACCATCTGTCCCTTCTGCGTTTTCGCTTCGGGAAGCGAGAAGGGAGAGGAAGGAAGCTCAATCAGTCTCTTCATGATATCATAGAAGGTAGCAAGAAGCTCCACTTCGTATCCTTCCCTGCCTTCCTTTATGAAAGAGAAGATTCTCTTTATGTCATCGCCGAGCTTCTTCGTCTGCGGACTGTGAGACAGAACGGGGTTGAAATCAGAGCCCTGGGTATAACCATGCATGAGGATGTTCGAAACGGCAAGGACATAGTACTCCATGTTCGTCTCGATACCCGACTTTTCCGTATGATAGAGTCCGGATGGGAAGACAACGAAGTCCCCGCCCTTCACGGGGAAGGCATGACTTCTTGTCAGCACCGCCCCCTCTCCCGAGTCCAGATACAGAAACTCCGTGAAGGAATGGGAGTGCATGATGTTGCCCTTGTCCTTCTCGTATTTCGAATAGCTGACGTACAACAGCTGCGGCAGGAGGTGTTCCTTTTCGGGGGTGAAGTCAATATGAAGTCTGCTCATGCCATCTATTTTATAATAAATTCAACACTTTGAGCAATATTTATAAATCTTTTGATAATTCCGTTAATTTCAGCAACATCTCTAAACAAATTTAAGCTTTTGTGATAGATGCCTCCGCCCCGGCAGGTGACAATCTGATAAACAGACAACTAAACGCGCAACATAAGGACAAAAGGGGGATACTGCATTGGAGAAGGCCGGAGCCTTCTCCTTTCTTTATGTCAGAAAAAACATCGAAGTTCTCATTTTCTCCATTGTTTTCAAAAGTGAACATTTTTCATCCTCAAAAAAAGAAACAAACAAATGACAAACCCCGGATAGTAGAATAGAATCGATACCATGAACACAGAATTGATTTATCAAATTATCATGATTGGCGTTGGAATCGTGCTCATCTATCTCGCAATCAAGAAGGAAATGGAGCCCACTCTCCTCCTTCCGATGGGATTCGGAGCCATTCTCGTCAACATCCCGGGCTCGGTCATCGCAGCCGACGGCGGCATCTTCAAGGTTCTCTATGAATTCGGTATCGAGAACGGAGAGGTGTTCCCGCTTCTTCTCTTCATCGGTATCGGAGCAATGATTGACTTCGGACCGCTCATCCAGAAGCCATGGCTCATCTTCGTAGGAGCAGCTGGACAGGGAGGAATCTTCCTCTCGATGATGCTTGCTTCCTTCTTCTTCCCGCTCAAGGACGCGGCATCCATCGGTATAATCGGTGCGGCAGACGGCCCGACGGCCATCCTCGTAAGCCAGGTGCTGCAGAGCCAGTTCATCGCCCCGATTCTCATCGTAGCCTACTGCTACATGGCACTGGTACCTATCATCCAGCCGGCAGTTCTCAAGCTCACGACAACAAAGAAGGAAAGGGAGATGAAGATGACATACCGCGCAGGCGCGATATCGAAATCGACAAAGATCATCTTCCCGATTGCAGTATCCATCATATGTTCCGTAATGGCTCCGGACTCAGCCGCACTCGTCGGTATGCTCATGTTCGGTAACCTCTTAAGGGAATGCGGAGTACTCGACTCACTGTCACTTGCTGCACAGAACATCCTCTCCCCGCTTATCTCTCTGCTCCTGGGACTTGCAATCGCACCGATGATGAGCGGCCCGGCACTTCTCAATGTCCAGACACTCATGATCATCGCATTCGGTCTCCTCGCATTCATCTTCGACACGGCATGCGGCGTATTCTTCATCAAGTTAGTCAACATCTTCCTTCCGAAGGAACACAAGGTCAATCCGCTCATCGGAGGCGCAGGAATCTCTGCATTCCCGATGTCATCGCGTGTTGTCCAGAAGGTCGGACAGGAAGCAAACAAGCAGAATCATCTTCTGCCGTTCGCACTCGGTGCAAACGTCGCCGGTCAGATCGGTTCCGTCCTCGCTGGCGGCCTGATTCTCTCGATGTTCAAATAAAGGAGGCAGGAAATGTTCGGTTTTCATGTAACATCAAATGCTGTTCAGTCAGTTGCAGAAGCTGTCAAGTACGGCTTCCTGGCATGGGGTTTACTTGCTCTCTCGATGGGAATCATCTGCCTCGTAGTCATCATTCTGAACAAGCTTACAAACAAAAAGAAGAAGGACGACAAATAACTCAATTTCTTCACTTGCAGGCGGCTTCCGGAAAGGGGGCCGTTTTTCATGGGTAACATTCCGGGGAAAAACGAGACCGATAATCCTGAGAAACAGGCTGACCGCTATGGCAGCTTATAGAAGCTGAAAGTCAAATCCGGAAAACCTGTCTCCAGATGTCATTTAATTCTGGTTATTCCGAGAGAGGAAGCGTCATCAAGTGGATAGACAGGCCTCTTAAGATTTCTGTATTCCAGGCGTTCGAACACCTCATTCGTGCTTCCGGGAGTAAGAACAAGGATGGACCGGGAGCTGATTGCCCTTATCTCGGGTTCGAGGTAACCGAGCTTCACGACTATAATCTTACGGTTCTCGACACAGGGAGTGAGAGCCCTCATCATGCCAACATCATAGCAGCCGACATGCTTCTCCGTCACGACTGTGTCTATTCCGCCGACAGAGAGAAGAGCAATACGGAAGCCCGCATAAGAGGCAACAGCCTTCACGGGAGCATCGACGGGGAGAGGAGTACTTGTCACGGCATCGAACTTCGAGCCGAATAATCCCTTCACTCTCCCGCCTTCTCCGACACGGAATGCCTCTCTTACAATCTCCGGATCATAGAATCCCTGATAGAGAACAGGAGGATCGAGGGAGGAAAGAGAAGACGCCATAAGCTTCTTCAAAAACACCGTGACATCCTGACTCGAGCCTGCCGTGGGATTGTCGCCGCTGTCGGAAAGAACAAGAGGAAAAAGAGTGTTGTTCTCTGCAGCGGTAATCGCTTCATCCATCTCGCATGCTTCGCTGCAGAATCTGAACTCATCACGCCTCGACCAGACTTCATCGGCAACAGCCTTCGAATACATTCGGGCCTTCTCCTCATCCCCTTTCGTGATGACAACGGCAGTCACACCGCCGGATGGAGTATCTGCCCAGGGAAAGCCCATGAGAAGGGATGAAGACAGCACATCCTCGTCCTTCTCTATTTCCCTCACATGACTCATTATCGAGAGCATGGGTTCAACACTGGTCTCTGACTTCTCCCCTGCAACAAGAAACGGAATATGATACGCCGCCGTTTCCGGTTTAAGACCGGTAGTGAGCATCCAGTCGAGGACAGAAGCGGCCGCACGTCCCGTCTCGAGGGTATCTGTATGGGGAGCACACTTATAGCCCGTTATACTGTCCGTATAAGAAAGAAAAGAAGGCGTAATCGTCGCATGCATGTCACACACAACAGAGATTGGAGTCTCCGGGCAGATTTCCCTCACTGCAGAGAGGATGTCCTCCTCGGCAGATCCTATTCCTCTTACTCTCATCGAGCCATGGAGAGCGAGGGCGATGCCGTCAAAAGGAAGATTCTCCTGAAGAGACGAAAGAAACTCCTTTTTCAGCTCAAGGTAACAGTTCCTGTCCCATTCGCCGTTCGGAACTGCACGTGCATGGAGAGAAAGGATAAGTGAGTAGCCTTTCTCTTTCAGGTATGATACAAGGCCGCGTACCGAATCTTCCCTCGTCGAGAGAAGAAGCTCCTCTCCCCTTCTCACGATAATGTCATCCCGGCCTGTGATTATCGGGTTGAAGGTATCGGATTCGTGATGGAAGCCTCCGATGAAAACTCTCTTCATTTCATACCCACAATGCTTTCGACTCTTGAGCGCGATGTTGTGGAAAGAAGGAATTCGCTCTGTCTCAGAAGTCCTCCCATGTAGATGTGCCCCGGATGAAATGACATCTTCGATGGATACTCATACGGAAGGTGTACGTGGTACTCCCTTGCGTGGAGTGTATCATCAATCTTTCTGTAGTTACGTTCCGTTATACCGCAGCCGGGCATGATGATTATTCTCTCCCCAGCCCTCTTGATGAGCGCGGAGAGGAGATCAAGACCTTCGACAACAGAGGCTTCCTGTCCGCTTGTAAGAATTCTGTCGACACCGATGGATATGAGGGTCTCGAGAGCCTCAAACGGATCACGTGTCATGTCGAATGCACGGTGGAAGGTGACGGGAAGAGGACGAGAGAGCGACACAAGCTCTTCTGTCCGCTCTCTGTCGACAGTGCCGTCGGGATTGAGAATGCCGAATACAATCGAGTCAGCCCCGTTCTCTTTGAAGAGACGCACTTCCTCCTTCATGATTTCGTACTCGATATCTGAGTAGCAGAAGTCACCTCCACGGGGACGCACCATTACGGAGATGGGAATATGAGTGTGCTTTCTTGCCACTATGAGAGTTCCGAGAGACGGCGAAAGTCCCCCTTCGAAGAGCGACGAACAGAGTTCGACTCTGTCGGCCCCGCCCTTTTCGGCAGTGATGACGCTCTCTGCATTCTCCAGACATATTTCGATAAGCGGTTTTCCCATCCTCTTTTTCTCCTTTTCAGTCACGGTTCTTTACTGTTTTCATCTTTAGTGTTACATACTCGATGCGTAACGGATTTCTATGAAATATAGTACCTCACCTTCCGCATTCGGAACAGAAAAACTTAGCCGTCTGATTCTACACATGGCACCACCGGTGATGCTCTCCCAGCTTATACAGGCCCTCTACAACATAGTTGACAGCTACTTCGTGGGCTCCTACTCGACATCGGCCCTCACCGCCCTCTCCGTCGTCTATCCCCTGCAGTGGCTGATTACTGCGCTTGCCGTGGGATTCGGTACCGGTGTTAACACATACTCCTCACGTCTCTACGCCCTGGGAGAGAATGAGAAGGCAGAGAGGACAGGTGGAACGGGCATGATTCTCGAACTCGTCATCTGGCTTCTGTACTCTCTCTTCATACTTGTATTTCTGAAGCCGTATGTTCATCTCTGTGCAAACGGAGATGATGTAGTGAGGGACTCGCTGACATACGGTTACATAGTGGGACTGGGGTCATTCGGCCTCTTTCTCGAAAGCAACTGGACGAAGGTTCTGCAGGCAAGAGGCGAGATGAAGATTCCGATGGCCGCACAGGTAAGCGGAGCCGTGACGAACATCATCTTCGACCCGATCCTCATCTACGGTCTGGGGCCGTTCCCAAAGATGGGAGTAAAGGGCGCGGCACTTGCGACTGTCATGGGACAGTGCGTGGCAGCACTCGTAGTCTGTCCGAAGGGATTCAGGAAACCGCCGAGAAAAGCGGACGAATTCAGAGTGCTTACAAAGAACACACTCCGTCTCGGCTACCCCTCGATGCTGAGTCAGTCAACCATGAGCATTTACATCATCGTTCTCAATCTCATCCTCGCAACATTCTCCGACGCAGCCGTAACCGTACTCGGGCTCTATTACAAGTATCAGTCGTTCTTCTTCATTCCGCTCCTGGCACTCCAGACATGCGTAGTGCCCATCATCAGCTACAACTGGGCAAAAAGGAACTACAGGCGCTGTAAGGAATGTGTGAACATGACGCTCATCACAGCATCCTTCTTCATGCTTATCGGGATGTTCTGCTTCTGCTTGCTTCCGAAGACACTTCTTTCCGTCTTCACGCATGATGAAGAAGTGCTTTCTGTCGGCACTCCCGCATTCCGCCTCATAGGGCTCTCGTTCATCAGTGCGGTATTCTCACTGACGTTCCCGGTATTCTTCCAGTCGATAGGATACTCCATGAAAAGCACCATGCTTGCCCTGACGAGGCAGATATTCTGCCTGATTCCGTTCTTCTACATTCTCTCGAGAATATCACTCACGGCAACATGGGCGGCATTTCCGCTCTCGGAAACGACGGCAGGAATTGCCGGTCTCATCTGCTACATCAGGGAACTCGGGAGATGGATTGATCAGAAATCAGAGGAGACTGAAACACCGGCAGAATAAAGATTGTCCCCGCCACTGAAATCCCTTATCCATGAAGCTGAAAGACCGATGGATACCGAATCATTCACCGTAGCTTCAAAAGCGAGGGAAGACGTCAGTCTTCCGATACTCTCCCCTGTGAATGAAAGAAGAGCTGAGAGAGAAGACGAGAGTCTTTCCGTTATGTCAAAAGAGAGACTTGCCATACTCTCCCCTCTCTTCTCTTCAAACGAATACTCTGCACCCAGATAGAGAGCAAGTGTGTGACTCATTGCCTCTGTATCCAGCGCAAACTGCTTCATCGCATTGAAGACAAGAAGGAAATCCGATGAGGAGGAAAAAGTCGTCTCGCCCCCAATCACATAGTCGAAAAAGAGAGTGCCGTCGAGGGAAAGAGAGAGCTTGTTTCTCTTCTCCGAGTCAAAGCGGCAGGCATATGAGAGATAGATCCCCTTCAGAAAACCGGTATCTATTGTCTTACGTAAGTTGACTGCCGCGATATTCTTCTGTCCTTCAAGGGGAAGAGAGTACCCCAGTGAAAGCGCAAACCCGGTTCCGAAGCTCTGGTCTGCCGTCACTGCCCAGATATTGCGTTCCATGCTTTCTCCGGCTTCACTGTTGCTGTACCCGTTTTCAAGGAGAACATCACCGCATCTGTAGTAATATCCCTTTCCCCACGACACGGGAGCCTTTCCGAATGTGAAGGTTGTCTTCCTCTTCTCACTGAAAAGTGGGAAACGCAGCTTCACCCAGGCTTTATCGAGAGAAAGAGATGTGACATTCCCCGTATCCGCTCCGATGAGTGAAAATGCATCCCCCGCCTTTCCGGAGAGCGAATAATATGAGGCACTCGCCTTCACTTCTCCCTTCACTGCGTTTGACGACGCCGAATAAGAAAGCACCGTTCTGGCAAAAACAAGAAAATCAGAGTAATCTGCCGTCACAGACACAAGAGATGGTGCCTCTCCCCTTCCGCCGATATACATAAGGGATGTATCGAGAGATGCATTCACTTCTCCCGCCCAGACGGAAAGCGAAGAGAAAACAAGCACAAGCAGCAGTGAAATCTTCTTTACCATGTGAATTCCTCGCTGTCGAAGAGGGATTCATCAAGAGAAGAGTTGAAGACCATGTCCGTCACTGTCATGACGGATGACGAATTCTTCCTCAGTGCATTCACCACTTCAATTTTTCCCGGAAAATACACATCCCCGTCCGAGATGTACTCAGAATAGAACACTTTCTTGAGAAGTTTTCCGGAGAGGGAGTACAGCTCCATCTTCACAGCCAGCATCGTCTCCTTCTCCACGTAGATTGTCTCCTTCTGATAAGTCTCACTTCTCTTCTTCGCTTCAAGGGAGACGACATAGCACTCCTTCCCGTCAAGAGTCACGTCATCAAGAAGCTGATGAGTGTAACGGGAATCATAGTCGTCGTCCCCAGTCAGATCCTCGTAGGAGAAGTCGGAGCCGAGAAACGAATCCTTGAGGCCGGAAGAGGAGAGTCTCACACTCTCGTCGGCATCCGGATAGTAGATCCAGATTTCATCCCCAAGACGCAATATCTTCTGTCCCCTGTCGGAACCCGTTGTGACACAGAGGAGAGTATCGCCATTACCTTTCTCGTAAGTGTCGAACGAAAGCGTTGTCTCTCCGAATCTGTCTCTGTTGACCAGTGTTGCACTGAAGACGGCAGAATCAAAATCCATTCTGCTCTCCATCTCATCCAGGACTTCCCTGCTCGTCACTGCGAAAACGGACAGAGAAAATGTAAGCAATACAAGTAAGACTGCTTTTCTTTTCATCATGCTTCCTCCCTGAGAGTGTCTGCAACTTCCATTCTTCTTATCTTCACTGAAGAGAGGAATGACGAGAAAGCTGCGACTGCTGTTTCAATTGCTGTCACCAGCACATACTTACCTGCACTGAGTGTAGGATGGAGAACACTCGGAAAGCTCCATCCTTCGACCGCATCCGCACCGAATAGTGTCAGATCAAGTCCGTAATGATAGAAATACGTTATGATAATCTTTCCGCACACGGCACCGAGAATGCTGCCGAAGAGAGATATCATCGCGCCTTCAAGAACAAAGAGCAGAATAACAGAACGGCGTGAGAAGCCGAGGGCTACAAGCGTTGCAGTCTCCTTCTTTCTCTCGAGGACGCTCATCATCATGGTATTGAAGACCAGAGTCGAGGCGATGAAGAAGAAGAGAACGATTATGACGACAAGCATCACATCATAAATCATCTCCATCGAAGCGAGAGTCGAAATGCTTCTGTACTGCTTTATCTCGAGACCTTTTCCTTCAAGTTTTTCCTCCAGTGAAGCAGCAACCGAAGCGCTCTCAGATCCGGGGGTAAGATAGACAAGCATTTCAAGACTGCCGTCCTCCATATGGATTGTATCCGTCAGAAGGGAGAGAGGAAGAATAACAAGCGACGAATTGAACTCTGCGTTGAGATAGCTGACACATCCGGTAATCGTCACCTTCAATGCATTCGAAGCCGAGGTGGTCGTATTGAAAAGAAGCGTCACGCTGTCCCCGACGGAGAGATTGAATTCGGAAAGAAAATGGGTAGTCACCACAGCTTCCTTCGCTCCTTCCTGCGGCATCCTTCCTTCGTTGATTATCGCATCATCGGAGAAGAATACGGAAGAAAGTGATGAACCGATGACACTCGTCGCCTTCGTCTTACCATCCCTGTAGACGGAAGCGGGAACAGTGGTGATTGCCACAGTGCTTTCAACGCCGTCGGTGGAGAGAATCATTTCCTCTGTTTCTTCAAGATCAGAAATGTAGAACTGAATCGGCATCAGACTCTCATAGCGGGAATATTTCTCGTTTCTTATGCGTATATCTCCGATGGAATAGAGTTTCTCGTTCTTCATCATATCACCGATGACGGTGAGCATGAATGACATCACCGCAATGACAATGATGGAGGCTATGAATACGGAGAGAGCGGTTATGATTGTTCTTCTCCTGTTTCTGAAACAGTTTTCAAATGCAAGCTTCAGCATCTCATGCCCTCCTCAGAAGTTCGGCTATCTCGGTCCTGCCGTAGTGCCTTATAGGGAAGAAGGCCGAAAGGGCTGAAAAAAGCACGGCAAGAAGAGGAATCGTGACGAATGACTGTACAAAGAATCCGGCCTTGAGAGTAAGCGGCACACGGTAGCCGAAGTCGATGCTGTCGTTCACTAGTCCGGAGATGTCGATTCCGTATACAGAGAGCGGATAGAGAACGGCAAGGGCAAAGATCATCCCGATAAGGGACCCGATAACACCCGAGAGAAACCCCTCGAAGACGAACTGCAGTGTGACGCTCCTTCTCGAAAATCCGAGACAGCGCATCATCGCACTCTCCCTCTGTCTCTCCATCGCCGCCATTATCATCGTGTTCGATATCCCCGCTGCAGCGATGATGAAGAGAAACACCAGCATCACAATCGAGCTTCCCTTGTCTCCGTTCATTATGGCCATTAGGTCGGAATTGACATCCTCATAGTAGTAGGCTCTGAGAGCAGAAGACGGAAGAAGTTTCTCTATCTTCTCTGCAAAGCTTCTTCCTGCAACACCCGCTTTGGAGTCAGAGACTGAAACTTCACTTACCCCACCGTCAAGAATGAGATAGCTGTCAAGCACACTCAGGTCCATGAAGACCTCGCTTTTATTGACCGAGGGATTCTCTGAGTTGATGATGGCGACTATCTCTTCGTCCAGCACTTCCCTGAAGCCGTCTCTTCCGCTGACGGAAAGTGTGATGAAGTCCCCGACAGTGACGCCGAGCTTCTCAGCTATCTTACTGCCGACGGCAACTCCATCTTCTCCTTTTTCAAGCCATTTACCCTCCTGGGCAGAGGAGGAAATACCGTAGACACTTCCGTCTTTTTCCGGATCAACACCGACAAGAAGAGACTGAAGCTCCATTTCCATTTCCTCTTCTTCGTTCCAGTAGAGAAGAGTTGCTGCCGTCTTGTAACGCGGAGCATAATCATAGCCGTTCTCATCGAGAATGGAGAAAAGCTTTTCTCCCTCATCCCTTTCGATGAATATGTCATCAGGATATTCGTTTCTCTTTTCGAAGTACCCTTCCCTGTATACGGTAACCTCCGAACTCTCACAGGAAAGAAGATTGTAGGTGGAGAGATCGAATATGCCCCGGAGGAATCCGTCGCACACAATTGAAATGAATACGGAAACCGTAACAGCCACAACCGTTATGACAGAACGCGTCCTGTAACGGGCCATATTCTTCAGTGAAACTGAAAGAAGCTTCATTTCCTTCTGTCCTCCACTATCTTTCCGTCCTTGAGAATGATGATGCGCCTCACCTTCTCAAGAACATCACTGTCGTGGGATGAGCAGATTACCGTGATTCCGTATTCCCTGTTCATCTTTTCAAGAAGATCAAGAATCATGGTGCTGTTGCGGCTGTCGAGGTTCGCAGTCGGTTCGTCACACAGGAGGAGAAGCGGCCGTCTTACCACGGCACGGGCAATCGAGACACGCTGCTGCTGCCCACCGGAGAGTTCTCCGGGTTTACGCGAAAGGTATTCCCCAAGTCCCACATCCTCAAGTGCTCTGATGGCTGCCTCCCTTTCGTCTTTTATTCCCACACTCTCCTTCTCCCCCTTCTTCAGAGGCTGGAAGGCGAGAAGAACATTCTCGAGTGCCGTCAGCACAGGAATGAGATTGTAGCTCTGGAAAACAAAGCCGAGATTGAGGCGTCTGAAAAGCGTCTTCTCCTTCTCCGTCATTGACGAAAGGCTTCCGCCGTTGAAGACGATATCTCCCTTTGTGATACTGTCGAGCGTACCGATAAGATTGAGAAGCGTCGTCTTTCCCGAGCCCGAGTGCCCGGAGAAAGCAACGAACTCACCCTTTTCTATGGTGAGATTTATATCAGAAAGAGCCTGTACCTCTTCCTTTCCGGTTCTGTATATCTTCGAAAGGGAAGTGATTGTCAAAAGATTAGAGTTAGCCATGACTAACTAAATAGAAGAAAACACCATTCTTGTCAACGGTTCATCACAACTAACTTAACGGAAAGATGAAAAGGTTCAGTGCGATTCAGCACCGTACGCAGTATTCCCCGAGAGAGGAAATCAGGGATGCTATGTACTCTTTGCCGAAGTCTGAAGATATGTAGATAAGACTCTTGAGAGTCAGTTCACGCTTCTTTTCTTCTGGAACCGCATCTCCTCTGATAATCTTTTCAAGAAGTGTGAAGATTTCCCTTGTCGCCTCATTATCGATGTCACCGATTTTCTCCATCGGATAGTCGTCATTGTGGCCGCATGGATGCTGACAGACAAAGCATGACGGAACGGTACGCTTCTTTGCTTCAAGAAGTTTTTCTCTGAGCTTATCCTTTTCAAAGGAAAGCTCATCTTCACTGACATGGACTGTCGTATCGAGAAGGAGCGTCATAACATCATCAAGCGGGTTCGTGTCACTCTCGAGAGCTCTGGAAAGCCCAATAAGCGACGACATGACAGAAAGTGCGTCATCAGAAAAGTATTTGCCCACAGTAATCTAGCCTCCAGAACAGATATTAGCAGTACACTTCCCTTTCTTCAATTTCCTATCTTGTTCTATACTTGTCGCATGAATGATTATCTTATCAGGACAGAAATGCTCATAGGAAAGGAAGCTGTGGAGAAACT
>CAVFYD010000016.1:0-33111 GCA_963626615.1 Sphaerochaetaceae bacterium
TTCTCAAAGAGGTCAGAGGAAGACGGGACTCCAATCATTGACGAAGAGTAATTCTCTATTTAATATCTGAAGTAGTTTTTAATTTCAACGCACAGGAAAAAGTGCAAAGGCAGATTTTACTTTAATGGACGACGGCCATAGTAGCCACTACTCTACACACAGCACGGATTCGGATGAGGTTCCTCCTCTCGCCAACGACAGAAATGAAGGAGGAAGACGATGAGCGTTCAGGCTACTCTCATACTCCAGGTTCTCCTCATATTCGTCAATGCGGTATTCGCCGGTACGGAACTCGCAGTAATATCATTAAACGCAATACAGCTCAAGAAGGAAGCTGATGAAGGTGACAAGAAGGCAGCAAAGCTTCTCAAGATGGTCGAAAACCAGTCAAGCTTTCTCTCGACAATCCAGATCAGCATCACGCTCGCAGGATTCCTGGGTGCGGCATTCTCGGCTGACGTGCTCTCTGAGCACCTCGTTGCCTGGCTCAAGAGCCTCGGATGTCCGGGTTCCACGGCACTTCTGAATTCTCTTGCTGTCATTTTCATCACAGTAATCATTTCATTCTTCACACTCATTTTCGGTGAACTTGTTCCGAAGAGAATCGCACAGCAGAAGGCTGAAGGCTGGTCCCGCGCCGTAGTCGGCATCGTTAGTGCACTCCAGAGCCTCTTCAAGCCTGTGGTGAAGCTGCTCTCCTTCTGCACGAACCTGGTACTGAAGATATGCCGCCTCAAGACAGACGGAGCCGGGGAAGAAGTGACAGAGGAGGATATCCGCCTCATGGTCGATGCATCCGGAGAATCGGGATCGATTGAAGAGGATGAAAAAGAGTGGATTCAGAACGTGTTCGAATTCAACGACACACCGGTAGACGAGATAATGACCCGTGACCAGGACGCTGTCTGGATTCAGGAAAATGCGTCGGATGAGGAAGTCATCGCTCTCATCAGGGATTCGGGATATTCCCGTTTCCCCGTCTACGGCGAAGACCACGACGACGTGAAGGGCATCCTCATTGCCAGGGAATTTCTCCTCAACATGAGCAATCCTGCCCGTAAGCCTCTTCATGACCTTATAAGAGCCCCCTATCTTGTTCCTGACTCAATTCATGCCGACAGGCTCTTTGCCGACATGCAGGCGAAAAAGGTACATCTTGCAATAGTCATCGACGAATACGGCTCGAGTGCCGGCATAATAACGATGGAAGACCTCATCGAGGAGATCGTGGGAAACATCTACGACGAATTCGACGACGTCGAGGAAGAGGAAATCACGAAGCTTGATGACGGGAAGTGGAGCATCAGCGGTGACTCCCTCATCGAGGATGTGAACGAGGAAACAGACCTCTCCATTCCTTCAAGCGAGGACTACGACACTGTCGGAGGCTTTGTAATGTCGAATCTTTCGACCATTCCGGAAGACGGAAAGGAATTCGATATAACGGCAGGTAACCTCAAGGTACATGTACTCAAGGTCGAGGACAAGAGAGTGCAGCGCGTCATCATCGAGAAGATACCTATTCAACCATCTGAAGAACAAGACCGCGAATAAGGAAGCGTATCGTACTCTCCTTCTCCTCGTAAGTTCCTTCTGTCAGGAAGAGGGAGAGAACGGCCATGTATGCCTTCATGAATGAGTGGATATCTTCCTCGTCATCGATTGAGAAATACGAGAAAAGGGTCGTGAGAGTCTTTTCAGCGTCACGCGTGACTGCCGAATATTTCTTCTCACCCACCTTTCTTTCTATAAGTTCCGCATTCTCCCGGTCGAGGAAGCGGAATATGCCCTCCCTGTAGAAAAGGAGGGCTGTCTGGCAGAATACCTCGGTAAGGGATGTCACGATATGGTTCTCGTCAAGATTCTGGAGCATCTCGAGGTAAGTTCCCTCGAGAGACAGGATGAAGGAATCAAAGAGAGAGAGAAAGAGTTCCTCCTTCGAGCTGTAGAAGAGGTAGAAACTCCCCTTCGCGATATGCGCCCTGCTTACGATTTCATCAACAGTCGTTCTCCTCACGCCGTAGAGTGAGAGGCACTCCCCTGCCGCCGAAAGCAGCCTTTTCTCTATATGTTCACGTTCCTCCGGAGTGTACATTTTAGGCATTGTGACTAAATTCCTCTTTTCAGACAGTTTAAATCAATGAAAGCCGGTTTTCAAGATTGACAAATTCAAGAAAAAAGAAGAAATGCTTTGTTTTTCACTCCTGAAAGTAGGAAAATATACTCATCACCAGAAAGGAGAAACAAATGGCTGCAGTAAGTTTACAGAACATTTGCAAGATTTACGATGGCGGCGTAAAGGCAGTAGACAACGTCAACATCGAAATCGAAGACAAGGAATTCGTCGTCCTCGTCGGTCCTTCAGGTTGTGGTAAGAGTACAACACTCAGAATGGTTGCCGGTCTTGAAGACATTTCATCCGGTACCCTCACAATCGACGGAAAGGTCATGAACGACGTTCCACCGAAAGACAGAGACATCGCAATGGTATTCCAGAACTATGCTCTCTATCCGCACATGACTGTCTATGACAACATGGCATTCGGTCTCAAGATCAGAAAGCTTCCGAAGGAAGAGATTGACCAGAGAGTAAGGGAAGCGGCAAAGCTCCTCGACATCGAGGCACTGCTCGAAAGAAAGCCGAAGGCACTCTCCGGCGGACAGAGACAGCGTGTCGCAGTCGGAAGAGCCATCGTACGTAACCCGAAGGTCTTCCTCTTCGACGAGCCTCTCTCCAACCTCGACGCAAAGCTCCGTGTCCAGATGAGAGCTGAAATCTCGAACCTCCACAACAGACTCCAGGCTACAATGATTTACGTCACCCACGACCAGGTCGAAGCTCTCACGATGGCAGACAAGATTGTCGTCATGAAGCTCGGTGTCATCCAGCAGATCGGCGGACCTATGGAACTCTACAACGAGCCTGACAACAAGTTTGTCGCAGGCTTCATCGGATCCCCACCGATGAACTTCATCAACGTTGAAGTTGCAAAGGACGGAGACAAGACATACCTCAAGAGTGCATCATTCACACTTGATGTAACTCCTTCCCAGGCAAAGTTCCTCGCTCCATATGTGGGAAAGACAGTAACATTCGGTATCAGACCGGAGGATGTCGAGTTCTCGCATGCAACACAGCCGGGAAAGACAATCAACGGCAGCGTAAGCGTCGTCGAACCTCTCGGAAGCGAGACTCAGGTCTATGTCACGACTGACAATGCAAACATCGTCGGAAAGATTGATCCGTCAGTCATCCCGACAGTCGGCGAGCAGGTATCGCTCCTCGTCAACATGGAGAAGGCAAGATTCTTCGATGTTGATACGGAACTCAGAATCAGATAATCACCTTGATTCATCATTTCAGGACCGGGCACTTCTTATGTCCGGTCTTTTCATGTAGACTGCTGTCATGAAAAAGAAGATTCTTCTGACCGTTTTCCTCATTCTCGTGTGCTCGGCACTCTTTGCATACACCCCCCTCGACAGGGCGGAAGTGAATCCGTTCGACAGAACCCTGATGGCACCGTACAATAAAACGCTCGACAGAAGTGCGACTGTAATCGACGCTGTTCTTGCCGCCACACCTGTTATCACGGCAGTTTCGGGAGAGAAGCGTGTCGGAACAGTAGCGGTGATGTATGCCGAGACAATGGCCGCGGCATGGGGAACTAAGGAACTCCTGAAATATGCCGTTCACAGAAGCCGCCCTTACCTCTATTTCGATAATCCCCCCGAAGACAAGAAGAATGACTGGGAGAAATCATTCCCGTCAGGACATACGACGATGGCATTCGCCGCAGCCGCATTCACTTCCTACACATTCAACAGATACAATCCGGAAAGCAGCTGGCGCATTCCCGTCACAGTCGGTGTCTATGCCCTTGCTGCAACCACTGCGGCTCTCAGAATAGCCAGTGGCTCGCACTTTCTCTCGGACGTCCTCGCCGGTGCAGCAATCGGAACAGTCATAGGCTTCGGCATTCCCTGGCTTCATACTCTCTCGTCTGACGTGGAGGTGGGGGCTTCGCCATTCTCACTTCTCTTCTCCATCAGTTTCTGACATAAGTACCTGTCCCCGAAAATACATTACTTTTCGGGACAATTTGTTATATTACAGCAATTTATATCATTTTATACTGACAAGCTTATCTGTCGCCATGTAATTAATATTACGCTGCAAGTAATTTCATAGGTGGACAAAATTCAAGGAAATCGGAATTGCATTCTTCGTTCTTCCGAATCTTCCGGGAGCAAAACTCAAGGGTGCACCCAGGAAGAAGGGACGCAGGGTAATGCTCCTCGTCAACAATACGATGAAAACTGTCGACACCTTCCACTTCACCCTTCTTCATGAGATAGCACACATCAGGAATATGGACCGGAGAGCATCGATGGAGGAAGACGAGGGAGGAGCGGAAGAAAGGGCCGAAAGATATGCAGAAGACACACTCATCCCTCCGGCACTCTACAGAACCTTCTTCGAAAAACGCCGTTACGACAGGGAAAGCATCATATCTTTTGCCGAATCAATAGAAAATGAAACTGGAATAGCGGTTGCCAGGCTTCAGAAGGACGGTGTCGTCAGATATGACGACGAAGAGCTCAACTCTCTCAAGCATGCGTTCACAGTGGAGCAGGATACATCAATCTGCATAGCCACGTTCGACGTCGACATCAAGGCCGCATTGAGCTGACTTGGGGGGGCATGTGGCTATTTTCATATCCAATCGTGAATAAACTTTGTAAATTATTTGACTTTTTTTGACCGAAAGTATTGTCAATACCCCCAAATTATGAACAATATGCCTTGCATGCTTTGGTGGGTGCAGTTTGCACCTCATGTGTCCGGGTTTCCGGCATTATTTTTTGGGGGAAAAGATTTCTTTTCCAAAGGGTTATGCCCATGATTGAACTTAGGCATCTACGAAAGGAGTTTGATGACTGCTGTCCACTCGAAGACATCAACGTTACCATCAACAGCGGTGACGTCATTGCAGTCATAGGCCCCAGCGGCACAGGTAAGAGCACATTACTCAGATGTATCAACATGCTCGAAGAACCTACAAGCGGTCAGATCATCGTCGACGGCGAAGACATCACAGAGAAAGGCTGTGATCTCAACGCGGTGAGAAAGAAGATGGGAATGGTCTTCCAGTCCTTCAACCTCTTCATGCACCAGACTGTCATCGAGAACATCATGAATCCGCAGATTACACTTCTCGGAAGAGGAAGGCAGGAGGCCTACGACAAGGCAATGGAGCTCCTGACAAGTGTCGGTCTTGCAACTAAGGTGTTCTCCTACCCCGATGAACTCTCGGGCGGTCAGAGACAGCGTGTCGCAATCGCACGGGCTCTCGCTATGGATCCGGAAATCATCCTCTTCGATGAGCCGACATCTGCTCTAGACCCGTCAATGATCGGAGAAGTGCAGTCGGTAATCAAGATGCTCGCAAAGAGCGGAAGAACGATGATGATCGTCACTCACGAAATGGACTTTGCAAGAAAGATCTCGAACAGAATCTTCTTCATGGATGAAGGCGGCATCTATGAGGAGGGTACTCCCAAGCAGATCTTCGACCATCCTCAGAAGGAGAAGACAAGACGCTTCATACAGCGTCTCACAACGCTCCGCTACAAGATTGAATCCACGGAATTCGATGTCGAAGCCATGAACGAGGAACTCCAGAGCTACGGTGAAAAACTTCTCATCGAGAGCGAAAGACTGAGTAAACTCAGCATTGCGCTCGAGGAAATCTGCATCAACAACATCGCAGCTTACGAGGACAACCCGGACATAATCGCCCAGATCGAGTACTCCGAAAAGAGTGATACCCTTTCCCTCTTCATCAAATACAAGGGAGAACCTGCAGAGGCCACAAAGAGCGACAACGAGCTCTTCCTCTCAGTTCTTGCAGACAAAACCACGACGCTGAAGGAATACACTGCAGAGGATCCGGAAGGCTACGCCAACCGTCTGGACCTGAGCTTCGGCTGGGTCGAGGAGGACTGAGATGAAAAGAACAAGACTCATTGTCACACTGCTCATGCTGCTTTCAGCACTTTCCTTCCTCTCTGCGGCCAAGTACCCCAAGGACACCACGATAGAAACACTGGATGGCAAGAACATCGCCGTACAGACTGCCGTCCTCTATGAGGAACTCATAAAGGACAGGGTCCCGAATACGACATTCCAGTACTATACGATGCCGAACGACATGATCTATGCCCTGACATCGGGAAAGGTCGATGCCTACCTCATCGAAGGTGTCAGCTACGGCATCCAGAAGGCGAACCATCCTGAGCTTGAAGTTCTCGATGAAGTTGCGGGCTACATCAGCGCAACCTGCATCATCGGCAACAACGAGAAGCAGGAGACGCTTCTCTCCCTCCTCAACGAGTTCATAGCAAAATGTAAGGAAGACGGCACGGCAGACTATCTCTACGACTACTGGATCAACAACTTCGATCCCGAGACAAGCACATTCTCGCTTGACCCGTTCACAGGAGAGAACGGACAGATATCGATTGCAGTAGAAGGCGGCTACGAGCCATTCTCGTTCGTTTCCAACGGCAATCTCAGCGGCTATGACGTCGAGTTCATCTCACGTTTCTGTCTCGCATACGGCTACGAACCTGTATTCTACGAAGTACCGTTCGAGGCAATCGCCCCCGGTGTCGAGACCGGAAAGTATGACATCGGAATGAACATCGTCGTGAGCGAAGAGCGCAACGAAACAGGAACACTCTCGGACGTCTACTACACGACACCTATCAATCTTGTGGTCATCGGTGAAGAGAAGAACACCAATACATTCTTCGACAAACTCGCATCCTCGTTCCAGAAGACATTCATCAGGGAAAACAGATGGAAGCTCTTCCTGGAGGGTGCCGGAGTCACGATTCTCATAACAGTATGCTCCATCATTCTCGGTACGATTCTCGGTTTCTGCATCTACCTCATGTGCAGGCACGGTAATCCCGTGGCAAATGCAGTAAACAACTTCTACAACTGGCTTGTAGAGGGAATGCCGACAGTACTTCTACTGATGATTCTCTACTACATCGTATTCGGTTCATCGAGACTCAGCGGCATGTGGGTATCTGTCGTGGGCTTCACGCTCATCTTCTCATGTTCCATGTACGACATGCTCTGTGTGGGATGCAAGGCAGTGCCGGACGGGCAGCTCGAGGCTGCAAAGGCCCTCGGCTACACGGACAGCCAGTCATTCTTCAAGATACTGCTTCCCCAGGCTGCGCAGCACTTCCTTCCCATTTACCGCAATGAGATAGTTACTCTCATCAAGGAGTCAAGCGTCGTCGGCTACATCGCCGTGCTCGACCTCACGAAGATATCTGACCTGGTAAGAAGCCGCACCTACGAGGCGTTCTTCCCGCTCATCGCAACTGCGGTCATCTACTTCATAATCGCGGCCATCATGACCGAAATAGTGAAGAAGGTTGAAATCAAGATAGACCCGAAAAAGCGCAGCGAGGAGAAGATACTCGCCGGCATCAAACAGTGGGAATAGATGTACGATAAGGGCTCCGGGAAACCGGAGCTCTCCTATTTGAGAAGATCCTCAGTTGGACAGCAGGGAACCTTGCAGTCTATGGAGGACCTATCGTTCGAGCTTCCCCCACATATTTCTTTACCATCCTCTCCGAGGGGACACTCTACTCTCAGGACTACTGCTTCAGAATCGAAATACTGCTGTCGAAGCTGAAGAACAGAAATAAGGATAACGAGAGAGAAACTCGTTCCCCTCATCAGCTACGGCATGATCAGACCCGAGCAGTTCGAAACAAAGGAGCAGCTTGAAAAGCAGCTGCAAAAAGAAGAGGACCCCTTCCAGAAATCATACCTTTCACTGATGATTCTGCTGTCTCAGGTGGCCCCCTGGTCGATGCTCCGCGAAGCGAAGGAAGAGGAAATCAATCCGTTCCTGAAGTGAGACTCAATAAACTCCGAAGTTCTCAGTCGAGAGTTTTACACCCACATAGCCCTGAAGATTGGAGAGAGTCAGACCATAAGTATTACGGTAGTTCCATCTGCAGGAATATGCCGCTCCGGCAGATACTGATAAAAACGGAAAAATCTGAACTTCACCTTCGGCCTTGAAAACAAGCGTGTGCTCGACAGTACCGAAGAGAGGGAGTCTGTTCATGTTCCCGACGTCGTCTATGCCATCAAAGTTGTAGTTCGAGGGATTCGTCCCCCTGCCCTTCTCGCCGTGCGCCATGTAGAATACGGCCCCCGAAAGGGAGAAAAGTGACGGCACACGGTACGTTCCCCCGATAGATACTGTCACGCAGTCCGGACCGTACTTATAACCAGAGTATGCAACATCATCAGCACTCTCGAGTTCCCTGTGATAGCCCAGAAGATAGTCCTGTGACCAGCATTTGATTGAATCATCATTTCTGCTCTGGACGACATTGCCGCCGTCATCATAGTACTTGGAATTGAGATACATTCCCGCCATGGTGTAGACGACTTCACCATAGAGATTGAGAATGCCCTTATCATTGATGATGTCGGTGTAGCTTATGTTGAAAAGACCGCCGAATGTGTTTGGCTCCGTATACCCGAAGCCAGAGACGTATTCGTCATTCTCACCGGGAAGCTGCAGCTGATCCATCGTCACCTGCAGATACATGTTCCATTTTCTGGCCAGAGCCCACGAGACATCAAGAGACACCATGTTGTTGGCTTCGAGCGTCGAATATCTGTGCTCGTCGGAATCCTGGTGGAAGTTGTACATATTATGGAAGAAGATGAAGGGATTGAGGTACCTGATGTCGAACGAGGAAGTGGTATCGAGAAGCGTGATGAGCGTACAGGACAGTTTCAGGGAGTCTGTAAGAGCAATCTCGTACCCTGCCGTATGTCTGATGTTCTTCCAGCCTCCGAAAGAGGAGACTCTCACATCCCATGGATTCAGGATATCTGTTCCGCGGGAGGAATCAAATGTGGTTACAGTCAGAAAAATGGAGCTTGCCTTTGTATAGAATCCGGCCTTGAGGAAATCCTGGTAGTCGTAGTTGTCTCCGACAGCCGTATTTCCCGTATAGCCTTCTCCTATCGATACACGGTTTCTGGCAATGATGAGGCTGAGGCCGTCAGTGCCGAGAGAAACACCGCCGTCGAAGGGGAAGTTCTGGCTGATGACATTTCCTATGAAATTGAAATGCACATCCTTGTTCCAGATATCCTCATTCTCAGGATTCGATTTCTGACGGAACGAGAACCTGAGCCTACCGTAGAAGTTGTCCTTCACGGTGTTCTCGAGAATGAGGGAAAAGAGGCTTTCCCTCTCGCTTCTGCTTCTGACAAACCAGTCGCTGTCAGTTCCCCATCCCGCAGATGATACCGTGCTGTGAGGATTTGCAGTCTGCAGATACATTTCGGGAGCTAGCTCACCTGTGAGACTTATGGAGCCGAGGTTGTCAGAATAGAAGGATGCATCTTCGCTGAGCATATTCTTTATGCTCTTAAGCATGGCATTGTCGCTGTCAATATGCTTCTCGGCTCTCTCGAGGGCAACAAGCAGCTGCGACGCCGTCACAGGTCCGTTCGATGTCGGCCCCGCGACTCCCGCCCAGTGGCAGAGCTCATTCACCATCTGCCATTCATCCGATGAAACGGGATAGTATTTCTGTCTCGATGAAGCGGAAAGGAAAGGCGTCAGGAGAAAGAAGACTAGAAGAACAGCAGATATGATTTTTTTCATCGTCAATGTCTCCTTCCACCGATAGAATCATCTTCGGATAAAGTTAATACCAAAAAAACTTTTAAACTAGAGTTCTTTCCCGAAATTCTCAAAAGATATACATTCCCGTTCATGTCTCATGATTATGAAGGATAAATGTTTGCCTTTTGTTAAGAGCAAATTTGAAAAATATTATTATTTCAAATAAACAGGGAAGAAATAAAACTGTAGACTTATAGAGTATTCTGTTAACAGAAAAGAGGTGGATTGATGAAAAGGATATTCCTGCTTGTTTCTGTCTTTCTTATGATACTGTCAGCTCTCTCCGCGGCTGTCCAATTTGTGGAGAGCGGCGTTCTCATCACTGTCGGAGATGAAATCTATTCAAAGATGGACGCACTATTCATACTGTCGGGGAAAAGTGTGCCGTCGACATCGAGGCCCTGGACTGTCGCAGAAGCAAGAAACTATCTCCTGATTCTCGACGGTAACGTAAGCGAAAGGTACAGGAATCTCTACTACGACCTTCATGAGTATCTTTTCACTGCAGACGAGGACACTCTATCGCTCACACTCACACTCTCCCCCGAAGCATATGCACATACGAACTCATCATACAACCGCGAAGAGTACTGGCTCTGGGGGTACAGCAGACGCAACCATTTTGCAAAGGCAGAGCTCGACAACAGCACACACGGTATCTACGGTCACTTTGAACTCTCGCTCGGAAGAGGAATGGTGGAGTCGGCAGACTCTTCCTCTGCCGTCACGATAAAAGAATATGTTGAATCCATGGGAAAGACATGGGACGGCATAGGGACGATGATAAAAAAAGATGAAGGTGATAAAACGCTTGTCGTCACGACGCAGAAAGCCTACACAGATTATTTCTCATTAAACATAAAAGGCCTCAATGACATCGATCTTAACATGCCGCGACACTACTATCTCGACTATGCAAACACGTTCATGAGTATCGGCATGTACAAGGCCCAGAAGACCTGGGGCTATAACAAAAGCGGTAACTTCATTTTCGACAGCCATAACGATTACTATCATACGCTTTCGATGAAGACATATTCGAAGTCCTTCAATTTTGAATACACACTCATGCTTCCCGAAACATACCGCGGAGGAAACAATTACTATCTAAATGACGGGGAAGAAACGAGAAGAGTATTCGCTGCACACCGCATCGAATTCAGGCTGTTCGACAGAGTTAACATAGTTCTCAGCGAGAACACCATGTACAGATTCTCGAGTTACTTTGATTTATCAACTCTTAATCCTGCCGCCTTCTGGCACAACAATGTCAATAACGTACAGTTTAACTCACTTGCCCATGTTGAATTCGAGTGGTCTATAGTTCCCTCTCTTCTTCTCTATGGAAGCTGGGTCATAGACCAGGGCTCGATGCCGGGACTCGAGGACAGATCGACGGAGGACCAGGCCATGGGATTCTCTCTTGGCCTTGAATATGACAGAGTTATCTGGGACGGTGTTGCACGTTTCTCGCTTGAAGGAATATATACAAACCCCGCACTATACCGTCCGACAGGGAGCTCCGACTTCATCATCAACTACAACGCAGTGAACGAAGAAGACTACTACCGTTATCCGTTCTTCACATACATAGGTTATAAATATGGAGGAGATACGATAAGTCTCAGACTCGATGCTGATTACAGAAAGAGTAATCTCCATCTGTATTCGTATTTCGAATTCAGATCCGATGGTGAGTTCACTCTCTATGACCAGTATTACGCCCCGCTTCTCAAGACTGCCCCCAGCGGCAACTATGAGACAGTCTTCATATTCAATTTAGGCGGAGACTACACTCTCACTCTCTTCGAAGCAAGTCCCGTGAAGGCCATCTTTGACGTTACACTCACCAACAGTTCCGGCCGCGGACTTGATGCCCAGTTCACTCTTGGTGTCTCGATGTCTTATTCGCTGAAAACGAATTAATCAGCTCTGTACTCCGATTGTAGACCTGAACCATTTCGAAAGAGCAACCATTCTGTTGTAGAAGGAAAGTTCAAGGTCCACAGTATAGAATACGATTGTCATTTTGGGGTTCTTGTCCTTTACGGATGCAAGGGCATACACATATATTCCCTCATCGGTTTCGACGATATCGAGGCTCATGTTGACCTTTCCCTTCTTCACAATATTTATACCCATGAGATGAAGGTCGTTGTTATTCCTTATGTCCATGAAGATTTCACCGCCCGATGCAGTATATGTCACGCTGTACACATTGCCGCCGAAGGATGTGTCATCCTGGTAGGCATAGTATTCGGCATAGGCAGGAACGGAAGTGACAGCAGGGTCATCCATTCTGTCTTTCCTATTATCTGAGGAGAGCATATAGGAATCCTCGAAGAGTGTCTTCTCCTTGTCTCCTGCTCTGTGTGATATGTACGACAGTCCCTTCTGTGTCGATACCTTCAGTAGGGAATTGTAAAGAACAAGTTTTCTTTCCTCTGCAGACATGCTCTTCCAGCCTTCGGGATACGGAACAAGAGAGCCCACGGCAACGCCGAATCCTTTCTCGAGTGAAAGGATATAATCTATCTTCCCACTGACAAGTTCCGACGATGGAGCAATTACTGAGAGGTCTCCGTCAGAGGAGTTCTGTCTCACTATCTCCCCCGAAAGGAGACGGGAATAAGTGTAATCATCCGCAGATGGAAGAATGCTCTTGAGTGATGCAGCGGATAATGCTGCCGAAGAAAGCAGGAAAAACAGAATGCAGAAGAATTTTCTCATTCATTGATCTCCTTGATGAACCAGTCCTTGAGGGATGTTATCCGCCTTGTGAACGCAGAGGGAAGATGAACGTCTGTCACAGGAGTCTTGACGTACTCCTCCGCATTTCTGACCGTTGCAAGCCCGAATACCGCGATTCCCTTCTCCGTCATCAGAACATCTACACAGAGGTCAAGCTCCCCGGGCTCCACTGCTGTGAAGAAAAGGAACTTCATTTTCGATACGTTTGTAACCGTCATGAATATCTCGTCACCGTCTATGTCATATCTGATAGTGTAGGTGTTGCCGCCGAAGATATTATCCTTAAGGTAGGCAGCAACATCGTAGACGTACTTGTCCGGTGCGTATGTGAAGTAGGCATCACTCGCCTTCTTCCCCTTCTTCACAGCTGTTAGTGTGTATGCATCGGAGAAGAGTGTCTTCGGCTTCTCGCCAGCAGAATATGAAATGTAGGTTATGCCCTTTATCGTCGAAATGGAAAGAAGTGTATTTATGATCTCCAGCTTTCTTGCGCTGTAGTCCAGGCTATCCCAGTCCGAGGGGTAGGGTACGAATGCCGCAATGCCGCTGACAAGGCTGTCGCCTCTCGAGATATCTTCTTCAGCCTTTGTCTTTCCCTTCGTGGAAGCGAAGGCAAGAGACGGAACATCATCGCCGTAAACTGAATAATATTCGATTGTCTCACCCGAAAGAAGTCTTTCCAGCATTCCTTCACTGTATGAAGATGTCACATCACGGATGCTCTCCGTGGCAGAGACGGAGAAGATAAGACAGACAAGGACCAGCAGGAGTGTTAATAATCTTTTCAGCATCTTTCAGTATTCTCCGGTATTTTCAGAAAACGACCTTGACACCAAGTGTCGCGACAAAGCTGAAGGAAGTATTCCATTCGCCCCAGGAAAGTATTCTCCCGGGATTGTACTTATACCCATCGGAAGAAGTATGAGTTTCAGGAGTGAAATCCCTCTTTGTTGTAATGATACCCTGTACTCCTCCGGTGAACGTGACCTTCTTCACACTCTTCTCGACTGTAAGTTCAACATCCACGATATTGTTCCAGAGATTTTTGAAGAACTTTCTGTTCAGGTATTCACCTTCGTTATATGCCGCATAGTTCATGTATGTGAGGATATCAGTTCCTGTCTCTTTCGATGAATACTGAGCGCTGCGCATCTGGTCCTTGACAAGTGCACTTACCTTCCAGTCCCTGAAAAGTGTCGTACCGAATGAGACAAGGAATTCGATGGTATCTGGATTGACAGGGTAACCGATGGTCTGTCCCTTGTTCACATACGCCGTCGTGTACCCTATATCTCCGAAGATGTCAGCGTGGTCGGCATAGTGAGCACCGAAGAACGCAGTTATGTACGTTCCCTGAATCTTGAGCTCGGTGAATGTTCCGAAAGGAAGCGAGAATGTCGCTCCCGCCTGATAGGCAAGAATGTTTCTCGGGGATGTAAGAGGGTGCTCATAGGAGTTCAGCTCGTCCATTGCAAGAGCAGCATAGAATGTTCCGACTCCGGGAGCTGTGTACGAAAGATCGACTCCGGCAAGGCAGTTGTCGTAGTCCCCTAGAGTGTTCTGAGCAAACATGTAGATGGCAAGCGGATTGAGGTACGAAAGCTCGAATCTCTTTCTCCAGACAACGCTTTCCCAGATAGCGGCCTTCACTCCCTTGAACGTCAGTTCGACGCGATGAATACTGAAGTTGTTGTAGTATTTACCATCCTTTTCGTCCATGTTCTCTGATGGCCACTCCACTCCGTTGACGGAGTTGAGGGAAGCCTGTCCGAGGGATCCCGTGAAGACTGCATAGCTGAACCATGATGTCGGCTTCAGGGATAGTTCAATGCCGTCAATGACGCGTGCACTTCCCGATAGCGCGATATTGTTGACTCCCGGTCCCCAGTCACGGTTCACGGCACCTATACGCATAGTCACGATATCATCATGGATGCTGGTCGAAATCTCGGGGAATGTCTCGATGCCGAGATAGAAGCCACTGTCAGGAAGGGATTTCAGCCTTTCCCCGTTACGTGCAAAATCCATGTAGAAGCCTTCTGTCGAGAATCTGAGCTCTGTCGGAAGGTATGCCCCGGCATCCAGTCGGTCGAGATTGACGCTGAAATTCAGATCGTATGAAACGACGCCGAGAATGTCGCCGATGATATATGGCGATACACCGTTACGCGAATCGAAAATCTTTTCATTACCGATTCCAAGACCGGCCTTCTGTGTGGTATTCAGCCCTACTCCCAGACGTGTATAGTTCAGGATGAAGATATCATCAGAAGATGAGTCCTCTTCCCTTACCTTTCCATACTTCGAATCAAAGGCGGAAAGGACTCTGTCTATCTCCTCTTTTTCAGCAGTGCTGACAGAAGCTGATTCTCTTATTTTTCCAAGGAGTTTTCTGACAGTGTTGAGGTTATAGGGCCTGACGTCAGTCTGAGGTGCGATTATCCCGCGGTTCTCTCCACTGTCGATTATCCTGTAGGCTTCACTCGAGAGCGGTACGCTGTGATAGGCTGTCGCGAAAAGAACGGAAGAGAAAAGAGCAAGAAGCAGAATCAAACAGAATTTTTTCATATCATCCCCGTTTTATTTGTTTATTTTGAGGTATCCTCCGATGATTTCATCCCATTCGGGAGGATTGAACGGAATGAATCCGCCATAGTGGTAGAACGTCAGTTCTCCTACGTAAGTTTTACCGTCAACATGATACATGTCAACGCGAAGAAAAGGAACACCGAACGAAAGCATTTCGGCATATTCCCTCATTTCGTCGAAGAATACGGGTTTCGTGAAGGATTCATCACAGCTGTCATCGTCCATAGTGAACGGCACTTTGCAGAAGTTCATATCGAAGATGGCCTGCTCCGGTTTTGAGGATGCTTCCTTCTCGATGTACATGAACGCCGCCTTCCCGTTGAAGACGAAGAACTTATAGTCCGTGAGGCCTTCTCCAAGGAACTCCTCCGCAATAATCTGTGGCTTTATGTCCTTATACTGATATTCTCTCGTAGTGCGGTAGTAGTTACGACGCAGGGAACGGGTGAGAATCTTCCTTGCGGACCTTATGTCGAACTTTGTCTTATCTGGACATATGACGTAGCTTCCGCTGTCATGTGTTGTCTTGAGGACAAAACTGTGCGGAAGCAAATCAAAGTCTATCTCATCAAATGCTGACCAGACACCGAGCACGGGGACGGTGTGTCCATCCCCGATTCTTTCCTTTATGAAGTCACGGACAGCAAGTTTATCGGCCATCTTCGTATAGACGGCCTTATGGTCGTAAAGTTTCAGCCACTGCATTTTCTCGTTGAATGTTATCGGAGCCGAAAGATCAAGACGCTTACCCATCCTCAGCCGGTAGATAAAGCGGATGTACGCTTCATCTGAAAGAAAGAAGAGAGAGCGATAGAAGATTGAAATGAGATTCTTTCCAAAGAACTTCTTCAGAGCCTTGATTCTGTTTTTCTCCATCACGACTCCAGGATCCCGAGATAGGCGGAAATGACCCTCTTCCTGTCAAACTTCTCCTCGACAATCCGACGGCCCTTTCTTCCCATCGCTTCTCTCTTTTCCTTCGAAAGAGAAGCGAATCTCCTGATGACGGACACGAGATTTCCGCTGTCCTTTTCCCGGCAGTAGAAACCGTTGATACCGTCACTCACTATCTCTCTGCATCCTGTACGTGGCGTACAGATGACAGGACGTCCGACAGCAGAGGCCTCGAGAATGACATTCGAGAGTCCCTCCGGGTGATAAGTCGGAAGAACAAGAGCGGAGGAAAACGCAAGATAGGCTCTTGTATCTGAAAGAACACCTTCGTAGATGAGCTTTCCTCTTGAAGCAAGAGAATCAACACGTTCCCTGAATTCACTGTCCACCGGTCCCGCGGCGTGAAAAACAAGTTTCTCTGACGCCAGATTTTCCGCAGCGTCAAGATATTCTCCGATGCCCTTTGCCTTTATGAGACGCCCCAGGAATGCAAAATGAATAATATCTCCCTCCGGATAAGGAGCATAAGCGAACTTCTCGGGATTTATCCCCGACCCAGGAACGACCACAGATGACATGTATCTGATACCGTGTTCATCGAAGAACCGTCTGTTATCCTCATTCTGGAATACGACAGTCTTCGCATATGGCATGACAGATCTGTGAAGGAACATCAGCAGAGCACGGAGCTTACCTTCCTTCTCGAGTTCCCCCAGCCCCGTAATCATCGGAACATATGCTGTATGGTATCTCTTCGCGGCAAGTCCGCCATAGAGGTTCATCTTTATGGTGAACGTCAGGATGATATCCGGCCTTTCATCCCGGACAATCTTTCTGTATGTCCGGATAAGTCGGAGTTCCTCAATAATGTTCTTTCCCTTCCCGTTGAACGGAACCGGGATGAAGCGGCAGAAACTCTCAAGCTCCGCAAGCTTCTTGCTGTCATCATTGTCAGAAGCAAGCACAACCTCGTATCCCCTTTCAACGAAAGCCTCGATTATCTCCTTACGGAAGTTATATGTATATGAAATGAGATTGTTCAGTATAAGAATCTTCATCGGTCATCTTCCCCATCTAAATAGTACACTCTTCAAAAGCAGAGGGCAACACAGGATGAAACGTGAACAGCCACAGTCTATTTTCTGCGGGCAATCAGGCTTGCCCATGCCTTCTTCATTCTCTCCCTGTAGAAGATCATATTCATGATGACAATAATTCCGATTGATATCATGGACACAATGAAAGCGTACAGAATCCATGCCCAGTAACTGACGTTCTGCATCTCTATATTCCAGGTGGCCAGGACCATGACGGCAACTGTCAGGATATCGACAGCAAGCTGTCTGAAGAACTTTTTAATCGGCCAGTCTATAAGGTGGCGCGAATCATATACCGCCATCCATATCGTCTGGTAGCACATTGCCGCAAGGGTACCCACGGCAACTCCCATGAGTCCGAATCGGCTTACAGTCAGGATTGATATCACAACATTCATGACTGCGGCGATTATATAGTTGCTCTGTGTCTCCCTGTAGTGTCCAGCCGCAAGAATCAGGATGTTATAGGGAAGCCTGAGACAATGCCCGGCATGAGCAGCAACCAGAAGTGCAGCAAAGAGCGGCTGAGAGTAATCAGCATCATTGACACCCAGCGTATATACTTTCACGAAGGGAACAATGGCTATTGCAGTAACACCGAAAAGAAAGACAGTCCCGGTATGGATGAGCCATTCGGTCCATCCGAAGAGTTCTCTCAATTCCTTCTTCTCCCCTCTCGCCCAGAGGTCTCCCATCAGAGACTGAACCCCGTGCGTCAGAGACTGAAAAAGCTGCTTTACTCCATTTACAACCAGATAATAGACAGAATAAATCGATACGGAGACAAGAGAATCGAAGAGCGTCAGGATTACGATATCCGTTCCTTCCAAGACGACAGCCGCAACGTGCTGTGCTATTCCGTTCCATTTCTGATTAATGGGTTCATTCGTGTAAGAGATCCTGTGATTGATACAGTAATGACGTCTTACATACAGGTAGATGGAGAAGGGTTGCAGCAGGAAAATAAGGGAAGTTACAAGCTTCACAACCTGAATTGAGGAACCAGCCCGTATGAGGATGAAACATGACAAGGTATTGAGGAAAACAGCTGCTGTCTGTGCATTGCACTGGATATAACCACGCTGGTCAGCAGTCAGAAGAATCCTGTTCACGATACCGAAGTAATACTGGGCAAATGAACTGAGAGACATCGCAACTATCAGCGTTGCCGTATAGGCATAATCAAATGTCTGTTTCGTAAATCTCGGGTAGAAGGTTACAAGTATAATCACATAGCAGAGCAACACTGCGGCGATTGTGCGGAAGAACCTGTTTGCAGATTTGATTATCCTGCTTATCTGTACTTCGTCATTTTCCGCAAGCGGCTTGTAGAGAGACGACTGTACAACAGCCCCAACTCCGAGTTCAAGAAAGGAAATGACCCCGAGAAACTGTGATATGGAATTGACAAGACCGTTAACATCCGAGCCGTAGGAGGAAAGGATGAGACGAGGCAGGATAAAGCCGCAGACCACGGTTGCAACCTGAAAAAACAGGGAGGAAAAGGTGTTATAGGCTAATCTCTTCTTTCTTTCTTCCATTCCTGAACAACACTATACAAAAGGACGCTGTTTTTCAACAACAGAGGAAACGTAGGCTGCCCATTCGCTGTAGATTCTGTCGGGGGTGAACTTTTCAGCAGCTGTTCTGAAAGCAGAAGAAAGTGCCTTCTTCTCATCATCAGTACTCTCAAGATAACCGATTATTCTCTCTTTCAGACTCTCAGCATCTCTGACAGGAACAAGAAACGAAGACAACTCTTCTCCGAAGAGCTCCCTCGGGCCTCCGCAGGGACAGTCCGCTGAAATGGATGGAACCCCGGCAGCCATCGCCTCCATCAGAGCATTCGGCATGCCTTCGAAGTCAGACGAAAGTACAAAGACGTCTGCCTTTTCCAAAGCTTTGACAACGTTATCTGTATTGCCCATCAGGGTGACTTTATCCTCCAGACCAAGGCTATCGATTTTCTTCTGAAGGACATTCCTCAACGGGCCTTCCCCGTAAATCTTCAGCGTTGCATAGGGTATTTTCTTCACAACACCGGCAAACGCATCAATGAGGAGTGCATGATTCTTCTGTTCAAAGAGCCTTCCGCATGTGATGATTTCTCCTCTCTCCGGCTCCCTTTTTACTCTATAGAACTCTTTTCTCACTGCATTGGAGACAATCTCCGATTTCTTCTGCAGTCTCTTCGGAAACCATAGTCTTGCATCTTCTGTCTGAAAAACGCATCCGTCGGCAAGAGGCAGAAGCATCTTTCCGACAATCTTTCCCTCTATGCCGGCATATTCTACTTTCGGATCATTACGCACGGAAACTATTGTTTTTACGGGAAGAAAAAGTGTTGCAAGAACAGAGCGGAAGTTAGGCTCCTTCATGAATGAAATCAGAATGTCGGGCTTCTCTGTCCTGCACATTCTTCTCAGCCTGCTTATTCTGCTGACATTCTTCCTGATCCTCGGCTGTTCTGTTTCCCTCTCTTCCATTGCCAGCCTTCTGACTCCCGGCGCAAGGGAATACTCCTGAGTGGAATAATACGAAGTAACAAGAATTGATTCATCTCCGATGGAAGCAAAATAATCAGCAAGATTCACAATTACCCTTTCCGCTCCGCCAAACTCGATTGAATTTATGTAGAACATAATCTTCATCTCGCTGGTTCCTCCAGATTCAATTCATTTTCGTTTTTCCCTGGCAATGTAAGCCAGGAGCCGAGCATGATGTCGTCATCTTCACATAGGAACTCTGAAAATCCGCCGCCAGGATAAAAAGTCAGTTCGCCACTATATATTTTTCCGTCCACGTCATAAAAATCAACACGCAGAAACGGATGCCCCGAAGAAATAACGGAAGCCAGTTTCTTCATTTTCTCTAGATTCTTTGTATAGGGAATCTCCCTGGAGAAATCCGGGGGACAAGCTTTTTTTCCTAACTTGAGTAGTTTGCCATCTGGCATGTAATAATTTGCTCTATGATTGATGAATCGGTCAAAGTCAACATTATAACACTTAACAACACCATTAAAGCAGAAAAACTTATAATCCCTCAGTTCAGATGTCGAAGAGTCCTCCATATATTTCTCTGCAATTATACGGGGTTTCACATTCTTATAAGGCCATTCCCTGTAATAGTAGAAATAATTATGCTTCAGACACTTCTCAATCTGTTTTTTTGCTGCATTTCTGTCAAATTGTGACTTGTCCCTGCAGATCACAAGACCGCCTGAGTCGTGCGTACACTTGAGGACAAACTGTTGTGGCAGAGCTTCAAAATCGATGTCGTCGAAATGTTCCCAGACACCCAGCGTCGGGATTATGTATTCTTCACCGATTATATCAGAGACATATTTCTTTGCTTCGTACTTATCCACCATCGTCGTGTATTCGGGACGTCTGTCGTAAAGTTTCAGCCACTGAAGCTTCTCATTGAATGTTCTGGGATTATCAAGATTCAGATTCTGATGGAGAAGTGTGCGGAACATCATTTCAAGATACTCCCTGTCCCCCATTCTGTTATAGAACCCGAGATGAGATTTCAGTATTACCCTGTAATCCTTGTCAATAATGTAATCATGAAGTTTCTTAAGAAGTACAGCCGGCTTCATCGTGCAGCCTCCCGTGAGATACCGAGGTAGAAGTTTTCGAGTTTTTCCGCTGTTTCCCTTATATCGAAGCCTGCTTTTCTGACGAGGGCACAACCATTCTCTCTGTTGTCGAGAGGAGAAGCGGACACTACCGCTTCAGCCCATGTTCTATCCGGAGAACCGAGGTTGACAGGACTCAGAAGCGACGGAATAATCCTGACTTCAGGGGTTATGAAATCAGAAAAGATACACGGAAGCCCGGAGGCCTGAGCTTCGACAAGTGAAATCGGAAGGCCTTCGGCAAGGGACGGAAGAATGAACACATCGAATGCAGATAAAAGTTCATTGACATTCCTGCATCCTCCCATGAAGATAACTCTGTTCCTGATTTCTGAAGATCCGGCTTCCCTTTCGATTTTGCTTTTCAAGGGTCCGTCACCGATAAGAAACAATTTTGAATCGGCATTCAAAGTACAGACTTCCCTGAATATATTGAGGAGTCTCATGTGATTCTTCTCCTCGGAGAAACGCCCGACATGTACAAGTGCCGTCTCATTCTCTGTGATTCCCAGTTCGTTTCTTAGCTTTCTTCTCACTTCTCGAGAAAAACAGAATCTTGATGGTTCTATTCCATTTCTGAGTACAGTGAAGTCTGCCTTACCTCTGTAAAGCCACTTCCCGGCTTCTTCCGAACAGGCAAAACGATAATCCGCAAACCTGCAGATATCCTTTCGGAAGAAGAATCTGATTATATTGGAAGCTGAAAAGCCGTTCTGGACAGTGTGGCTGTGGGCAACTGTAATGCGGCCGAGTTTCTTTGCAACTCTGAAAGTCTCCGTAGCAGAATCCATCAGATGATCATGAATTACCATATACTCGGGATGTTCAATAAGAAAAGAAGTAAGAGTCCTGTCATAGGATAATCTGTTATAACCCAGAAATCTCGGGATTCTGTATATCTTCCCGCCAAGAGAAGCTATCTCATCATCATAGGCGCTTTTGCTGTCGCTGTGGAGAAGAAAGTCGAACTGAACTTTCGTTCTGTCGATGTTCCTGTACAGGTTCATGATAAGGGTTTCGGCCCCGCCGAGATTCATGTCATAGCTGATCTGAAGAATTCTGAGAGGAGCATCTTTCCTCTTTATCGGTTCATTGTCACTATTCTGTGTCATGAATCTCTTTTATCTCCTTTGCTCTCATACAATATAAAGGAATGAAGTGAATCTGAAAAGCACAGTCTCCGTCACTGCATGAAGAAGAATCTGTACGGACTGATACAGAGAGCCCTCTTCTCGAAGTAAAGACAGTAGGCATAATACAGGCAGACCGCGACCGTTATCGCAATCTCAAAGAAAAGTGTCAGGCGGCCGGGCTTCTCCTCTTCCCTGATGAATGAATTCGGGATGGCGACAGAGGCAAACGGCAGCAGCGTCATGGTCACAAGACGTGTGAAAATCGGAATGTACATTGCAAGAGATTCAACTGGGATGGCCAGCATGAACGCCCAGAACACATACCTTTCACTGACGGGGACATCTTTCTTCTTCGCGTAGAAGAAAGTCATGAAGAGAGCTATTGCAATGAGAACAACAATCAGTTCCCCGAACTCGAATGTGTTTGCGAAGTATGTTTCCTTATCAAAGCCTGCCATAATCCTGTTCACAATACTTCCCAATGCAGGGAAAAGCGGGATTATCAGACACGAGAGAACAATGAATACAAGGGATGTGTACCAGTTTATCGGAAGAAGAGAAAGAAAAACGGAAGGAAGCAGGACAATTGCAGACTGATGGAAAAGAGCTGCAACAATGACAAGCAGTATTGCAACCGGAAATTTCTTCCTGTCAATGAAATCAACCGTGAAAAGAAGAACGCCGAACGAGAGTGCCTGTCGCAGGATACAGTATGTATAGTCCACGATTCCGAATGCGATGATGATTATTATGCTCATCGAAGGCTTAACTGAGTGCTTTGAAATAAAATGATATATGCTCAAGATGCAGAATGCAGACTCGGCGGCAAGAAATGTCTGGAAGTCGAGGTTGAAATGAGCGAAGAACCAGGTAAGCAGCGTATAGCCCCATTCGACTCCGATTGGACTGCTTTTTTCCAGGAGTGTGAAATTGCGGAGAACATCCATAAAGGAATAATCCTTAATCTCATTGAACATGTAACGGTAGTTGTTCAGATCAACCCCGATATTACTGCTTCTCATAGCAAGAAGGAGAAAAGCGACGATACAGGTTGCGACGAGGGCAATCTTCTCGCGTTTTTCATTCTTTCTGAAGAGAATCATGACTAGAGGAGAAATAAGAACGAGGAGAAAATAGAACATTGACTGCAGCCTTTCTGTAAAATATGTCTGTATATAGTCCTTTTATCGGAGCGAAAATTCAACCCTGTCCGGTTCAGAAGAAGAAGCCGAGTCCCATGTAGATTTCGTAGAATCCCCTGTCTGTCGATTCTCCGTTTGCATACTGTATGAGCTTTCTGAGGTCAAATCCCAGAGATGCCCTTACAGGGTAACTCGGGTACTCTTTGAGTATTCCGATGCACTCAAGACCGAAACCGAAGTAATGTCTCGCTTCATTTTCCTCTGCTGTTCCAAGGTCGTGCTTCGTGAATACATAGTCGGCAAAGAGATTGACGTAGGCATCCATCCAACCACTCATAAATGACGGAAGCGGAAATACGGACATAAGATTGAGATTGGCGACGAATGTGACGACATTCTTGTCTCTTTTGTCATCGCTGATTGTCCTGTTTCTGACGCCTCTGATGTACTCTCCAAGTTCACCGCTGTCCGTTCCATAGAGGAAACCGTAGTTTGAGATGTCGGTTGTATAATTGGCAATTATCCTCAATGACGGATTGAACCACGAGCCGAAGACCTTGAAGGCCTGAATTTCACCGATATCAAGATTGGCGCAACCGTCCATTCTGCTTCTTGAAGTGTAGTTCTGCGCCCATGATTCTTTTATGGAGAACGAATACTTTATCCCCTCACGGAAATTTCCCTTCCAGTCCAGGTAATCACCCGAGGCTGATGCACTGAGAGTATAGTAAGGCTGGAAGTTAGGGGTATTATCACCTTTATTGAAGAAAGTGCGGACATACTCGCTCAGCGTCGGGGTTATAGTGATGTGATCTCCTATGCTGATTTTCTGGCTTATGCCGACGCCCGTATCGAAATGTCTGAAATAAAAATTCTCATCCTTTTTTTCCCAGTACGGATTCTCGTATACATATATTTTAGTGATGTCGGTAAGTCTGTATGAGAACGTGTTCTTGAATGAAATGCAGCTGGACGGTATGTATACTACATAATTCGAGTATCCGTATTTCTGGAGTGAGCCCTCATGGAAGGAAAGAGACGTGCTGTGATCGAATTCATGGAATCTGAATTTCTCGCTGTTATAGAACCAGACGGACTCTCCGAGGCTGATGTCTGCATTACCGACCGTTATACCGGAAATCGAAAGCGACGGCGTTATGTAGCTGTCTGACTTTGACTTCTCGTATATCTTCAGGCTTAACGACGGTCTGAATTTGACGGAGGAGATTCCGAGACCGTTGAATGCGGTATAGCCTGTATATCTGAATTCACCATACCTTTTTCTGAAGCCCAGATCCATATCCATCGAATAATCTCGGCCGAAGACGATATTATCCACTCCCAGAGTGAAATCATAGTAGTCCAGTCCCGTGTCCTGGTGAGCCTCTCCCGCGAATGAGAAACTGATGCGTGTCGGTCCAATCAGAAGGTCCGTCAGGTCCATGATGGCATAATAATCCGTCTTGTCGAACTCCCAGGGCATGACTGTGGCATGCACGACTCCTGTTAGAGAGGAAAATGTTCCGAGCAGGTTTGTCTCCCAGAACTTCACCCCGAGTCGTGCCCCGTAATTCGAATCATATTTCGGATAGGGAAGAACAAGAACAGTTCTCGCGTCATCAAGGTCGAATGTGACATCAAGGTATGTCACATCATCAGATGAAGTTTCCTTATATGTGTACTGGACACTCTTGAAAACACGTCTGTTGTCGAGAGTCTGCTTCTTCCCGTCGAGGGCAGAGATGGCTTCCTCGAGTGTCGGAAATGACTCCTCTTCATCAGGAACAACAAGATTGCGGACCACCCTTTCCTGGGTCTTTCCGGATATATCGAACGAATATGACCTTATGACGAAACTTTCAGCAGAAAGCGTTGCAGTCAACAACATTAAAGACAGACAAAACAGCAGAAATCTTTTGAACACATTTCCCCCGAACGCATTACAGCTTAACAGCGAGTATGAAAGTATTCAACCTTCACACAGCTCCCGAACGCTTGAAGACAGATACGAAAGTCTTGAGTATTATCCTGACATCGAGAAGAAGCGATGCGTGGTCTACATAATAGAGCTCAAGAGTGCAACGCTCCGGATAATGAACGCAGCTTCTTCCGTGACATGCCCACCAGCCTGTAAGTCCCGGAGTAACGGAAAGGAACCTGTCCCTGTCCCCGCCGTACCACTCAAGTTCACTCTCTATGACCGGTCTCGGACCGACGAAGCTCAGATCTCCCTTGAGGATGTTGAAGAGCTGGGGGAGCTCGTCCAGGCTTGTGGACCTCAGAATCCTCCCGATATGTGTGACTCTGGGGTCATTCTTCAACTTGAAATTCTCCTTCCACTCCTTCTTCTGTTCGGGAGTGAAATCCTTTATCATCTCCTCGGCATGGGGGACCATAGTTCTGAATTTGTATATGTAGATGACCTTGCCGTTCTTTCCGATTCTGTAATGTCTGAAAAACGGGGCTCCCTTCGAACCGAGGCACACAAAAAGCGAGATAAAGATGAAGAGCGGCAGAAGTATCACGATAAGTATCAGCGAGAATACGATATCGAATACTCTTTTGACAGAGTGGTACATCACGCCCCTCAGTCTATCATATTGTTGCGCTCATTTGAAACACAAACTGACGTCTTCTGCTACTCTTCAAGCGTGTCACTCGAAGAAGAAATCAGTTCCTATGAAGATTTCGGCCCAGTCTCCATTCCCGCTCTCCCCTCTGATACGCTTCAGAAGCTTCTCGCTGTCAAAGCCGACGGACAGTCTGAACGGATATGCAGGATAGTCCGTAAGAACACCGATGAGTTCGATTCCGAAGCCGATCCATCCCATGCCGTCCGAAGCATCATCATGACGGGTGTAAAGCACATCTATAAAGGGGTTAAGAAAGAGTGATCCCCAGTCAGGAGACGAGAGACGAAAGAGAAATTCGACATTGAGAACTGCAGTGATGGCATTGCTGTCACGTCCCGCCTCTGTCACTGTGCTGTTCCTGACGCCTCTTATGTACTCGCCGTGGCTGCTTTCCAGGGAGCCGTATTCCTCCGTGTCATCCGTCACAGACAAGATGAAACGCAGTGACGGGTTGAACCACCCTGTTACGATGCTGTGTGTCGAGATTTCCACTCTGTCATAAAGTCCGTTCTCGCTGTTGATGCTGCGCGATGCATAATCCTGGAACCACGACTGTCGTATCGTGATGTCCCACTTCGAACCGCGGCGGAATGTGTTCTGCCACTCGACACTGTCCTTCGATGCGGATGCACTGAGTGTGAAATAGTGTCGAAATGAAAGATTGTTCCCGGCAGACTCCGTTCTTAGATATTCCATCAGAGTCGGCTCAATCGAGAAGTAGCCGATATCGAACTTCTCGCTGATTCCTATTCCCGTATCAAAACGGATGTTTCCGTTTTCATAAAAGCGTATCTTCTCTGCCGTATGGAAAGTGGTTTTATCGGAGAACTTCCAGCTCAGAGTATTATCCACATCGAAGTATGAGGAGAAAACATAATGGATGGTATTCTCATACGAGAATGGAGAAAGTACGCCGGCAGTAAAGGAAAGACGTGTTGTATGACTCACGACGCTGCTTCTGAATGACTTTCCCGCCGAAGCCTCAAGCTTATAGAGAGTCAGGAACGAAAGCGATGCTTTTCCGCTTCTGACATTCTCGGTTTCGAGCTGAGAAAGTATGTGAGACATATTACTTTTGTCATTGAACACCATCTCGAAATACGGTCTCAGTGTAATGTTCCCTGCATCAATTCTGAAGAGAAGGGTGTATGAATACTTAATCTTTTCCTTCTTACGAATTATCTGTAAGGATGTGTCGAACGCTGAGGAGAAAAGAGGAACATTGTCAAAGACAATCTTTGAATTGAAGTTGCCGCTCTTCATACTGCCGTCATAGTGGAAATAGAGCGATGCTTTTCCGACAGGCATCCGTCTGATTGTCATATTCCCTTCAAGGCAGGCCTTTGCGGCATCTTCAGGCGGGAAGACAGCCGTCACTGTTGATTCCACACTGCCGAGAAGACCGAGTATGTTCTGGTCCGATCCCCTGACTGACACAACTAGCCCATCGTTGGAGTCATATTTTCCGTAAGGGATTATCATCATTGTCTTTGCCTCGACTATCAAGAAGCAGACGGTAACAAAGACGGTGTCGCCGACCTCTCTCTCCCTGAGGCTGTATTCGACGCTTCTGAATGCACGGCGGTTGTTGAGTTCCCTCACCTTCTCCCTTACGGCATTCTCCATTTCCCCGCGGGAGGAAAACTTCTCTTCCGCGCCAGGGTCGACGGAGCGTCTCAGCGCCCATTCCCTTGTACTTCCCGTAATATCGAAAGAATAGTCCTCTATGACATATTCCCGGGAGGAAAGTGCCATGAGGACCGAAAGAAGGATGAAAAGAAACAGTACTGCTTTCTTCAACACTTTCCTTCTTGTCCGAAAATCCTGTCTGAGATGAGAGAGACTGCCTCGTCCTTTCTCTTCTCCTCGATTCCGATGACGAAGGTCGTCCAGCTTCCCCCGAGAGATACCGACAGGGGATGGATACCGTTTTCCCTGAGGACAGAAAGAGCATCGACATACTCCATACTCTCCTCGATGCCGTTTCCGACAAGCCCCACTACGGCACAGCCCTTTCTGCAGTCGATTTCGTCAAGTCCGAATTCTTCCCTTATCCTCGAGCACATTGCATCAAGGTCAATCTTCTCCGCCTGTTTTGCCTCGAAGTACCAGGCAATGGAGTCACAGCCGTAGAGCGTGTAGCATGGCTTTATTCCATAGATGTGCATGAGAGAGAGTATCCTGTGCCTCATTCCGCTCTCCTTGAAGAACATCAGCTTCCGGCAGTAGATTCTCCCGAGTCCTCCCCTTGCAGATACTCCGATTACTCCTCTGTGAACCGTACTCTTCATGATGACGGTACCTCTGTCTTCCGGAGCATTGGTATTCCTGATGTTGATGGGAATCTCCCTCTCGATACAGGGAGCGATGGCCTCTTCGTGGAAAACTGAAGCTCCGACCTCGCTGAACTCCCTCACTTCCCTGTAGCTCATCTCTTCAATGACGTGTGCACTCTTCACCTTCCTCGGGTCTGAAGAATACACTCCCGATACATCCGTCCAGTTCTCATAGACGTCAGCCTCCAGGGCCGAAGCGACAATTGCGCCCGTGATGTCACTCCCGCCGCGGGAGAATGTGGTTATCTCACCCTCAAGCGATGTGCCGTAAAAGCCGGGGATGACGTACTTCTCCCCCTTCCTTATCTTCGCTCTTAGATTGGTATAGGTTATATCCTCAATTCTGTTGTCATCTCCGATGATGATGACATCCTCGCTGTCGAGGAAGTTCCATCCGAAGGCCTCTGCTATGAGATATGCCGAAAGATACTCCCCCCTCGATGCTGCATACTGCGCACCCTTTCCGCCATCTATGCTGATTCTGACCTCTTCAAGCTTATCCTTTATAGTGTCTTCACCGATTTCCAGGGCCTCTGCTGTTTCAAGGTAGCGCTCCGCTATTTTTCCGAAGACTTCAGAGCAGGACTTTCCTTCTTCCACGAGAGAAGCACACCTGTAGAGCATGTCCGTTATCTTCTCGTCCGAGGAGTTTCTCTTCCCCGGAGCAGAAACGACTGCAACTGTCCGCTCCTCATCCGAATCGAGAATTTCCCTGACCTTTCTTATCTGAGCGGCAGAAGCGACGCTTGAGCCCCCGAATTTACAAACTTTCATATCATCTCCTTGAACGAAGAGTAATTCAATTTATGGAGATTAGGCAATAACGGGAGGTCTTACTGCCGGCTGTTATTGGAATTACCTCGGAGAAAAAACACAGGCAGTTATCCTGCGCCCGCTATTGCCACTCCAGCCGTTTATATTCATCATGTAGGCATGCAGCACACAGATACAAAGGAAAACATCATGGGGACGGAGGGAATCTCCTCCCTTATTGTGAAGATATCTCTACCGTTAATGATTTCGATGCTCGTACAGGCCCTCTACAACATCGTCGACTCCATCTTCGTCGCAATGCTCAGCGAGACGGCGCTCACTGCCGTTTCACTGGCGTACCCGCTTCAGAACCTTCTCATCGCATTCGGTGTCGGAACGGGAGTGGGAATGGCTTCCTTCATGTCCCGCAAGCTCGGAGAGGGAGATACGGAGACGGCGGAGCACGTTGCCGGAAACGGCCTCAGTGTAGCCTTCATCACGTGGCTGGTATTCGCCGTTATCGGCCTCACTGCCGCGAAGCCTTTCCTTTCCTTATATACACAGGACGAGGAACTGCTCTCCCTTTCGAACGAATATGCCGTAATAGTCATGGTCTTCTCACTCTTCATGTTCCTCACAATGATGAACGAACGTATTCTCCAGGGAACTGGTGACAGCTTCTCGAGCATGCTCAGCCAGCTCAGCGGTGCCGTCACGAACATAATCCTCGATCCTGTATTCATCTTCACATTCAGACTCGGAGTAGCAGGGGCCGCAATCGCAACGGTAATCGGCCAGGTCGTCTCGTTCGCTGTTTCGATGTATCTCGTGAAGAGGAACAGATTCGTGAAGATAAAAAGACATCACCTCAAACTGAAAGGACAGTTTGTCTCATCCATCTACGCAGTAGGTGCACCGACAATTGTCACGAACAGTATCAGCACGGTGATGACAAGTGCCCTCAACGGCATTCTTATCGCATTCAGCACGACTGCGGTATCTGTATTTTCGGTCTACTTCAAGCTCCAGTCGTTCGTCTTCATGCCGATTTTCGGTCTCTCGAGCGGTATGGTCCCGATCATCGCCTACAACTACGGAGCAGGAAAGAGAAGCAGGATGACAGAAACAATAAAGAAGGGAACTCTCATCGGCCTTGTCATAATGGCAGTCGGCACAGTCTGCTTCCAGCTCTTCTCCCACGAGCTTCTCTCGCTCTTCAGTGCAACGGAGGAGATGTACAGAATAGGAGAGCCCGCTCTCAGGATAATCTCCATCTGCTTCATGGCTGCAGCAGTGTCCATCGGTCTCTCTTCCTCCTTCCAGGCAACCGGCTTCGGAATCGGAACAATGATTACCGCCGTACTCAGACAGCTTGTGATTCTTGTGCCGGCGGCCTACATCTTCAGCCGCAACCTGGGACTCAACGGCGTCTGGTGGGCGTTCCCGTTTGCTGAAGTCTTCGGTCTCGTCATCGCCGTCGTAATATTCGTCCATGTCTACAGGACGAGGATAAAACCGACACCTGACAGATTGTGAGAAAGGAAGCTCCGGCTTCCTTTTTAATTTTTATTCATTCTTCATCCGGATTTCAGTTTTCAGAGGAAAGACCGCAAACGCATTGGGATCCACTGTTTCCGGAAGCATTTTCTCAGCTTTTCATCAATCTGTCTGTATTTTTATCCAATGAATTTATTCCGGACATTTTTTTATTTTTCAACGAATTAATTCAAATAGCATTAAGAATGTAATGAAAATTTTAATTATTTTCTGTATTTTTATGCAGAAAACTGTTGACCTAATACTTCAAAGAGCCTATTGTATGCTCAGCTTAAATAAATATACATAAAAGGATGCATACGGAAATGAAAAAAATCATTGCTCTTACACTTATCACATTAATGGCACTCACATCAGTCTTCGCTCAGGGTGCAAGCGAAGTGAAGACAGAGGAAAAGGTATATACAGTTGCTGTCAGCTGCGACTATCCGCCGCTTGAATACATCGATGACAACGGCAACCCCTGCGGCTACGAAGTTGAACTTGTGCAGGCTGTTGCCGAGGAAGCCGGAATCAAAATCCAGATTGCAAACGTCTCCTTCGACGGAATCATCGCAGGTATCCAGGGCGGCCAGTATGATATCGGGGCATCGGGCCTCACGGTAACGGACGAAAGAAAGCAGACAGTCGACTTCACGACTCCGATTCTCCAGTTCGCGCTCTCTATTGTCACGAAGAATGACAACGAGACTATCCACTCAGACGCCGACCTCGAAGGCAAGAAGACAGGTGTCCAGCTCGGAACGACATGCCAGTTCGCATGTGAAGACCTCGGCCTCACACCTTACACATATGACGAAGCACCGTCTGCTGTCCTTGACCTCGCAAACGGCAACCTCGACGCTGTCGTTCTCGACTCTGTCGTAGCTGAAGACTTCGTTCTCCAGAACGAGAGCTACTCAAAGGTCCTCAAGATTGCAGGTTCCTTCGAGAACTCCGATGACATGGCAATGGCTGTCAAGAAGGGCAACTCATCTCTTCTCGCTCTTCTCAACGAAGGACTCGAGAAGGTAAAGGAAAACGGCAAGATGGCCGCTCTCAAGGCTAAATACGGACTCAATTGAACATTGACGATAGACTTCTTCGGTCAGAGGGTATTCTCTCCCCTCTGACCTTTTGCTGTATATAAGGAACTACAAATGGATACGGACAACAACTATAAAAGTGTCAGCGAGATTGCAGACAAGGTAATCTCCGTCGACAACAGCGAAAGCAGCAAGGCCCCCACAGTCATCACGATGACGGACGGCGTCCTCATCCCGAAGAAGGGCTCGCATCTCATCAACTCCTGGCGTCTCACATTCTACGGCTCTGTATTTCTTCTCATAGTGCTGTGCCTTGCCAACAAGGAGGTCTACTGGAAGATATTCCTCTACACGGTGACAGGGATTCCGACAACATTCGAATGCACAGTCTTTGCTATCCTGGGGGCTGTCGTAATCGGCATCCTCACGGGACTGGGGTCCTCGTCGAAGAACCGTTTCATCAACCAGCTCTGCGGCGTCTACGTCGAACTCATCAGAGGAATTCCTCTCCTCGTGCAGCTGATGTTCCTCTACTATGCACTGGGTTCGCTCATTCACATAGACGGAATCGTGGCGGCAATCATCGCCCTTTCCATATGTTTCGGTGCCTACATGGGTGAGATCATAAGGGCCGGTATCCAGTCCATTCCTAAGGGACAGACCGAGGCAGCCACTGCCCTGGGCCTCAGCAAGAGCCAGACATTCATTCACGTAATCCTTCCGCAGACTATCAAGGTCGTTCTTCCCGCAATCGGAAACGAATTCATATCGATGCTCAAGGATTCTTCGCTTGTCTCTATTCTCGCCCTTTCAGATATTCTAAAGAGAGGAAGAGAGTACATATCCCGTACATTCCTTTCTCTTCAGACGATGCTCATCGTCGCACTCATCTACCTTATTCTCACATTAATACTCTCACGTCTCGTGGGTCTCATGGAGGAGAAACTTCACAAAAATGGCTAAGATTGAAATCAGAAACGTATACAAGGACTTCGAAAACAACGACGGCACAATCATGCATGCCGTGAAGAATGTCAGTCTCACAGTCAACGACGGAGAGGTCGTCGTCATAATCGGGCCATCGGGTTCTGGTAAGTCAACTCTTCTCAGAACCGTGAACGGAATCGAGAAGGCACAGAAGGGACAGATTCTCATCGACGGCAAAGACATCATGGACCCAAAGACAGATATAAGAAAGCTGAGAGAGGAAGTGGGAATGGTATTCCAGTCCTTCAATCTCTTTCCCCATCTCTCTGTCATCGACAACATCATCCTCGCTCCCATGAAGGTGAAGAAGCTCTCGAAGGAGGAAGCTACAGAGAAAGGCATGGCACTCCTGAGAAGAGTCGGCCTCGAGGACAAGGCAAAGCAGAAGCCCAATCAGCTCTCGGGCGGACAGCAGCAGAGAGTCGCCATCGCACGTGCCCTCGCAATGGAGCCGAAGGCGATGCTCTTCGATGAGCCTACGTCTGCACTCGACCCGGAGATGATCAAGGAAGTCCTGGACGTTATGCTCTCTCTTGCCCAGAGCGGCATGACCATGCTCCTCGTCACCCATGAGATGGGATTTGCAAGAGCTGCAGCCGACAGGGTCGTCTTCATGGCTGACGGTGAAATCGTGGAGGAGGGAACTCCCATCGAGATGTTCTCTCACCCGAAGACACAGAGGGCGCAGGACTTCCTGAACCATATTCTCTGAGTAAAGATAATATCTTCACCGCTCGACAGTTAACCGGGACGGTGAAGATAAATGAAATACACACAAAAACACTCGCCTTTTCCCCTTTTTCAGTATGAAATTAGATT
>CAVFYD010000017.1:0-33060 GCA_963626615.1 Sphaerochaetaceae bacterium
ACAGGGAAGAGTATGAAGTTGCACTCAGCGACGGAATAAAGTTCATGTTCCTCACCAACCCCGTGGATTTCACGGACGGCAGAGTGACGGCAGCGAAGATGGTTCTCGGCGAAAAGGATGCTTCCGGCAGATGCAAGCCTGTCGACAGCGGCGAGAGAATCGAACTCGAGTGCTCGTACCTCATCTCCGCCATCGGAGAGAAGCCGGACAAGGCAGTTCTTGAGGCTATCGGCACTTCAGATACCGATAACGTATGGATCATCGGTGACACGAAGACCGGACCGAGCACAGTCGTAAGATGCATCGCATCCGCACAGAGCGCAGTTGACGAGGCGATTGACAAGGTCTATGACGCTATTCTCAGCGAAGAAGATGACGGGAAGAAATGCGACTGCGGTGGCGAGTGCTGCTGCGGAGGCGGTGAAGCCGTTGAGGAGGAAATCGTCGAAGAAGAGGAAGATGACGACGACGAAGATATGGACGAAATCAGAGAAGAGGAAGACGAATTCTTCTCCGACATAAGGGCAAAGAAGGCCGAAATCACACTTCCTCTCAGAAAGGGAAGCGACAGCAAGGCATTCTTCGAGAGAGAAGCAAAGAGATGTATCGAATGCTCCTACTACTGCAACAAGTGTACTGAAGTTTGTCCGAACAGAGCCAACGTCATGATTGATCTCAGAGATACCGGACTCTTCGATGATCCGTTCCAGGTGCTCCACCTCGATGCTTACTGCAACGAATGCGGCAACTGTGCATCCTTCTGTCCGCACGACGGAGGACCGTATCTCAAGAAGTTCACTCTCTTCAGCAGACCGGATGATTTCGAGAACAGCACCAACAGCGGCTTCTACGTGGAGAACGACGAAGTCACAATCAGACTTCAGGACAGGATCATCAGGGGAAGAATCAACGGCGAAGGTTCCCTGGAAGCTGAAGTTGACGAGAGAGTTAAGGCTCTCATCGAGACGGTATTCGTATCTTACTCATATCTTCTCGGACCTGTGGAGGAATAATACAAATGGCAGATATCATCATAAAGAACGTAAGAATAATGCAGACTCAGCCTCCTTTCGAGGTTGAGGAGGATGTCGATGTCGTAATCGAGGGAACGAAGATTACGGCAGTCGGAAAGGGCAGGGCTGAAGGCCTCAAGGCTGACAGAATCATCGACGGAAGAGGCAAGACCCTCATTCCCGGTAACGTCTGCGCTCATCATCACTACTATTCCGGACTCAGCAGAGGTATGCTTATCTCTGCCGGTCCCCAGACGGACTTCATCCAGGTTCTCAAGGAATGGTGGTGGAGGCTTGACAGAGGACTTCAGGAAGAGAGTACATACTACTCATCACTCATCTGCTCACTCGATGCAATCAGCTCGGGTACAACAAGCTGCGTTGACCATCATGCATCTCCCTCCTATATCGAAGGTTCTCTTTCGGCAATCGCAAAGGGTATGGAGGAAATCGGAGTCAGAGGTTCGACATGCTATGAGGTTACAGACCGTAACGGCGGCATGAAGGAAGTCGAGGACGGAGTGAAGGAGAACATCCGCTTTGCCGAGGAAGTCGACAGAAGAAGAAAGAACGGCGAAGAGGTTCTCTGCGAGGCAACAATCGGAGGACACGCTCCGTTCACAATCCCGGATGAGGGACTGAAGATGATGGCTGATGCAATGGACAGGACAGGACGCGGCATGCACCTCCATGTTGCCGAGGCAAGCTATGACAGTGTCTGGTCCCATCATTTCTACAACAGGGATATTGCTGACCGTCTCGATTCATTCGGCCTTCTGAGACCGGAGACTCTCATCGTTCACGGCGTTCACCTTTCGGAGAAGGAAGTGGCACTCATCAACGAGCGTAACTGCTTCTTTGCAGTCAATCCGCGTTCGAACATGAACAACCATATCGGCTACAACAGCAAGCTTCCAATGATTAAGAATCTCTGTCTCGGAACTGACGGCTGCGGCGGTAACATGTTCGAAGAGATAAAGATCGGATTCTTCAAGCATAAGGATGAAGGCGGTCCGTGGTGGCCATCCGATTTCCTTACGGCTCTCAACAGGGGAAACAGACTTGTCGAATCACAGTTCGGCGGAAGGATAAAGCTCGGAAGAATCGAAGAGGGATATACTGCAGACCTCGCGCTTCTCGATTACAACAATCCGACACCGCTGTGTCAGGCAAACGCTCCTGGACACTTCGTCTGGGGTATGAGCTCGGGCCACGTCAACTCGACAATCGTCAACGGAAAGCTCCTCTTTGCAGACCATCACTTCGTCAGAAGCGACGCCGAAGCAATCTATAAGAGAGCGAGCGAAATCGCAGCCGAACTCTGGAAGGTGGTCGACAAGATTCAGGCGTAAGCCGGAATAGGTAAAAAGTGTTTATTTATTGTCTAAGTGACAATTCGGTTTTATACTGAACACATATCTCGGGGGGAAGAAATTCCCCCTGGATTTGAATGGATTGAATCCACTCATTATGTGAAAGAAAAGATAATGGTTAGGAGGATAAAGTGCAAGCTACAAAACTCGGTGACAAAATCCAGAGAATAGATGCAAAAGCCAAGGCACGCGGTGAGTCCGTCTACGTATGTGATATGGTTCTGCCTGACATGCAGTACGCCCTCATGGTCCGTTCCACCTGTCCCAGGGGTGATATAAAGAGCATAAAGACTCCGGTCATGCCGGAAGGCTACTACTTCATCACTGCTGATGACATCCCGCCGGAGGGAAAGAACGAACTGTGGATGATAGCGAAGGACTGGAGAGCTTTCGCAAAGGATTATGTTCTCTACGTCGGTGAGACCATCGGTCTTGTTGTAGGCCCGGACAGGGCAGTGCTGAAGTCCATCAAGGACAACATCGTCATCGAATACGAGAACGAGAAAACTCCTGCCGTTTCAATCGACGACGGACTCGAGTGTGTCGGCGGTCCGATGTTCCCCGAGAAGGGAAACAACATCTTCTGCTCGCTCTACTGCGAGAAGGGAAGACCGATGGACGAAGTCTTTGCGGAGGCTGACGAAATCTTCGAGGAGAGGCTCGACACAGGGTGGCAGGAACACGTACACCTTGAGACAAACGGTGCTCTCGTCACGATGGAAGGTGACAACTACATCTTCTATGCTTCTGCACAGTGTCCTTTCTACATCAGAAAATCAGTTGCGGGCCTTCTGAACATTCCGTATGAGAAGGTCATTATCCGCCAGTGCACGACGGGCGGAGCATTCGGCGGCAAGGAACATTTCCCCGATGTAATATGCGGACCTCTGCTTGTTGCTGAACACAAGATCCATAAGCCGATAAAGCTCATCTTCGACAGAGAGGAGGATACGCAGTTCTCCGTCAAGAGACACCCGAGTAAGAATGTCTACAAGACAGCCATCAAGGACGGAAAGATTACAGGTATTGAAGCTCACATCTACTATAACGTAGGTGCATACCTCTCGTCCTCATTCGTTGTCCTCCAGCGCGGTGTCTTCCACGCAAACGGCGTCTATAACATTCCCAATACATACATTACGGGAGACGGTGTCGGAACAAACACATTCCCGTCATGTGCATTCCGCGGCTTCGGCGCACCTCAGACAATCTTTGCCGTAGAGACACACCTTGACCATATTGCGCACCATCTTGGAGTGGATCCGCTTGAATTCAAGAAGCAGTACATAATCAAACAGGGCGAGGAGACCGTCACCAACGGTCACATCATCGAGGAAGTGAAGCTTCCCGAGATGCTTGATGTCCTTACAAGGGAATCCGACTACTGGAGAAAGAGCAGGGAGTATACTCCGGGCTCTGGAAAGGGAATCGGAGTCAGCATGTACCTCCACGGCGGTGCATTCACCGGTAACGGTGAGCAGGCTATCATCAAGGGCCATGCCAGACTTGTGAGAAAGGGTGACAGAGTCGCCATCCAGGTCGGTTCGACGGAGATGGGACAGGGCTTCCAGACATCGCTGAGAAAGATAGCCGCAGATGCACTCGGTCTTCCGATCGAGAACATCGACTATGACAACCCCGATACCTCAAAGGTTGTCGACAGCGGTCCTACGGCCGCATCACGTTCGACCATGGTTGTCGGTAAGCTTGTCGAGAGGGCAGCTCTCGAGATGAAGGAGAGATGGAATGAGGGTGACATCACGACGGAAGTCGAATACGAACACCCGGACGGCTTCCCGTGGGATCAGGCTACGTTCCGCGGAGACGCATACCTCGGCTGGGGCTGGGGAGCGGCAATCGTCGAAGTCGAAGTCGACAAGCTCACAAACGAAGTGAAGACTGTCGGTGTCTGGACAAGCCACGACATCGGACACCCCATCGACGAACTCATCGTACACGGCCAGGTAAACGGCGGTGTCATGCAGTCGCTGGGATATGCAAGCATGGAGAAGCTCGAGAACAGGAAAGGTTTCTTCAAGCAGAAGAGAATGAGTGATTATGTCATTCCGACAAGCATGGATTTCCCGAAGCAGTACTATCATCTGCAGGAGAACCCGTATCCATGGGGACCGAAGGGCGCCAAGGGAATGGGAGAACTTGTGTTCAATGGAGCAGACTGCGCATATGTTGATGCAGTCGAACGTGCTCTGGGAATCACGGTAACGTCGATTCCGATTCCGCCGGAAGATATCGAGGAGGCTTTGAAGAAGAAAAATGCACAGTGAAGTAAGATTTAAACTCAATGGAGAGGAAGTGATTTTCCGCGGCAATCCTCTGAGAAGACTGCTGGATGTCATCAGGGAAGATCTGGGGCTTACCGGAACCAAGGAAGGATGTTCGGAAGGCGAATGCGGGGCATGCTCCGTCATAAAGGACGGTCATCTCGTCACAAGCTGCATCGTTCCTGTCGGTTCCTGCCATAACAGCGAAATATTCACAATCGAAGGTATAAGAGATACCGAGAAGGGAAAATGCATAATTGATGCCTTTGCCGAGGGCGGTGCCGTACAGTGCGGCTTCTGTATCCCGGGAATGGTCATGGCCGCATATTATCTTCTCAACAACAATCCCGATCCTACGGAAGAAGAGATAAGAAAGGGCATCAGCGGAAACATCTGCCGATGCACCGGCTACGACCTTATCGTCGAATCGATTCATCTTGCAGCAGTCAAGGGAGGCGATTTATGGAAGAAGTGAAATACTACATGCCTGATAATCTCCAGGAAGCCCTTGAGATAATGGACAGGGAGGATGTTCTTCCTCTTGCAGGAGGATCGGACCTCATGGTTTCCGGTTTCGCGGGAGCAGGCGTAACAGCCACATTCGCAAAGCCTGTCCTCTTCCTTTCCGGTATAAGCGAAATGAAAGGAATAACACAGCGTGAGGACGGCTCGGTCGTCATCGGCGCACTCTCGACATCGAGGGAAATCGCATCATCCTCGCTCGTGCATCCTCTCATCAGGGATGCAGCATCGAGAATGGGTGCCATAGCGCTGCGTAACAGTGCAACAATAGGCGGCAACATCGGAAACGCTTCCCCCAAGGGAGATACCCCCCAGCCGCTGATTCTTCTCGACAGCCGTGTCGTGCTGACATCCGTTCACGGTTCAAGGGAGATGCTCGTTGACGAGTTCATCATTGCGGCCAAGAAGACGAAGAGGGAGAAGAACGAACTCATTACAGCAGTCATCGTTCCTCCGACACACTTCACGCACATCTTCTTCCGCAAGATCGGTATGAGAAGAAGTAACGCCATCAGTAAGCTCACGCTTTCGTGCGCAGCTGAAATCAGGGACGGTGTCGTAGTCGACTTCCGTGCTTCCAGCGGTGCGGCAGGTCCGAAGGTAATGAGAGGAAGAGATGCCGAGCTCATACTCGTCGGAAAGAAGGTCGAAGAGCTCCCGGAGGTCAAAGAGCAGTTCCTGGACGCGTGGAACAACGTCATTGCACCTCATGCAATGGCCGAGTACAGAAGAAACAGCACAAGACGTATGCTTAGCTACTTCATCGATGAACTTGTTGCCGGACATCCGGAAGGAAGAATCGACTAATAAGGAGAAACAATGGTTATCTACCATCCACAGACAAAACAGGAGGCAGTGCAGCTGAGAGTCGGGAACGAGAACTCTGCATATCTTGCAGGCGGAACCGATGATCTGAGACTCAACGGGGCCATCAACAGTGACACTGCCCTCATAGATATCAACGGTCTTGTTGAAAAGGGCATATCGGATATGGGAAACGGCATCATCAAAGTCGGTGCCCTCACCACATTCCAGGAAATGATAGATTCGCCTCTCGTTCCGGAAGTTATCAAGACGGCATGCCGCTTCAATGCATCCTATGTAAAACGTAACAGTTCAACCGTCGGCGGAAACATAGCCCTCAAGAGGGATGACAGTTATCTTCTTGCACTTTTCATCGCTCTCGGAGTCACATTCGAGTCGACGACTCTCCATTGTGAAGGGACAAAGTCTGTCGAAGACTATGCCCTCTCGAAGTGTAAGAGACTCATTGATTACTTTCTTATTGACACGAAGAAGAAGGCATGGGTAAAGCGTTTCGGCCTGGCATCCACATCCCATGCTGCTCTCATTGCCGCAGTCTGTGATGGAAAATACGCACTTTCCGTGAAGGGAAGCGCTCCGGTCTGGGGAGAAAGCAGTGATATATGGAAGAATGCCGAGTATGTTTCAGACATAACCGGAAGTGCCGAATACAAGAAATACCTCGCCCAGACGGTATTCACACTGAGGAGGGACTGAGATGCTTCTTAAATTCAGACTTAACGGTGAAAACGTTCAGATCGAGTGCAACGAAAGTGACAGACTGAGAAATCTTCTCTACAAGCACGGCTGCGTGTCCGTAAGGGACAGCGACGATGCAGAAGGTTTTGCAGGAAGTGATACAATCATATTCAACGGTATTCTCAGATATTCCAACCTTATTCTTGCCTTCCAGGCCCAGGGTGCCGAGATAAGAACGGCAGAGGGACTTCTCAACGGACGCGAACTCAACTTCGTTCAGAAGGCAATGGTTTCGGCCGGAGTTGTCCAGAGCGCATATAATGCCCCGGCAGCGGCACTCATGCTTACCTGGCTTCTTGAAAAGAAACCTTACCCGACAAAGGATGAAATCAGGGATGTTCTGACATCCATCTTCATCAGGGATGCCGGATACGAACACTATTACCTTGCCGTGAAGCTTGCCACAGAGCTCAGGGACTGGGGAGAATACAAAAGCGAGATAGCACCTTCATTCCGTCCGAAACTCGACATAATCGGAAAACCGTTCGACAAGATTGACGGCGCTTCTCTTGTTTCTGGAGAAAGAGTCTTTGTAGAGGACAAGGTTCCTGCCGACGCATGGATTCTGCATGTCGTACGTTCGCCGTTCGCTTCGGCGTACATAAAGAGCATCGATACATCGGAAGCCGAGAAACTTGACGGAGTATGCAAGATCATTACGGCATTCAACTGCCCCGACGTCTACTATATGCAGGCCGGACAGGGATCTCCCGAGCCGAGCCCTCATGACAGAAGGCTCTTCAACATGAAGGTAAGACATGTAGGAGACAGAGTAGCAGGCATAGTTGCAAGAACGAAGGAGATAGCAGAGAAGGCCGCTTCCCTCATCAAGGTTGAATATGAACCGACAGAGGCAGTATTCACTGTCGAGGAAGCAATGGCTGAAGGTGCACCTCTCGTCCATAACGGTCCTGTCGAATACAGGGCAGGTGCTCCTGCTGACCTTGACGAATACAACAAGCTTCAGGGAGACCCGAGGGAGGGAAAGGTTGTCTACCAGTTCCCGCTCAGGGCCGACATTCACAGGAACCTTGCAGCATCGAACAAGGGCTACATCGGAGATGTCGACAAGGCATTTGCGGAAGCTGATGCAATTGTGGAAGATACCTATCAGACAAGCCAGGTTCAGTGCACTCCGCTTGAGCCGCATGTCTGCTATGCGCTCGTCGAGAACGGAAGACTCGTCGTTCATGCCGCTACACAGGTTCCCTACCATGTAAGACGAATCTGCGGCTGGGTCTGCCAGATTCCGGAGAACAAGATACACGTCATCAAGGAACGTGTCGGCGGCGGTTACGGCAGCAAGCAGGATATCCTCGTCGAGGACCTTACAGGCTATGCCGCATGGGTAACGGGAAAACCCGTATACTACAGAAATACGCGTGCCGAGGAATTCTATGCGAACTCTACGCGCCACCCGATGAGAGTCTACGTCAAGATGGCCGGTAAGAAGGACGGTAAGATTACCGCAATCTATATGGAAGTCAGGGCAAATACCGGTCCTTACGGCAATCACTGTCTTACGGTTCCTATGAATTCCTGTTCAAAGACTCTTCCTCTCTTTGCAGTTGACAACATGAAGTATGACCTTCAGGTCTACTACACCAATACTCCACCTGCAGGAGCATATCAGGGATACGGAACGCCGAAGGGAATCTACGGCCTGAGCATGGTCATGGCACAGCTTGCGGAGAAGCTCGGCGTCGACTACAAGACCATCATAGAAAAGAACCATGTCAGCCAGGGCTACATGCTTGAAATCCTCAAGGGACTGGGTGAAGGACGTGAGGGAAATGTCGTTCCTGTCGGCTCCTGCGGTCTCGATGAGGCAATAGAGAAGGGCTGTGAGATGATAAAGTGGGGACAGAAGGAGGAATCCGGAGATCCCGACTGGAAGATAGGAAAGGGCTTTGCCATGATAATGCAGGGCTCGGGACTTCCTGGACTCGACCACGCAGAGGCTCTCTGCAAGCTCGAAACAGACGGCACTGTCATCCTCTGCTCCGGCGGCGCAGACCTCGGAACAGGTCTGGACACCATCTCGGCAAAGATTGTTGCAGAAGTCCTGAAACTTCCTATGGAAAAGATTTCAATCGTCTCTGGTGATACCGATGCCTGCGTCTTCGATACCGGTTCATATGCATCATCGGGTACATTCTTCAGCGGCAATGCGTCGCTTCTCGCAACACAGAAGCTTAAGGAACTCATCCTCAATGAGGCTGCCCTCCAGATGGATGAGAACAGGGACGACCTCGAAATCCGTGCTCCCGGTATTGTCTATTCCAACAAGACCGGAAAGAGCCTCACCTATTATGATATCTCGCACACGGCAGTGAGCGGTTCGGGACGCGGCCAGCTTGTAGGACATGGCTCGTTCGTGACGACGGCTTCCTCGATTCCGTACGGCGCACACTTTGCTCAGGTTGCGGTCAACGTCAAGACAGGTGAGATAAAACTCCAGAAGTTCTACGCTCTCCAGGATGCTGGAACTCCGATCAACCCCGAAATCGCACTCTGCCAGATGTACGGCGCAGTAATGAAGAGTATCGGACACTCGCTCTATGAGAACATGGTGCTCGACGAGAACGGTGTCAACATCAACGCGAACTTCACGGACTACGGAACACCGATGATCGGGGAAGCTCCTGATGATTTCAAGTCCGTACTCATCGATGTCGATGACTATGCCGGACCGTTCGGAGCAAAGAGTATCTCGGAAATCGCCTGCAACGGTGCGGCACCTGCAATCGGAATCGCAATCCACGATGCATGCGGTGTCTGGATCAAGTCCTGGCCTATGACACCTGAGAAGATTCTCAAGGGGCTTGGTAAGATTTGACCAGTCTGATAGTAAGAAAAACGGGGCTCACTTTCTTCAAAAAGTGGGCCCTGTGTTTCTTTTATTACAGTATTTATTCTCTCCGTTTAATTAAAATGCCACTGTTTCTAACGCGGAGAAGAAAGTGGTATCTTTTGAATGTGATTATAATAACGGAATGGCGCCGAAGATTTTCGAACGTCTTTTTGCAACGAACTATACCAGTCAGAGCGGCTACGGCAATGATGAGTATACTCTCTCGGCCGAGAGAAAGATAAAGAAGGCAATCGGACGCGATGACGTCATGGTGACGCTCGTTGCAGGCGGTACGCAGACAAACCAGCTTGCCGTCAGCACACTTCTGGGGCGCTGCGAGGGAGTGATTGCGGCGTCTACGGGACACATCAACGTACACGAGGCCGGAGCAATCGAATACACGGGTCACAAGGTACTTGCAATACCACATAAGGACGGGAAGCTTTCGCCAAAAGCGCTCAGAGCATACATGAAGGAGTACTCTCTAAGTGCGGCACCGGATGCGATGGTGATTCCGAAGATGGTATATCTGTCGCAGCCGACAGAAATCGGGACGCTCTATTCAAGGAGCGAACTCGAGGAAATAAGAGATATCTGCAGCGAGTATAAATTATACATGTACATAGACGGTGCGAGACTTGCATACGCACTTGCGGCACCGTACAACGATGTTTCCCTTCCTCTCATAGCATCTCTCTGTGATGCTTTCTACATCGGAGGAACGAAGTGCGGGGCCATCATCGGGGAGGCTCTGGTCATAAGAAAGGATATCTGTCCTGCGGCATTTATGTCGATGAAGAAGCAGGAAGGAGCGCTCTGCGCAAAGGGCAGACTCCTGGGTGTCCAGTTCGACGAACTCTTCACTGATGACTATTATCTCTGCAACGGAAAAACCGGAATAAGGATGGCCGAGAAGCTAAAGAGGGTTTTCGAGGAGAAGGGTTACCAGTTTGCATGGAACAGCCCGACGAACCAGCAGTTCGTCATCATGGACAACGACAGGTTCGAGTCTCTCATGAAGGAAATCAGGTTCGAGAAGTGGGAGAATCTTGACGAGAAGCGTATAATTGCACGCTTCTGCACATCGTGGTCAACAATCGACAGTGATATAGAGGAACTTGAAAAGCTTCTCTGAAGATAAGGGAGAGTCACACTCTCCCTGATTTTCAAGTCAGACACGCTCCCCCCTAACGCGGATTGTTTGGCCTTGTTTTCTTCTTTCGAGAAAGAAAAGAAGCAAGGAGAGAGATAGAGAGGGTGTCTGTGTTTTCCCGAATCGGTTGAACAGAACCCGGAGGATGAGCTTGAAGCTGTCTGAGGTCATCTTCTCTGGTCTGTCTGTTATTCGACAAATGAAAAAAGCATGTCGACATCACCGCCGCAGATCATGCTGAGGTCTCCCTTAGCCGAAAGATTGTAGTGGACGATCTGGGGCTTTTCATGGTTTTTCCATATCTCTCTGCATTTGTCCTCTGTCGCCTTCTCGAGAGCACCACCTCCGACCGTGCCGTAGAATCTGTCTTCAGATGCCGAGTAGAAGAGCTCGCTTCCGATTGCTCTCGGGGCCGATCCTCTCTTCTCGATGATTCTTGCACATACTCCCTTCTTCCCGATAACCGAACTGACATAGTCCGGGGAGAGCGTGAACGCTGTCTTCACGCTTCTGAATACGGAGATTATCTCGCTCAGGATTGAGACTGCTATCTCCTCGGGAGTTACGGCGCCGATTTTGAGGCCGATGGGGGAGTGAACGAAGTCGAGTTCGGACTGCGAATAGCCCTTCTCGAGCATCTTCTGGTATGTTGCACTGACTTTGCCCTTGCTTCCTATCATGCCGATGTAGGCTGCGGGGCGTCTTATTACCCATTCAAGTGCTCTGCTGTCGTAGGAGTGACCGTGTGTCATTATTACATAGTATGGTCTGAAGAACTGATGGTCCGATGAGAAGAATTCCTCATAGGGGCGGCAGATTATCTCGGCATGAGGAAAACGCTCGCTGTTTGCCGTCTCCTCTCTTTCGTCAATGACAGTAACGCTCATAGCGAGAAGCTGTGCCATGTCATAAAGGGCCTTCGATACGTGTCCTGCTCCGAATACGACGATGTGGGGTTCCGTCTTTATATACTCGGCCCTGTATTCTTCAAGAGGTTTATCCGAGTCCGCGTAGATGGTCTTCCCGTTCTGGATTAACTCGACTTCCGTTCCGTCTTCACTTGTCCTACGCTCGATATCTCCCTGACGCAGGGCCTCATAAAGTATTGAATAGTATTCAGTCCTCATTCTCTATCTCCTTGAGTATCCTCACTGTTTCGTCAATCTCGTCTGCCCTTGTGAAAGGACCGGGAGAGAAACGGAGCGTTCCCGTCGGGAATGTTCCGATTGCTCTGTGTGCCATCGGCGCGCAGTGAAGGCCGACGCGCGTTTCGATGTTTCCTCTCTCCAGAAGCTCCGACGAAAGGAAAGCAATGTCATGCTTTGACGATACGACAGATACAACTCCCGTTCTTGCGTCGTTAATTCCAGCTCCCTTTACCGTAAGGGATGGTATTCCTGCAATTCCTTCCATGAGACGGCGTGTCATCATGTGGTAGTTATCCCGGAGAGAGGAGAGGTTATCGAGAGTGTAGCGCAGTGCGCACTCAGTTCCGACAAGTCCCGGAAGATTCTCCGTTCCCGCTGTAAGTCTGTCGGGAAGCGATGAAGGAATGAGAATGCTGTCGCTCTCGCTTCCTGTTCCTCCTGCGATAAGAGGAGGAATGGTGAGAGCAATTTCCTTTCTGAGAAGTACACCGCCGACTCCTTCGGGGCCGAGAAAGGACTTATGGCATGTGAAGCAGACGCCGCTGAGGTTGTACTTTTCCATGTCGAGCGTTACGAAGGGGGAGGACTGGGCTGCATCAACAAAGAACATCAGGCCGTGCTTTTTCGTAAAGGATGCAAGTGGCTCCAGGTTCTGAATCGCGCCGCTTACATTGCCTGCATGACAGACGATGACGGCTTTCGTATTCTTTCTTATGAGGTCTTCAAGATGTGTGTAATCACAGTAACCTCTGCTGTCGCATGGGATGAGTGAATACTGGACACCGCACTGCACAAGCGGACGCATGACTGCATTGTGCTCTGCTCCCGATACGATTACATGGTCTGACGGATTCAGAAGACCCTTTATTACAAGATTAAGGGCTTCGGTGACATTATTGGTGAAGCATACGCACTCGGGATGACTGTAGTTATAGAGTGTTCCGATCATCTCCCTGAGACCGTAGATTGTCTCGAAGAGCGAGAAGGAGAGTGCGCTTTCGGTGCGGTTGGGATTTACGACACCGTTCTCGATGAAGTTTTTCATGCATTCCCCGACTCCGGGTGCCTTCGGCCATGATGTGGCCGCATTATCCAGATAAATCCTCTTCATACGGGAATGTTATCACAGCAGATGGCTGTTGAAAAGTTTATCCTCCGGGAGGAGAAACTGCTTTACAAACGTTTTTCGAAGTACCTCATTTCTTCCTGAAAAAATCATTGTATTTTCCAAAACAATATGGAAAAATAGCGGAAGGGATAAAACTATGGAAAATTCAAAATCTAAAATGAAGCCGGTGATCGGTCTTGTGATTGCCGGTTTGATTGTCGGAATCTTTGCAGTTGTTCTTACTGCAAATGGCAACCCGAAGAACATGGGATTCTGTATCGCATGCTTCGTCCGTGACACAGCAGGTGCTCTGAAGCTCCATACAGCCGGAGTTGTCCAGTATGTAAGACCCGAAATCATCGGTATTGTACTGGGTTCGTTCATCATCGCACTCATCAGAGGCGAGTTCAAGCCGCGCGGAGGTTCAAGTCCGTTCACAAGATTCATTCTCGGATTCTTTGTCATGGTCGGCGCTCTCTGCTTCCTCGGATGCCCGCTGAGAATGGTCATCAGACTTGCTGGCGGTGACCTTAATGCGCTTGTCGCCCTTGTCGGCTTTGTCGCAGGTGTCGGTGTCGGCTGTGTATTCCTCAATAACGGCTTCTCTCTCGGAAGAGCATATAAGCAGAACAGAATTGAAGGTGCTGCTTTCCCGTCAGTGACACTCGTACTCTTCATTCTCTTTGTTGCAGTACCGTCTCTCTTCGCATTCAGCGAGAAGGGCCCGGGCTCAATGAGAGCACCGATCTTCATTTCTCTTGTTGCAGGACTTCTTGTTGGCGCTGCTGCCCAGAGAACAAGACTCTGTATGGCAGGCGGTATCAGAGACGTCTTCCTTCTCAAGGACCCGACACTGCTGTGCGGAAGTATTGCAATCTTTGTCGCAGTACTTGTCGGTAACCTCATCACAGGTAACTTCAACCTCGGCTTCACAGGGCAGCCTGTTGCTCAGACAAACCAGGTATGGAATTTCCTCGGTATGTTCCTTGTAGGACTGGCATCCGTACTTCTCGGAGGATGTCCTCTCAGACAGCTTGTCATGGCAGGCGAAGGATCATCCGACAGTGCAGTCACAGTACTGGGACTTCTTGTCGGCGCAGCATTCGTGCATAACTTCTCACTTGCAGGCAACGCAACTGACAACGGTCCGAACACATACGGCAAGGTTGCCGTAATTGCAGGCATTGTTATTGCTCTTGTAATCGCATTCGTGAACAGCAGAAGAAAGGAGAACTGAAATGAAAGAAATTGACTGCAGAGGCCTCAGCTGCCCGGAACCCGTCATCAACACAAAGAGAGCTCTCAAGGAGAGCCCGGACGGAGTCGTAGTACTCGTAGATAACCGCGTACCACTTGAAAATGTTTCCCGCTTCGCTTCCGCTATGGGTTATAATGCGTCCAGCACGGAGAAGGACGGAGAGTGGACAATCACGATAAGGAAATAAGTTATGTTGCAACGTTCCATAATCACTATGGAGCGTTGCTTTTCAAGAAGAAAATCGGAGAGAATTGCAGCCTCAAACCCGTGCCGAGATGTCTTTCATCATCATGCGGCACTGCGGCTTTCTTTTCTCTCCCTTTTTCACCTGACATGGTGAACGAATACCTCGAGAGCGTATATGCCTTCGAGAAGGGCACCTACAGGAGGATTTATGGAGAAGAGTAAAAAACGTCTGACACAGATGGTGAAGACTTCCGGCTGTGCGGCTAAACTCCCGCCGTCACTTCTGCACTCCGTCATCGATAACCTGCCTCTCATGAAGTCCGACAGGCTTCTTGAAGGCTTCGAGAGTGCGGACGATGCACTTGTATATCTTGTCAAGGATGATATTGTTTCGGTACAGACTGTCGACTTCTTCCCGCCGATGGTTGACGATCCCTTTACGTTCGGTGAGGTTGCGGCTGCAAATGCTCTCAGCGATATATACGCGATGGGAGGAGAGCCCAATGTTGCGATGAATCTCCTCTGTTTCCCGTCATGTCTGGAACTGAGTGTGATGGACCAGATTCTTCGCGGAGGCATCGAGAAGGTCAAGGAGGCCGGGGCAGTAATCGCCGGTGGCCATACGATATCCGATCCGACGCCGAAATACGGACTCTGCGTCACTGCATTCATGCATAAGGATGACATATGGTCGAATACGGGAGCAAAGGAGGGCGATGTCATTGTCCTCACGAAGGCTCTAGGTGTCGGAATAATAAATACTGCAAACAAGGGAGGAGAGGCCGATGAGGAGGCAGTGAAGGCAGCAATCGACTCGATGACGAGACTCAATAAGCGTGCCCGCGACACTGCTCGTCCTCTCTCTGTGCATGCCGCGACGGATATCACAGGCTTCTCCCTTATGGGACACAGCACTGAAGTCGCGAACGGAAGCGGTGTCACGCTTGTAATCGACTCATCGTCGCTTCCTGTTCTTCCGACGGCACTCGAACTTGCACGCTTCGGCTTCCTGCCTGAGGGTATGTACCACAATCTCGACTACTGTGCGCCCTATGTGCACTTCTCCTCCTCACTTCCGCAGAATATGAAGGATCTCTCCACAGATCCCCAGACAAGCGGCGGCCTGCTCTTGTGCATGCCGGCCTCGGATGCAGCTACCTTCATTTCCGCTTACAGCGAGGACTACGTCAGAGTAATAGGCGACGTCAGAAAGAGGGGCGACTGGGCAGTCGAACTCAGATGACACAAAGACCGGTGTAATGCCGGTCTTTTTTGATGGATGAAAATAGCAAATATTTTGCAACAAAACGCAACAATTTTACTTGCACCCTGCTATCTTTAATGATAAATTGTTTGTGAACCACAAAAATGGAGGGCCAAAAATGGCTAAGAAGACAAAATCAGAAATTAAAAGCAGAATAGCCAAGCTCAGAAGCTTGGATATCTCCAAGATGTATCTTAATGATTTCTATCTCACATGGGACAAGACAGATGATGAAATCGCAGCAGTATTTGAGGTAGCTGAAATCCTCAGAGGACTCAGAGAAAACAACATTTCTACAAGAGTATTCGACTCCGGCCTCGGCATCTCCGTATTCCGCGACAACTCTACAAGAACACGTTTCTCCTTCGCATCTGCATGTAACCTCCTCGGTCTTGAAGTCCAGGACCTCGATGAGAAGAAGTCTCAGATTGCTCACGGCGAAACAGTCAGAGAGACAGCTAACATGATTTCCTTCATGGCTGATATCATCGGTATCAGAGACGATATGTATATCGGTATGGGTCACACATATCAGCAGACAGTCGCAAACAGCGTTCAGGAAGGCTTCGACAAGGGTATCCTCGAGCAGAGACCTACTATCGTCAACCTCCAGTGTGATATCGACCACCCGACACAGACTATGGCAGATATGCTCTCTGTCATCAACTACTTCGGCGGTGTCGAGAACCTCAAGGGCAAGAAGGTCGCAATGACATGGGCATATTCCCCGTCATACGGCAAGCCGCTCTCTGTTCCTCAGGGCGTCATCGGTCTCTTCACAAGATTCGGTATGGACGTAGTGCTTGCTCATCCGGAAGGATACGACATCATGCCGGAATGCGAAGAAGTTGCAAAGAAGAACGCAGAGAAGACAGGCGGATCATTCAAGAAGGTCAACACAATGGAAGAGGCTTTCAAGGATGCAGATATCGTCTATCCGAAGTCATGGGCTCCGTTCGCAGTCATGGAAGAGAGAACAAAGCTCGTTCAGGAGAAGAAGCTCGACGAACTCGATGCTCTTGAGAAGAGATGTCTCGAGAACAACGCAAAGTTCAAGAACTGGACATGCACAGAAGAGATGATGGCTTCCACAAAGGACGGAAAGGCTCTCTATCTCCACTGTCTCCCGGCAGACATCACAGGCGTTTCCTGCAAGGAAGGCGAGGTTGATGCTTCCGTATTCGACAGATATATCGAACCTCTCTACAAGCAGGCTTCCTATAAGCCTTATGTAATCGCAGCAATGATTATGCTCGAGAGATTCAAGGATCCTGCAAACCTCCTCGAAAAGCTTCTCAACGAAGGCGACGAGAGAGTCAAGTCAGATAACTGATTCAGAAAAGATACGTTTTCAATGCCCCGGCTTTCCGGGGCATTTGGTTTTTTTCTACAACTTGCGCATTTCTTCCTTTTCTTCCCTTTCTTCTCTACTTATCTTTATGGCTGAGGAAAAGAAATGAAAAGACTTATAATCATCGCTTTCTGTGCTCTTGCAGCTGTTATCATCTTATTCAACTGTTTCTCCTCTGTCGGAACCACAGAGAGGGGAATCATGGTCACATTCGGAAAGGCGGGGGAGGAAGTTCTTGAGCCCGGGCTACACTTCAAGATTCCGTTTGCGCAGACAATCAGAACGTATTCTCTTGCTCCGATCAACTACGAGATAGATTTCTCCATAGGCTCGGACGGTGCAGTAACCAACGATATGCAGACAGTAGGCCTTACTGCCGACGTTTTCTGGACATATGATGAGTCAAGGCTTTATGATGCTGTCACGAAGTATACGGAATCGTCTCTCAGAAGCGCAATCGAGAAGACTATGCTTGCCTCTGTGAAGGAATCGGTGGGTAAGTATACAATCTACGAAATAGTAGAAAACCAGGAGAAGATCAGCCAGGAGATTTCCTCCTCCCTTACAAGTAAAATGAGCATTTATCCGATAGTCATCAATCAGATTGCCATCTCCAACTGGGACTGGAGCCCCGCATTCGACGAACAGATTGCCGAGACAATGAAGACGACACAGCAGGTCAAGATTGCCGAGCAGGAACTTCAGATTACTACACAGGAAGCTCAGAAGCAGATCAAGGAAGCTCAGGCTGAACAGGAGGCAACGATAATAAGGGCGAATGCCGAAAAGGAAAAGGCTCTCATCGAAGCCGAGACGAAACTCGAGACTGCAAAACTCGAAGCCGAAGCGAAGAAGGTCAAAGCTGATGCCGAAGCCTACTATAACAGCAAGCTTGCCGAGAACCTGGAAGTGGAACTTGCCCTGAGAGAACTCGAGGTGAAGAGCGAGGAGATTGAAAAGTGGGACGGCAAGTATGTGTCCACCTATCAGTATGGTCCGATTCCTGTCACAAGCGGTTCCCTTTTAGGACCGTCAGACGATAACTGATGAAGATACCCCGGAAACCCGGGGTATTAAAGTCTCACGCAATTAAAAGAGAGCCTTTCACTCCGGAGGCTCTCTTTTTCTTACACAGGAGCAAACTGGCTGTTGTAGAGGTTTGCGTAGAATCCATTCTTCGCCATGAGATCTTCGTGATTACCCATTTCGATTATCCTTCCGCTCTGCATGACGAGGATGATGTCTGCGTTCCTGATGGTCGAGAGCCTGTGGGCCACGACGAAGCTTGTCCTGTTCTCCATGAGGGTGTCGAATGCATTCTGGACAAGAAGTTCGGTTCTTGTGTCTATCGAGCTTGTGGCCTCGTCGAGGATGAGCATCGGCGGATGCGTGAGCATGACGCGTGCTATGCATAAAAGCTGCTTCTGTCCCTCGGAGAGACTGTGGTCGTTGAGAGGTGTGTCGAGCCCCTCGGGGAGAGCTGAGATGAAATCAGTGCAGTGTGCCTCGTCCATGGCCTTCCTTATTTCCTCCTCGGGTGCATCGGGGTTACCGAACGTTATGTTGTCCCTTACGGTTCCTCTCTTTATCCAGGTCTCCTGGAGCACCATACCGTAGGAAGCACGGAGAGAGTGACGCGATAGTGAGAGTATATCCTTTCCGTCGATTCTTATTTCTCCACTGTCGGGGTCATAGAAGCGCATGAGAAGGTTGATTATCGTGGTCTTTCCGCAGCCTGTTGGGCCGACGATTGCGACTCTTGTTCCCTTGTCTGCCTTCAGGGAGAGATGCTCGATGAGAGATTTCGACTTGTCGTATGAGAATGCGACGTTGTCTATCTCGACATTTCCCTCAACTGTAGAGAGATTGCCGCTTCCGTCTGCTGCCTCCTCTTTTTCGTTGATGAGGTCGAACACACGCGAAGCGCAGGCAAAAGAGTTCTGAAGCTCCGTGACGACCGAACTTATGTCATTGAACGGCTTCATGTACTGGTTGGCATAACTCAGCATGACGGAGAGTCCTCCGACCGTGAGTGCTCCCTTCGGAATCAGAATTATTCCTATGAGTGCGACGAAGGCATAGATTATGTTGTTCACGAATCTTGTCGAAGGGTTTGCGAGCGAGCTGTAGAAGATAGCCTTCTTTGATGCCGAGGCAAGCTTATCGTTAAGGACTCTGAATCTTTCCTCGGCCCTTTCCTCGTATCCGTATCCCTTGACGACCTTCATGCCTCCGACGATTTCGTCGATGAGTGCAGTCTCGTCGCCTCTTGCCGCACTCTGCGCTTTGAAGAGCGAGAATGAACGTGATGATATGAACGAGGAGACAAGGAAGCTCAGCGGTGTCAGAAGAATGACTATGAGACTGATCCAGATGTTCTTTCTCAGCATCAGATATATTGTTGCTGCTATCGTCACGACGCCGCTGAAGAGCTGCGTGAAGCCCAGGAGAAGTCCGTCCGATAGAACATCTGTGTCCGTGATTACGCGGCTCACGATGTCACCGGATGTGTGACTGTCGAGATAGGAGAGAGGAAGCTTCTGGAGGTGCTCCATGAGGTCGTTCCGGATATCTTTAACGACAGTGTAGGTGATTCTGTTGTTGATGAGATTCATCACGTACACGAAGAGCGCGCTCGATGCCACCGAGATGAGTATCTTTACAAGATATACCCCGAGTGAGGAGTAGTTGACGTTACCCTTTCCGACAAGCTGGTCGATTGCGTCTCCGAAGAGGAGGGGAACCCAGAGCTGCAGGATTACGCTCAGAAATGCGAGAACGAGGCTGAGTAAGAGGAGAATCCTGTGCCCCTTGAGGTACTTCATGAGCTGCTTTACCGTAGATGAATACTTCATGCCTTCACCTCCTTTCTCTCTTCGGGGAACTGCGAGTAGTAGATGTCCCTGTAGATTTCATTGTCACTGAGAAGCTCTTCGTGCGTTCCCCTGCCGACAAGAATTCCCCTGTCGAGAACGAGTATCTCGTCCGCGTTCTTCACACTCGATATCCTCTGCGACACGATGAACTTCGTCATGCCGTCAATTTCTCTGACGGCCTTTCTGAGTTCGGCATCCGTCCTGAAGTCGAGTGCTGATGACGAGTCGTCCAGTATGAGGATCTCTCCGCCCTTCACGAGGGCACGTGCTATTGTGAGCCTCTGCTTCTGACCGCCTGAGAAGTTGCGCCCGTTCTGTTCGACGGGGGCATCCAGACCTCCTTTCTTCTCGACGATTTCTCTTGCCTGGGCCTTGTCGAGGGCCTCCCAGATTTCCCCGTCCGTTGCTCCTTCGTTACCCAGGAGCATGTTGCTCCTTATCGTCCCTCTGAAGAGCTGGGCCTTCTGGGGTACTACAGATACGAGTGAGTTGATTGTCTTCTTCGTGTAGGAGCGGACATCACTGCCGTTGACGAGAACCTTTCCCTCCGTTCTGTCGTAGTAGCGCGGAATCAGGTTGATGAGCGTTGTCTTTCCGCTTCCTGTTCCTCCGATTATGCCGAGAGTCTCACCTTTCTCCGCCCTGAATGATATTCCGCTGAGCGAGGGCTTTGAGCCGCCGGGGTAGGTGAAGCTTACATTTTCGAATTCGACGGAGTCTTTTCCTTCCGTCTTCTCAGGATCATTCTCCGGATAGCTCATTCCCTCTTCCGTATTCATGATGGAGCTGACTCTCCTCGAGCAGGCGAGGGCCTTGTTTATCGTGATGATGAGGGAGGCAAGCTTTATGAGTTCGACGATTATCTGGAGCATGTAGTTGTAGAGGGCCACAACCTGTCCCTGTCCGAGTTCTCCTGTTTCCACCTGGATGGCGCTTCTTCTGATGAGTATGACTGTCGCTATGTTTATGAGAACATATGTCACGGGATTGAGAAGTGCGGATATCTTTCCGACGAAGAGATTGATTGATGTAAGTTCATCATTGTTTTCCCTGAACTCTCTTACGCTTCTCTCCTCTCTGTTGAATGCTCTAATTACCCTGACACCGGTAAGGTTCTCCCTGGTGAGGGAAGTGACGGTGTCGAGCTTCGACTGGCTCTTCGAGAAGAGCGGAATCGAGAGTTTCATTATGATGAAGGTGACTGCAAGAAGGACAGGAATTGCAAGAGCAAAGACCAGCGCGGCCTTCAGACTGATGAATGCCGCCATGACTGCAGCACCGAATACGATGAAGGGGCTTCTCAGGAGAAGTCTGAGGGACATGTTGAGCCCTGTCTGTATCTGATTGACGTCGGCTGTAAGACGCGTGATCAGGGTACTCTCCCCGATTCTGTCGAGGTCGGAGAACGAGAGCTTCCCGACGTGCCTGAAGAGCTCGTGGCGAAGCGTTGTCGCATAGCCCACACTTGCCTTTGCCGCAAAATACTGGGCAACCACGGAACATGTGAGTCCCAGGACTGCCATCAGAATGAGCTCTGCAAAGTAGAGGATTATCCTTCCTCTGCCTCCGGAGTAGGGGGTGTCTATCATCGCTGCTACGATGAGGGGAACAAGCAGGTCGAAGAAAGCCTCAAGAAGCTTGAAGAGGGGAGCTATGACTGCTTCCTTCCTGTAGGGTCTGAGGTAAACGGTGATACTTTTTTTCTTTTCTTTCATAGTTCAAAAACAATCCTCCCCGTCACGAGGAGGATTATCCGGATGATATCAGTTTTTATTTATTGAGGATAGCCATGAATTCCTCTCCGGTGATGGTCTCCTTCTCAAGAAGATAAGAACTGAGCTCATGGAGCTTGGCTTCATTATCCCTGAGAATGTTCATTGCCTTTTCACGTGCAGTCTTCACGATTTCGACGACCTCCTTGTCGACTTCCTCGCTGCTCTTTGCAGAGCATGCGAGCGATGTGTCGCCTCCGAGGTACTGGTTGTTCACGGTCTCGAGTGCAACCATGCCGAACTGGGAGGACATACCATAGCGTGTCACCATGCCGCGCGCAAGCTTTGTTGCCTGTTCTATATCATTCGAAGCACCTGTCGTGATGGAGGAGAAGATGAGCTCTTCGGCAGCCTGTCCGCCTGTGAGGGTTGCTATCTTGTTGAGTATCTCCTCCCTGCTCATGAGGTTCTTGTCTCCTTCATCCACCTGCATCGTGTAGCCGAGGGCGCCGCTTGTTCTCGGGATGATTGTAATCTTCGTCACCGGTGCCGAGTTGGTCTGCTTCGCTGCAACGAGTGCATGTCCGATTTCATGGTATGCAACGATTTTCTTCTCCTTCTCGCTGAGGACTGCATTCTTTCGCTTGTAACCTGCGATTACGACTTCAACACTCTCCTCAAGGTCTTCCTGTGTCACACTGTCACGGTGATTCCTGACGGCCCTGAGTGCAGCCTCGTTGATGATGTTGGCAAGCTCTGCGCCGCTAGCACCGCTTGTAGCCCTTGCGATGGCTTCCCAGTCGACTCCTTCTGCCATTTTCACATCCTTTGCATGGACCTTGAGGATAGCGACTCTTCCCTGGAGGTCAGGAAGATTGACGGGAATGCGTCTGTCGAACCTTCCCGGTCTCAGAAGTGCCGGATCAAGGGACTCGGGTCTGTTTGTTGCAGCAAGAATGACGACACCCTTATTGGCGTCGAAGCCGTCCATCTCCGTTAGAAGCTGATTCAGTGTCTGTTCCCTCTCGTCGTTGCCGCCGTATGTGCCGCTGTCTCTCTTCTTTCCGATGGTATCTATCTCGTCGATGAAGACGATACACGGAGCCTTTTCGGAGGCCTGACGGAAGAGATCACGTACCTTGCTTGCGCCCATGCCGACGAACATCTCGACGAACTCGGAGCCTGAAATCGAGAAGAATGGAACCTTTGCCTCTCCGGCGACTGCTCTTGCAAGCAGGGTCTTTCCTGTTCCCGGAGGACCTACAAGGAGAGCACCCTTCGGAAGCTTTGCTCCGATTTTGGTGTACTTATCGCTGTCATGGAGGTAGTTGACGATTTCCTCGAGTGCCTCCTTCGCTTCATCTTCACCCTGTACATCCCTGAACGTGACTCCGGTCTCGCTTTCTGCATAGATTTTTGCGTTGCTTTTTCCGAAGCTCATTGAATTCATTCCGCCTCTCTTCGAAACGACGAATGCGATGATTCTTCCAAGAAGCGAGAAGAAGAGAATCGGGAGTACCCAGGTCGTCAGGAATGACGAAATCGGGGATGACTCGGATTCTATGTATGACGAGAATGACACTCCTGCATTCTCCAGCCTTTCCCTCAGTGTGCTGTCGGGAAAGACTGCCGTCTGATACGTCAGTGTCTTTCCGTCCTTCTCTGCAGTGAATATGATGTAATCATCAGAGAGTACAACCTGCTTGACAACTCTGCTGTCAACCATTTCCAGAAAGTCCGAGTACTGTACTTCCTGTACCTTTGATCCCGTGATTTTCGGGAATACGAATGCGTTGAGAAGCATGATCAGCAGAAACACGATGAGTGCATAGTAGATCAGAGGCCTGTTATCTTTCTTGTTTTCGTTGTTTTCCATAAGTTTTTTCCCTGGAATGAAGATAACAAAAGAAAAAAGGATCGGTTACTCAGAAGAAAGAAACAACACACGAAATACAGAATGAGTCATATTGCTACAACATAATTATGCCCGTATGTCGAACAATACCATCCTTTTCTCGTTTTTGAGCACATAAGGATATTCTCTGTCTCCGCTTTCCGTTATAAAGGGAAGGTATTCTTCCACACTCTTCTTCGGATACGAGAGCGCTATGAAATCTCTTGCTTCCTCGATTGATATGAGTGGCTGCGGAAAGGGAAGGGTGAAGCTTTCGCTTTCGACTCTGTAGCCGAGAGAGGTGAGCTTTCTCTCCATCTCCTCCCTTGGTGTCGTTTTCTTCAGTACAAGGTCCTCCTTCTGTCCTCGGTGTTCAGAGTAAATGAAGACAGCGTGCCGCCTCGCCAGATTCATCTGAAGGGAGAGCATGTCGAGCTTCTCGAGGTGACCGAAGAAGATGCAGAGAACGCAGTCTGCAGTCTCTTTGAGGTCAATCCAGTCCGAAACTGAGTAGATGTCACTTTTCTCTCTTTTCTCGGCGCATTCGATTGCCGCTCTGTCTATATCTACGGCGTGGATGGGATGGGTAAGGGAGAGAATGGCACTTGCACGCCCCAGTCCGCATCCGAGTTCCAGGATGCTTTCACCCGGTATGAGATGCTTTTCGATTATCGAAACAAGATTACGGTGGAAAGTGCATCTTTCCGAGGCCCTTTCGTACCATCTTATCCTCTCTGGCGTCCACCACATCAGATCCACTCTCCGAAAACGGAAAGGTAGAGGGCGTCGGCATCCTTCTGGATTTTCTCTTCCAGTGTATAGAAGAGCTCCATCACCTTTCTTCCGTCCTCTGTGAGGGTCGCATTTCCTCCACCTCTTCCTCCGACGCTTCTTTCGACAAGCGAGCGTCCGAACCCCGCTTCGCTGTTCTTTATCATATGCCAGGCCTTGGAGTATGAGAGCTCCATTGCAGCTGCTGCCTGCCTTACACTTCCGCATTCATTGATGCATCTGAGAAGTTCTGCAACTCCGGGTCCATAGAAGTAATTGCCTTTTTCTCCGATTCTGACTTTTACTTTGCATTCCATTTTTTATCTCCTGAAGGAAATTCCATTGACGATATCTGCAATTTTATTCTCTTCCTCGTCAGAGAAGGGGGAATATGATCCCATTCCGTTTATTGTCTCTCTTATCTGGTCACGGTTTCTCGCGCCCACTATGACGCCTGTCATCCCCTTTCTCTCAAGGTCCCAGTTGATGGCCATCGCGCTGAGGCTCTGTCCTCTTTCTCTGGCGATAAGGTTGAGAGCATTGAGAGCTCCTACCAGGGATGGGGTGATGTCATCAGGAGAAAGGAAAGCACTCGTTCTTGCCCTGCTGTCTTCCGGAATTGTCCCTGAGAGGTATTTGTCCGTAAGACGTCCCTGACTCAGCGGGGAGAATGCGAGTATTCCGATTCCCGCCTTCTCGAGGCGTGGAAACAGCGTTCCGTTCTCATCGCCTCTGTGATTGAGAATCGAATATGATACCTGGTTGATTATCGGGGTGATGTGATGGTTCTCCTCGAGGATTCTCTTCATCTCGAAGATTTCCTCCCCGTAGTTTGAGAGTGCAATGTAGAGCGCACGCCCGGAGGATACTATGTACGAGAGTGACTCCGCTGTCTCTTCCAAAGGAGTATCTTTATCGGGTCTGTGATGATAGAAGATGTCAACGTAGTCGAGCCCCAGTCTCTTAAGGGACTGGTCTAGCGATGCTATGAGGTACTTGCGGCTTCCGCCGTCGCCGTAGGGACCCGGCCACATGCGGTAGCCCGCCTTCGTCGAGACTGTTATCTCGTCGCGGTAGGAGGAGAGTTCCCTACGGATGATTTCTCCCAGTCGCTCCTCCGCGCTTCCAGGTGCGGGGCCGTAGTTGTTCGCTGCGTCGAATGAAGTTATTCCGCTGTCAAATGCCTCCGTTACGATTTCCTTCGTCGTCTGGTAGTCGCTGTCCGTGCCGAAATTGTGCCAGAGACCGAGCGAGATGACGGGAAGGGAAAGTCCGCTTCTTCCCGCTCTCCGGTAGCTCATCGTGTCATATCTTTTCTCTGATGGTCTGTACATGGCTCTCATTCTACAGCCTCAGAGAAGTCAATGCAAAGGAAAGAAGATGAAGCGTTATCTTTCTGAAAACAAATCCGTTTGTCTCTCTCCCCTTTGTGTGGTATGCTTTCCCCGTCGGAGAAAATATGAAGAAAGAGAATGCACTGTTTCTACCAATGATCATTGTCGCAGTACTTGTGTTCTTGCTTTCCTTCATCATCGGACGCTACAGCGTTAATCCCTTCACGGCCGTAAAGATTCTTCTCAGTAAAGGTCTTGAGCTCATTAGCGGCAACCGCTATACACTCCCTCATACATGGACAAGCACGGAGGAAGTCGTGGTTATCAACATACGTTTTCCGCGTATTGTAGCCGCATTCATGATAGGCGCTGCGCTTTCGCTTTCGGGAGCAAGCTATCAGGCCATCTTCCGTAACCCAATGGTTTCTCCCGATCTTCTCGGGGCATCAAGCGGAGCGGGTTTCGGAGCCGCAGTGGCTCTTCTTCTGGGGGCTAACTATTTCGAGGTGACGCTCTCTTCCTTTGTCTTCGGACTCTCTGCTGTGCTTCTTGCCATTCTGATTTCCCGTCTCAGTCCGATAAACCAGACACTCGCCTTCGTCCTTGCCGGCGTCATCGTGAGCTCTCTCTTTTCGTCTGCAACGTCGTTCATAAAGCTCATTGCCGATACCGAGAGCACGCTTCCTGCAATCACATACTGGCTGATGGGGTCGCTCTCGTCAATCAAGATGAAGGATCTTGCCTTCGCATTCTTTCCGCTTGTGATAGGAGCCGTTCCTGTTATACTGCTGAGATGGAGAATCAACCTGCTTTCCCTTTCAGATTCCGAAGCGAGAAGCATGGGCGTCAATACGTCGCGACTCAGAGTCGTCGTTGTTCTCTCATCGACTCTCATGACTGCAGCCGCGGTGTCAATCAGCGGTATGATAGGATGGGTGGGCCTTGTGATTCCTCATTTCTCGAGACTTCTCATCGGCGTTGACAACAGAAAGGTCGTTCCCTCTTCGATGCTGCTGGGCGGCACATTCCTTCTCTTTGTCGACAATCTTGCAAGAATCATAACGACAAGCGAACTTCCTCTGGGTATACTCACGTCCTTCATCGGGGCTCCCGTATTCCTCTATCTGATAATAACGGGAGGCAGGGAAGATGAAGCTTGATGTGACGAACGTTTCGTTCTCTTACGACGACAAGAGTGTCCTCAAGAGTGTCTCATTCTCTGCTTCAGACGGCGAGATGATAGCCCTGCTGGGGCCCAACGGAGTGGGCAAGTCAACGCTCTTCAAGTGTATTCTCGGATTTCTGAAACCGCAGGAAGGAATCGTCGAGATTGACGGAAGGTCAGTTCAGTCACTTTCCGACAGGGAAAGGGCGCTTTGTACTGCATATATTCCGCAGTCATTCAATCCCGTATTCAACCATACCGTTCTCGATACGGTGATGATGGGAAGTGCATCCTCGCTTTCGCTCTTCTCTCCTCCAGGAAAGGAAGAGAAGAAAAAAGCGTCTCTTCTTATTGATGAGATGGGAATCGGAAATATAAAGGACAGGGGAACAAGGAAGATAAGCGGGGGCGAGAGGCAGCTGATGCTCCTTGCCAGGGCTCTGATGCAGGATGCGAAGATTCTCATAATGGATGAACCTACTGCCTCTCTTGACTTTGCGAACAGCCACCGCGTGATGAGAAAGGTTAGAGAGCTCGCCGACAGGGGTTATACTGTAATATTCTCAACTCATTCCCCGTCTCTGGCAGCCCTCTATTCGACATCAATCATCGCACTCAAGAACGGAACGGTTCTGAAAAAAGGCGGTGTCGGTGAGATTATGACGGGAGATACGCTCTCTTCTCTTTATTCATTCCCGATTGTTACAGCTTCCGTGAAAATCGGAGACGAGGAACACTTTGTCTGTGTTCCGGAAAAAGGAAGGAATGATGGACAGACGTGACAGCGCTGGCTGCATCTGCTTTGATGATGAAAGGGTTCTGCTCATCAGGTATTTCAGCCGTTACTCATTTCCCAAGGGCCATATAGAAGAAGGGGAGACGAGAGAAGAGGCGGCACTGCGTGAGACCGAGGAGGAAAGCGGAATAAAGGCTGAGATAGTCGCTCCTCCCGTTGCTGTTCCGTCACAGAGAAAGGGGGACGAGAGAAATGTCTGGTTCTTTCCTTCCATCTATGTTTCTGGTGAGCCGAGAGGACAGAGCGGGGAGACAGACGGAGCTTTCTGGGTAAGAATTGACGAAGCGGAATCCCTGCTTTCATTCGAGGCCGACAGAAAAGCACTGAGAAAAGCTCTTGCTCTTTTCAGGAATAGTCAGGATCGATGTTGAACGATATTCTGTAGTCGGGAAATATGAGTTCCAGTAGGCCTGTGATGTTCTTTCGGAACTTGTCCCAGTCCCGGAGAGTGAATGAGACGACGACGTCGAATTCTATTCTCTTCTCCTCGAAGTGGACATGGAAGCCGTGGATGCCGATGACATCGTCGGATGCCATTTTTATGCACTTCAGGGTCTTTTCCATCATTTCCCTTACTCTCGTGTCGTCCTGGTTTTCGGCGTTGATTCCGAACGTGAACATAGTTCCTGTTTCGTCAAAAAGTCTCTTCTTCGCCTTTTCCATTGCCTCATATATTGACTCTGCGTCGGCCGTGAACGGAACTTCGACATCGATTGTCCCCATGCTGTACTCGGGACCGTAACTGTGGATTCTTATGTCGTAGCCTCCGTGAAGGGGAGGGTATTCTCCGATGATGTCCCTTATTCTCTGGATTTCCTCTCTTTTCGGTCTTTTCCCGAGGATTGTGTCCGAGACCTTCAATATTGCCTCGAGCCCTGTCCACATTATGAAGAGAGATACTATGATTCCTGCAACTGCATCGAGTGAGACGGATGTGCAATATGAGATGGCGGCAGAGATTATCGTGATGGATGTTATGACGGCATCGGAGAGGGAATCGAGAGCAGAGGCGGAGAGAGCAAGACTTCCGGTTTTACTTCCCTCTCTTCTGAAGAAAAGCCAGAGCGAGAGCTTCACAAGAACCGAGATGACAAGAATCACGAGTGAGACGGGAGTAAGAATGATATCAGTCGGGGTCTTTAGAGCCTCTACCGATGATTTGAGAAAGGAGACTCCTGTTGTAAGCACAAGAATCGAAACGAAAAGGGCAGAGAGGTACTCCATTCTTCCGTAGCCGAGAGGATGGCTTTTTGTCGGGCACTTTCTGCTGAGTCCGTAACCGACAATTGTCACGAGAGACGAGATACTGTCACTGAGGTTGTTCGCACCGTCGGAGAGAAAGGCGAGGGAGTGCGAGAAGACGCCGAGTATGACCTTGAATATACCCAGTGTCATGTTGACGGCAATGCCGATAGCGGATGCTCTTCTGATTCTTCCTGCTCTTTCCTCATTTCTCTGCATTCAGCAATTCTATGAAGAGATAAGGGAAAAAGCAAGAACAAAATGTATAATTATTTATGGTAGAATATGTTAGTCATATTAAACTAACTAAGGTATCCCTCCCTTGCCTTTACGCCGAAATGCTTTTCCAGCATGTGCATCTCTTCGTCTGTTATAGTGTTGAGAATCGGGAGGTGTGCTGTCTTCATGTAGATTTCAGCTGCTTTTTCCGCTGTCTCTATGAGGCCGAAAGTCTCATCCAGATCACGTCCCGCTCCATATATTCCGTGCTGTGCCCAGACGACGAGTCTGGCCGAATGCATCTTTTCTGCGGTAGCTTCTCCGATTTCGTTCGTGCCGCAGAGCATCCAGGGCAGTACGTTCACTCCGTCGGGGAATACCACGATGCATTCTGTGCACATTTTCCACAGAGTCCTTGTGAACTCCCTCTCGTCGAGGGTGTGAACATACGTCATGGCAAGAAGGTTTGCAGGATGACAGTGCATTACAACTCTGTTCCTGCTGTCAGTTTTCAGTCTGGCGCTGTGACTCATCATGTGAGAAGGAAACTCGCTGGTGAATCTTCCTCCGTCCGAGAAGCCCCAGAGAAGCTCCGCCTTCTTTCCCTTATCCAGGAGTCTCACAAGACCGAGGTTCACTTCCGGTTCATACTGGACATTCTTGAAATATTTACCAGTTCCTGTGACGAGAAAGTATTTTCCTTCGAGGTCGGGACACTCAAATCCTGTATCGAGAACTCTTATGGCTCTGCCGTCTGTGTACTCTCTGACGTCTTTTTCCTCGAGAAGAAGGGAGATGTTTCCTCCGTTTCTCTCGTCCCATCCGTGATTGTACATGTTTGTGGCCGTCAGGATCATCTGTGTCATCCATTGAGCTTTGAGTATATCCTTCATTGTTCATCTCCTTTTTATCAGTACGTTCTTTTCGTAATCTCTGACATTTTCAAGCCACATTCCGTCTTCGGGAACACCGCTTCGTCTTGTGTATTCGTTCCAAACTTCTCCGAAGGGAAGGGTCTTGAGTTCCTCCTGTCTGACGAGAAGAGAAGTGAAGTCTCCCTCATCCTGCTCTTTCTTCATATCTGGTGTAAGGAGAGCGTAGAGAAGTGCCTTCTCAGTGTTTCTGAATCCGGCTGTCCATGCAGCGATGCGGTTGACTGATGCATCGAAGTAGTCGAGGGCGATGTGTACTCTCCCTTCGAGAGCTCCACACTTCACGATTTCCTTCGCAATCTCCCTTGTCTCGTCGTCGAAGAGTACCACGTGATCACTGTCCCATCTGACGGGGCGTGTTACGTGGAGAGCGATTTCCGGGAAGAAAGTGAGAAGAGCGGAAATCTTGTCGGATACAACTTCGGTGGGGTGGTAGTGGCCGTTGTCCATGAGCGGAATGCATTTATTCTTGTTCATTGCTGCATAGGTGAGTGCAAATTCTGCACTTCCTGCTGTATAGCTTTCGACTCCGATTCCGAAGACCTTGCTTTCAATGCAGGGCTTGACGAGGTTGAAGTCGTATTCCTCGCTCAGGATTTCGTCAATCGATTCCTTATATCTCATTCTCGGTCCCAGTCTGTCAGATGGAATATCCTTGAAGCCGTCGCCCGTCCAGATGTTCATCGTGCATATCTCTCCAGTCTCCCTGGCAAAGTAGCGCGATATCCTGACACATGCCTTTCCATGCTCTATCCAGAACTTCCTGGTCTTCTCGTTCGGACTTGAGAGTGTGAGAGGATCACACATAGGGTGTGAGAAGAATGTGGGGTTGAAATCAAGTCCGAGGCCGTTCTTCTTCGCAAAATCCACCCATGGAGCGAAGTGTTTCGGCTCGAGTTTGTCTCTGTCGGCCCATTCCCCCTTTTCAAAAACTGCATAGGAGGCGTGAAGGTTGAGTTTCTTCTTTCCCGGGCAGAGGGAAATGACCTTCTCAATGTCCGCCATGAGCTCCTCGGGAGTGCGGGCACGCCCCGGGTAGTTTCCTGTTGTCTGTATTCCTCCCGTCAGAGGCTTTGATGGATCGGTGTCGAATCCCCTGACATCATCGCCTTGCCAGCAGTGCAGTGAAATAGGGACTGTGGCAAGCTTCTGCATCGCATCTTCAGTGTTTATGCCTATTTCGGCATATTTTCTTTTTGCTTCATCGTAACTCATTGTTCTTCTCCATCTGTATTTTCAGGTTACCGATTGCCGTTGCCTCAATGGGCAGTGCAATGACCTTCTTATGTGTGTATTCTTCCGTCAGCCTGTTGATGAGACCGTTCTTGGCGCCGCCTCCTACTATATATAGGTTCTCATAGTGCCTTCCGGTGTTGTGCTCGAGCTCTTCAAGCGACGCGGCATAGCATGAGGCAAGCGAAAGATAAGCGCATCTGAAGTAGTCGCCTTCCGTTCTGAGTGCGTTTCCAGTCTTGAGGTCGAATGCTCCCTTCATGCTTCTCGGAGCGAGGAAAACAGGGTCGGATGCGTCGACCTTCACTTCTGTTGTGCTCTCCTCTGCAAGAGCAACTATATCCAGAAAGCCGAGGTTGGGGCAGAGCTCGTCTCTTAAACGGTTTATAAGCCACATTCCCATGATGTTCTTCTGGTAGCGGTTGTATCCGACTCCGCCTTCGTTAGACCAGTTGGCTTTTCTGCTTTCCTCTGTGGTAATCGGACGGGATGTCTTTACTCCCAGCAGTGACCACGTACCTGATGAGATGTACGGACTCTCTCCTGTCATCGGGATGCCTTCCACTGCAGAAGCCGTATCGTGGGTTGCACACAGGATAACCTTTATTCCTTTGTATTCACCGACTGCTGTTCCCGGCTTTGAAAGGGGAGTGAAGAGATCCTCTCTTAAGCCGAGTCTCTTGATGATTTCTTTGTCGTATTCTCCGCTTTCTGCATTTAGAAGTCCCGTCGTGGAGGCGTTGGTGTATTCCTTCACCTTGACTCCGGTGAGCCTGTAAATGAGGTATTCTGGAATCATGAGAAAGTCTGTAACCCCTTCGAGTCTGCCGTCCATCTTATCCTTATAGAGCTGGTAGACAGTATTGAATGTCTGGAACTGTGTTCCGGTCCTTTCGTAGAGCATGTGGAAGGGAATCAGGGAATGTACATCGTCTATGATGCTTTCCGTTCTGCCGTCACGGTATGCGTAGGCCGGTTTTACCTCTTCATCTCCTTTCAGGAGAACATAGTCGACGCCCCATGTGTCGATTGAGAGGCTTTCAATCATTCCGTATTTATCCTTTGCCTTCTCGATTCCTTCCCTTACGTGAGACATAAGTTCATCCGTGTCCCATACGAGGTGTCCTCTTTCTTCTCTGACACCGTTGGGAAAGCGGTAGACTTCTTCCGTTTTTATCATGCCGTCTTCCTTCCATCCGATGATGTGACGGCCGGAGGAGGCGCCGATGTCGATTGCAAGATAGTAGTTCAAATCTTTCTCTCCTTCATGACTGTATGCTATATTCTCCTTTTTCATGATGTCTCTCTCGGCAAGGGCGAGCATTCTCCTTAAGTCCGGAACTTCCGGATCGTCCTTCATGCCGCGGTGGATCCATTCTTCCACGAGACCGTAGATAAGGCCGGCAAGCATTGCTCTTGTATATGCCGTACTGTCATCGTCTTCTTTTTGCGGACCGCAGCAGCGGAAGATATGATCCTTGAGTATATAAGTGACTTTATTCTCCTCCAGTAGAAGCAGAAGGGAACTGTTCTTCCTGTATTCGGAAAGGAGGGACTTCCAGAATGTCTGATAGAATTCTTCGGGAGATTTCCTGATTAACTGAGACCACCACCGGTCTGTGACACAAGAAAGATAATCGAGCAGTATGTCCTGCTTGCTGTTGTAGTTGCGGTAGAAGGACACTCTGCCTACTCCCGCCTTCTGGCAGAGTTCGGTAATCGTGATTTCTTCGAACGGTTTCTTCTCCATGAGCTTTAAAAGTGCCGTCGTGATGCTCTCGATTACCATTTCGTGGTCTGTCATTTCCCTC
>CAVFYD010000018.1:0-32909 GCA_963626615.1 Sphaerochaetaceae bacterium
AAGTGTCTGAAGCATCTTCTGCCGTATTCTCTTATCGAATACGTCTTCCCAACCTGCCGCGCACCGGTTATAAGAAGTGCCTCCCTGTCATGAGATTTGAAAAAATCTTCTATCTTTGCCGTAATTTTTCGTCTGATCATAGCGGAAAACTTCTCCCTGCAAAGATATTCTAATGCCCGCTTTCACTTTTTCCAACATTTTCTGGCGCTGTTTTCACACTTTTTCCAACATATATTTGTTTGATTTTGTCACCTTTTCCAACTTTTTGCTTCTTGCCCGGCAAAAGGTCGTCCGACAGAATCCGGCGAATGCGTACATCAAATCCGGAAGACGAGAAAAAGACTGATTTAACCTTCAACTTCGTCTTTATCGCGTAAACAACAGCAGATTCCTCTCTTCAATCATTTACATTCCGTTTTCCTAAGGAGAACGTTCAGCCATCTGTAGCTGAAGAGGGGACGGACATCGTCACTCTGCCAGCACTTAACCATATGAAGAGACTGAGGAAGAACCTCAACCATTCTGTCCTCATTCATGTCAGTGTACCATCTCTCTCCTTCTCTTCTGTCACCGCTGCCGTAGCGGAATGAAGAGTAGAGGATGCCGTCATTCTCAAGAGCCGACGAAAGGACATTGAATACACCCGGAAGATTTTCCCTCTTCTCATGAAGCAGCGAGGCATTCGCCCATATACCCGAATAGAGAATGTCGCTGCGGACGTTCATATAGTCCATGCACACAGCTTTTCTCCCCGTATATTCCGCAGCAATACGGCACATGTTCTCGCTTGCATCTATCATGTCGACAGGATAACCGAGGGAAAGAAAGTACTTCGAGTCGCGTCCCGAGCCGCAGCCGCAGTCGAGTATCCTGCCGCCTTTTCTGACAAGGGAAAGAAATGCACTGAGGGATTCGGGAACAGAAGCGTTCACCGTGGAATCGAAGTACGCTCTTCCGCTGCTGTTGTAGTAGGCTATCGTACGGCTGTCCATACTACGGCCTCGAGAGGAAAAACGCGACACCGATTGAAAATCTCCGGATATCCCCCTCATTACCGACGAGGAAGTTCATCTCCTTCATTCCGGCTTCGGTGAACCGGCTGAAACTGTTTCCGACTGTCTTCCAGAGACGGGAATTTCTTCTGGTCTTCATCGTTTCTCTCCTTTTCTCAACTATATGAAATCAGGAACGTAGGCGCAAGTTTTTTCATTCTTCAGAACAGATTGCTTTCCTTGCCCGCTTATCCGGTAAAAGTTCCGCTGCCCTGAGTGAAGCGAGAGTGCAGAAGAACGTATCGCAGGTTTCTCTTCCGTCTTCGAGACGGGAGAAGACATAGGAGTAGAGAGAGGGAAGAAAGCTGTAGTACCGGGCCCCGGAAAGGATGACGACGCCATCCACAACAAGACAGATGCCGCGGGAATCCGGCTCTCTGAGAAGAGTCAGTGTTCCCTTACCCCTTTCAAGGGTAACTGAAAGAGTGCCATCTGTTTCTCCTCCCGTCACAGAGACGACGGCGCCGAAGGCTCTCACAAGAGTCTCGAGTGCAATATGGAGCATCTCGTCGGGGGAAAGGTATATCGAAGGGAAAGAGAGTGAAAACAGGTGGAATGAATTCCTGTCGATATTCCCTATCTTCTCGGAATAAAGATACGGATTACCGTTGAAGAAGAACGCTCCTTCAGTCTTCACTTCATCGTAAATCCTCTCTCCTTCTTCTGGTGACAGGGTCACGGGACTCTCGATTATGATGGCCTTGTCGTAGCGTTCTGCATACTCTATATACTGAGAGTGAACCTCTGTCGGGACGGAGAGCACGACGAGATCGATGTCTTCGCGTTCGAGAAGGTATTCCGGATCCTTATCGAGATGGGGGATGTCGTGTATCCTCATGAGTTCCCGGCCCCGCTGGATGCTCTTCGGTGCAATGGAAGAAAGGAAGAAACGTCCGTCAGAATTGACGGCATGGGCGTGGCGGTATGCCGAAATACCGTCACCGATGATGCCGACACTGATTCTATTCATCGTCTTCTTCTATGAGGTCGAGTGTATCGAGCAGCGTTTCGTTGAGGTAGGCCTTGACGGTCTCCCTGTCGAAGGAGAGCGGGAATCGTCCGATTTCCTCTCTCTCCCCCTCGCCATACATAACGACTGTAGGATCAAGGAGATATCCTCTTACGCCGTATTCCTCGCAGAGGGTCTTCACTGCCGTTCCCGTCATGCACGATATCTGTCTCAGGTCCTCGCGCTCAACCGATACGGCAAAGATGTACTTACCGTCCCTGACGGCGACGAGTGCGTACGGAATCGTGACAACGGAGTTGAATCCCGACGGCACACCGTTTTCGATGTATCTGATTTCGATTCCCTCGACAGTCCGTGTCTCCCTGACACCCTTATCGGGAGAAGGGATATTCTGACTTATCGACGGAGAGAGTGTTTCTTCTGTGAATCTGTCTACTATCATGACTTTTCCTTTATCACGTCCGCAAGAGTCCTGCCATCAAGAACCCTCAGGCCCGCAGTGCGGAACGAATGTATGTAATCTGTCTCCTCGCCTCCGTCGGAGGAGAAGAGGGAGGCAACGACGTCGGAGAGCATAATTCTGTCAGCCGGCCTCGCAAGTATGTATGACGCTGTTGTCAGCTGACGTATGAAGCCGTTCTCCTCGAGAAGACGGAGATATGTCGTCGTACGGAAATAGATGACTCCGGACCTGGCCGCAAGCTTCACGCCCGTTATTCCCCCTTCTCCCTTCTCGAAGCTCTTCGCAGCCTCCGTGAGGATTCTGACACCTTCCTCGATTTCCCTCTTCGGGGTGACAATCGAGCCGGCGACAATGTCCCTGCCCGGTCTGAACTGATAGATGAAGGTGGTCTCGGCCGTAAGGATTATTATGTACCAGACCACATAGCAGTAGAGAAGAGCCAGAAGAATCGAGGCAAGGGAGCCGTAGATTACGGAAAACTTCACGCTCGTTATGACAAGGTGCGTGAATATCTGGTAGAAGATGCTCATCACGACGGTACCGAAGACAGAACCTGCGGCGGCTGCCGACGGCTTGACCTTCACGTTCGGTACAAAGAATAGAAGGAAGAAGAAAATGAGGAACATCACGACGTACTGTCCGCCCTTCTTCAGGACGAGTTCAAACATTCCACCGGCACTGTTCACCCCGAGACGGGAGTAGACATCGTCCCTCACGGCCTCCGAAAGGGCAAGGGAGAATGCGATGAAGACAGTCATAACTATGATGAAGATGATTATCTTGCCGTAGCGCTTCATTCCGCTTCCTGAGTACCGGGAACGGAATATGTTATTGATGATGGTATCTATCTGGACGGCAAGAAGAGAAGCCGAGATGACAAAGAAGATGAGGCCGAATATTCCGAGAGACATCGCATTCCTGCTGAAGAGCGTGATCTTCTCGAGAACAAAGGTACCCTCAGCCTCTCCGAATGTGTCTCTCAGCCAGTCACCGACGACGGTGACGAAGTTCTCGGTTCCCCCGAAAGCAGACAGGAATGCCGAAAGGAATGTCACGCAGGGGACTATTGCGATGAGAGTCGAATAGACCATGCCGGAAGCGAGAATCGAGATATTGTCGCTTCCGATCTTCGAGAGGGCCTTTCCCACAACCCTGAAATAATCCCTGAGCCAGGAAAAGGCCTTCCTCAGCTGTCGCATCAGACGAATTCCTCGTAGAATGCGAGGCAGTCAGCCATGACTTCATCCCTCATGCTGTCGTTGAGGATTTCGTGTCTTCCGTCCCTGTAGAGCTTGAGTCTGACGTCACTGATACCCGCGTCCTTGTAGAGGCTGGAAGCCTTGACGACACCCTTGGAGTAGTTGCCGACAGGATCCATCTCGCCCGAGAGGAACATTATCGGGAGATCTTTTCTGATTCCAGCAATAAGGTCCTTACTGTTAGCAGTCTCGAGTCCCTCGATGAGATCGGCATAGAAGCGTGACGAACAGATGAAGCCGCAGTCGGGATCCTCCTCGTACTTCTTCACTTCCTCCCTGTCGGAGGAAATCCAGCAGTATATACCTTCATTCCTGTAGTCAAATTTCCTCAGATAGGAACCGAATGCAAGGTTATTGAGGAATTCATCCTTATGTTTCGTGCCGTATTTTTTGCATCTCCTGAGGGCAATCATGCGGCCGAATCTGCTAACAATGCCCTTGCTGGCGCCTGTTCCCATGATGATGGCAGCCCTGTAGTCAGAGCTGTGAAGAGCGATGTTCGTACGTGTGAGGAACGAGCCCATCGAATGGCCGAAGATGAAATGAGGGACATCAGGATATTCCTTTGCGATGAGCTTGTCGAGTTCATAGGAGTCAGAGCAGATGAGCGTCCAGCCGCCCTCTTCTGCGAACCAGCCCTTCTCTTCATCCCCTTTTTTCGTCTTTCCGTGACCGCGGTGGTCCTGACAGTAGACCGTATAGCCGTAGCCGTTGAGGAACGTGGCGAAAAAATCATACCTCAGGCTGTGCTCTGCCATGCCGTGGTTGATATGAACGGTCGCCTTTGTCTTTTCCGCTTTCCATACTCTGTAGAAGAGTTTCTTCCCGTCAGGAAGTGTCAGCCGTCTTTCTTCCATTGTGTTCTCCTGAGAAGAGTATAACACCAAGAGAAGAAAAAGCTCTATCATAAAGATATGGAAAGAAACTGTCTTGTATTCTCCGATGTACACGGTTCAACCGCGGCAATGAAGAGAATAAGGGAAGCCGAAAGGTATTTCAGATCCGAAAGGATAATCTCCGCAGGGGATTTATGCCCCGACCCGTATGACCCCGTCTTCTTCTCGACAGAAGGAGTCAGAGGCAACTCGGACCGCTATTACGAATACGGCTCACTGCCCTTCCCGCCTCTTGTTTACACAACTGAGATATATGGAAAGAAAGTGGTGGTGACGCACGGTCACACTCCCGTCGGCATTCCCGAAGACACCGATGTCCTCATTACGGGACACACTCACATTCCCCTTCTCGGGAGGAAGGGAAATCTCTACTCTCTCAATCCGGGATCTGCATCACTTCCGCGCTCGTCCGAGGGAGCGACATTCGCACTCTTCACACCCTCTGCCCTCCGCCTCTTCTCGCTTGAGGACTTCAGCGAGATAAGAAGCCTCAGCTTCTCCCCGTCGTAGGCATCCTGAAGTTTCTTCATCGGCACCGTTGCCGCATCGTAGGACGAAACACTGTTCATGGTGAAAGAGGAAGGAATCGGATGCCAGGAGGGATTAATCTTTTCGAGAAGAGCATAGCCGATGGAGAGCAGCTCATCTCCCCTGTAGCCGAATGCTGAGAAACGTCTCAGGAAGAAACGTGCAGCCTGCGGACATCTGAACACGAACTGAGGAAGACGCGAGCAGTATTCAATCGATACGGCAAACGACGGGTACCCAAGAGAAGTAAGCGCCAGGGTATATACAGTCTCGTATAGAGCAAAGACCGCCGCACACTCCACACTGACACTTTTCTTCGGAAAGAAGAGAGTTCCCGGAAGAACGAAGTCCAGGCCCTGGGAAAGGAGAATCGCTTCGCTGAAGGCTCCCCTGAGATCATAGAGCACGGGGCGGTGGTCATAGCCCTGTACAGCATCGGGAAGGGAAACAAGTCCTTTGGAAAGCACAGAGCCTGTCGAGAGCCTTGAAATGAATGCCGTAATACTCTCGACTGATGCATCCCTGAGGTAAAGAGATCTCTCCTCTGCCGGCAGAGATATGACATAACTCAGAATTCCGCCGGTCGTCGGTATTTCAAGGCCGGAGGAAACGGCGGCGTTGTATATCTTCTGAATGTTGGTGAGGTCAAAGAACCCGATATTGGGTCCCAGGTACAAAAGGTCCGTCCAGCGCGGAAGGGAAGAGCCGTCTCTGGTGCGCCTGAGGCACGAGAGAGAGCAGCCCGGGCATCCGTCGGGATAGTTACCGTACCTTTCGGCAAGTGAACGGCCGTCGATATTGCCGACTCTCGGGTCAAAGCGGTCAGAGTAGTTGTGAATCGGAGTCCACCCCAGACTGAGAGACGATGGAATTATCGCATACTCGCCGTAGGTGCGAAGGCGCTTCATGAAGGAGTTTCTGCTCCTTCTGGAGGAAGAGTCACTCTTCCTCTCCTGTCCTCCGTCGGAGAATGACGTGAGAACGATGCTCTTGAGGTTATGCGCAAAGAATGCGTGTCCGAGTCCCAGACCCGGGACATTGCGGCCGCAAAACTGCAGAGAACCGAACCAGACACCCTTGTCTGCGGCAATGCCTGTCGTGAGACAGATCTCCCCCGGAGACGCAACAACGCTCTCGAAGGATAACGAGCTTTCGGCTCTCATGTTCTCGGAAGGAAGAATCTCCTTCTTCGAGGGAGTAAGTGTAATATATTTGAGCTTATCGGCCCTGCCGATGATTACAAGGGCAACGATGGAAAGTCTCAGAAGCGAGTAGCCGTGTCCGGTCGTGAGAGTGGAAACCTCCCTCTTACCGGATATTTCGGAGTGATAGACAATCGGGAATACGGAGGCCGTCCCGTCCGTTGCACACTCCCGGGGAACTGAACCTATGACAAGACTGTCAGGGCCGAACTCGGAGTGAAGAGAGAGTGCACACTCGAGAGGTGAACACTTCTCTGCCCACTCCCTTTCAGTAACAGTACCATTCTTCAAATCTGCAATCAGTACGACCATAGTACTGTATTATATAGTCTTTCTCACTCTTGGACTACAGTGTTGAATCAGGTGTTCTTTATGATAACCTGCTCGATGACATCGGCAGCATGTTCGCAAAGGTCGCAGCAGTCTTCAAGTCCTTCGTAGATTTCGCGTGCGGCAAAAAGTCGCTTTGCATCGACATCGGAGCCGAAAAGGCTGTAGATGACGTCAGTATAGATGTTGTCGGACTCTATCTCGATATCGTTGACCTTCACGAGGAGAGTGTGGAGCTTCTCGGGTCTCTTGAAGTTCTTTATCTCTGCAGCGGCTTCGTCGAGGGCATGTACACAGCGGTTGACGATCTTCACGAACTCCTCGATTCTGGGGAGCTTCTCGTCGACATGGTACATGTAGACATCCATCATGACTTCGTCCAGTGCGTCCGTTATGTCATCAATGATCTGGACGAGGTGGAGAATGTCCTCCTGGTCGATGGGAGTGATGAACTCCGTCGAGAGCTTCTGGAGAATATCGTGATGGATTTCATCTGCATCGTTCTCGATTCTGTGCATGTCATTCCTGTAATCCGACACCTTCGATGCGTCGAATGAGGATAGAATGCTTTCAAGAAGCTCGGAAGCCCTCACACAGTACTCTGTCTGACTCTTTATGAGTTCAAAATAATCATTACCTTTCTTAGCCATATAAAGGCCTCCTTATGCAAATATCAGGAGAAAGAGCTTTGCCAGTGCATAGCCCAGGAGTCCACAGCCCGGGAACGTGCAGACCCACGTCAGCACCAGGTCCTTTACGATACTCCAGTTGACATTGCTCATTCTTCTTGCGGCGCCGACACCCATTATTGCCGTTGTCTTTGTATGTGTTGTGCTTACAGGAATTCCCGTGAGAGATGAGAAGAGGAGACACAGCGTTGCCGCAGCGTCTGCCGCAAAGCCCTGGTAGGGTTTGAGCTTTACCATGTCCATTCCGACGGACTTGATGATGCGGTAGCCTCCGATGGAGGTTCCTAGTCCCATGACGACTGAACATAGAACCATAAGCCAGAGAGGAACCGTGAATGTGGAGATTGCGGTACTTCCGGAAGCGAATGCAGAACCCAGGAGGAAGATTGCCATGAACTTCTGCCCGTCCTGTGCGCCGTGCATGAATGCCATTGCGGCACCTCCTGCAACCTGAGCAACACCGAAGAATCTGTCAGTCTTGAATCTGTTTTTATTGCGGCAGATGAGAACCGTGAGCTTTGATGAGGCAAAACCGAGAACGAAACCCAGCAGTGTCGAGAGTACGATTCCGTAGATGACTTTCACCCACTCTCCCCCGTTGATGCCGCTGAAGCTGTTCTGGATGGCGACTGCGGCACCGGAAAGTCCGGCGATGAGAGCATGACTCTCGCTTGTAGGGATGCCGAAGTACCAGGCGACTGTCGCCCAGATGACGATTGCCGCCATTGCCGCACAGAGTGCAATGAGAGATATCCTAGCATCTCCTCCGAAGTCCACCATGTTCGATATTGTCATTGCAACGGAAGCGTTGAGGCTTGTCATCACAAGAACCCCGAAGAAGTTGAAGACGGCAGCCATGATTATGGCCTTCCTCACACCTATTGCCCTTGTCGACACACAGGTTGCGATGGCGTTCGGGGCATCCGTCCAGCCATTCACCAAAATCACGCCGAGCGTAAGTATCGAAGATACCAGCAGCATCGGACTCTGTAGCATCTGGTTTATAAATTCAAATAATCCCATATTCAGCTGTTCCGGAAATCTTTTACCACTTTAATTGCATCAATGGCAATATAACTTAACTGAATATGGTCATAAATTTTTTTTATTTTTAACAGGAATGATTCATAATGAATGTTTTCCTCGCCTCCATACTCTCCTTCACAAGAGGAGATGAGGAAATCATATCGTAGCCGTGGCATGCTCCTTCCATATTCCTGTGTACGACGGGAACACCGTTATCAGAAAGAACGGAGGAAAGTTCCTCGCCTTCATCGTGCAGGCAGTCGAACTCGCATGTCTCGATATAGACAGGCGGAAATGCTGAAACAAAACCACAGTCAAATATGCTTCTGTACTCCCGGCCTCCAAGATAGTACTCCCACATCTTTCCATTGAGGCGGGAGTTCCAGACTGGAGTATCGGTAAAGTCTCTCTTCGACTTTGTCTCAACGGGAGTGACGACAGGATAGATGAGAGAGAGAAACTGTGGTCGTCTTAACCCTTCTTCTATGATTTTCATTGTGGAGGAGAGAGCTATCTCCCCGCCGGCACTGTCGCCCATGACGGCAACAGGAGCCGGAAAGTGCTCAAGAGCCCACTTATAAACTTCGACGGCCGAATCCGCAGCCAGGGGATATCTGTTCATCGGAGAGAGGGGATAATCAAGCATCAGCACACGGCATCCCGAGAGCGCGTACTCCTTCACAAGACGATAGTGGTACGGAGCCGCCCTGTAGACGAAGGCCCCGCCGTGAAGATATATGATGACAGGAATGTTCTTCCCATTTCCTTTCGGAGACACATCAAGAACCCGCGTCTTTCCGACTGAATACCTCCTCACTTCAATTTCCCTGTCACCATGAAGTGAAAACAGGCGCAGAAATGCAGAAGCAAAGGGAAAGAGAGCTCTACTAAGCGGTGTATGTATGTGAAAAAGGCTTCTTAGAGACCTGTCTATGGGATATCTTCGTTTCACACAACAAAGATACAGCATTAACTTCTTCCGGGGAAGTGACAGCTTCCATCCCATTGAAGTTCCGGAAGAGTACTCAGACAGAAAGGATACCGTATGACAAAGACAGCTCTCCGCAATAAGGCAGAGAGCTGCTCAAAGATACACTGAGTGAATGATCAGAAATATCTGATGGCACGAACGAACCATTTATCATATTTATCGGTGAAACTACCGCCACCGCCGCCTTCGTTTCCGTTCTTGAAACTAATCTTAGTCGCTTTTGTATCGCTGAATTCAGAGCTTGACCAGTAACCCATCTTAGAACATCCTACGACATCTTTATGTTCATAAAGCTCTTTGAGTTCATCAGAGCTCGGAAGATACCAGTCATCATATTCTTGACCGTTAGCTGTATTCTTGTAGTCATAACAGACCTTTGCTGCATAATCCTTCGTTGTATCCGTCTTACTGGTATCATTTGATGTGTAAGCGTTGTCCCCCATTGCCGCTACAAGCTTTTCCGTGTTGCTGCGACCGAATCCGAGCTTTGAATAATCAGATGTAAGCACCATAGTATTTACATTGGAGACCCGGTAAATTCCGAAACAGAATGTAGCTGTAGCAGCATCACCGACCGTGATATCCTCGGGAGCAGCCTCAAGATACTTCCACGTGAAAGTATCGGTACCGCTTCCGGTCGACGATTCCTGAGCTTCCTCTGCAACATAGAATATGATTCCGCCGGCAGGACCTTTGTCTCCGACCTTATACCTGTTCTTCCACTTTGCCACGAGCTTTGTATCTGAAGTTATGGCAGTATTGGCAAAATCAAACGCAGTTGTTTCGCCTTCCTTTGTCCAGCAGTCGAAAGCGTAGTAATTCGTATTCGACGGTGTAGGATCTGTGGTTGGCTTTGCCGCCTTCTCTCCGTCCTTAACAGTCTGAGCCTTGATATCACCTGTACCACCATTAAGGTCAAATGTAACCGTGTAGGTCTTGGCTTCAGCCTCCTTCTCTGGCTCCTTTGTGTTGTTATCACATGATACGAAGAGCAGTGCTGCAATCAGCAGCATAAGTACTGTAAGAGTGTGTTTGTTCATATATCTCCCTGATTTACTTAAAATCAGATAAAATCTTACAGTAAAAAAAAAATAGTTTCAACATTTTATTATTTTTTTATTTCCCTCCTGCATCTTTCATTGATTGCCCTGCCACAGCAGCTGACAGAACAGCCAAACATCACATGCACAGGAGATCTTCTGACGGATACTGCAACCACGAGGATTCATTTCCGGATGTGATATACTGTTGCCCACAGGGCCATGGCCTGGTGGAACTCACGAAAGATTGTTATTTGTCTACAGGGAGTACTCGTTTATGTAGTCACCGAAGAAAGGAAGAGAGAGATGTAACCTTTGCGAACTAGAACAAGGCCTCGATTTATCCGAGGGAAGCTTAAAACCCTGGTGGCTCTGCCACGGGGATACAAGCTCCTCTGTAGTTTAACATATTTTTGCTGAATTCATGCTATAATACTTGGTAGTTAAACGACGTGCCCGATACAGAATACCCGACTGCAGAGCAGATAACTGCGTTCAAGCAGAATCTCGGCTGTACTCGCGTCATATATAATCAGTGTATCGATTTTACAGGGCAGGTGTTCCGTATCCGAAATACAGCGGAGCAGGCGGCTTTAGTGCGCTCATCACCGGTCTGAAGGCAAAGCCCGAATTCGAATGGCTCAATGATGCCGATTCGACTGCCCTCCAGAATGCCGCCCGGCACTGTGACAGAGCTTATCAGAATATGATGGCTCACCGTGCAAAACATCCGAAACTCAAGTCCAAACGTGACAAGCGTCAGAAGTACGAAACCACCAATAATAACAACGCTATCCGTTTCGAAGGTGATAAGCATATCCGTCTCCCGAAAATCGGGCTTGTCGGAATTCACGGCAAGATCCGCCGTTTTGACAGGATATTCTCCGCTGTAATCGAGCATACGCCTGCAGGCGAACAGCCGAAGAAAAAGAGAGGCCGTCCTCCTAAGAAGAAAGCCTAAGCACTGCGGTTCTTAGTCCGACAAATCGGGAAATTGTTAGTATATATGTGTATTCTGGCGCTTTGCTGAATGTCACAGTGAATGGATTCTGCATGCTGTCCTCCCGGAAAACTCTTTATACTTTCTTCAAGGTTAAAGGCTCATCCATGGATATTACCCTTCCACTGTCTTTTTCCTGCAATTGCACTGTGACCCGTTCACTCCTATAATCAGCTTATGGAAAAGAACACAATCCTATTCAACGGCGTCAGGACAGACACGTTCGTGGAGAAATCCTCCATGAAGATTTCATATCTCCTCGGAAGGCAGAAGAAAATCAAATACTTCGACAATCCTCCCGTTGCGGCTGTAGTCAACGGAGAGCTGAAGTCTCTTCAGTCTGAAATCGAGGAGAACGCGGTCATTGACCTCGTCTACCTCAACAGCAAGACAGGACGTACCGTCTACAGACGTACGCTCTGCTTCCTTCTCTCCTATGCGGCGTCCGTCGTATATCCCGAAAGAACACTCATTTCCGGTCACTCGCTCGGTGACGGCTACTACTTCTACTTCAGGGACAGGGGAAAGAGCGACATAAAGAAGCTGAAGGCTGTCATGCAGGAGGCCGTCGATGAGGATATGACAATCGACATCGAGAGCCTGAGTTCCGTCCAGGCTCTGGACTATGTGAGGAAACACGGCCTATTGGAGACCGAGATGCTCCTCGAGTCCCGTAACGACGGCGCTTACACATTCAACAGGCTCGGGGAATGCCGCTCCGTCTACTACGAGCCCCTTATTTCCTCGATATCCCTCCTGTCGGTATGGGACCTGATGGAATACGGAGAGGGCATGCTCCTGAGGTATCCCCAGTCGAGAAAGATGGACTCTATGATGGCCTTCCAGGATAATCCCCTTCTCTTCAGGGTGTTCGAGGAGACCAGGGCAAAAGCAAGGATTCTCGATGTCGACAGCCTCGGGTCACTGAACCTCAAGGAAGCCGAGGGCAAGATACGTGAAGTCATCGTCCTCTCGGAGACACTGCAGCGGCGTTCGTTCTACCGTGCCGCTGAAGATATAAAGAAAAGAGGCGGTGTGAGGATAGTGTTCATATCGGGTCCCGCATGCTCGGGAAAGAAGACAAGCGGCCTCAAGCTCTGCGCGGAACTCAAGATTCAGGGCTTCACCCCCATAATGCTGAGTCTCGACGACTACCGTAAGCGTGACGAAAGCGGCAAAAGCTATGTGGACACGGCACTCCTGCAGAAGGAAGTGAAGGCTCTCCTCAATGGTGAGGAGGTGACTCTCACCTCTTCCGAGAGAGACAGAAAGCGTCTCTTCAGGACGCTATCGGCAAAGATGGACGAGAAGACGATTCTTGTCGTCGAAGGCGTGCAGACACTCAACGAGCATCTCATCCCCGACCTCAACGAGAATGAAATCTACCGTATTTTCGTATCTGCCCTGACGCAGCTCAATCTCGACACATGCTCCAACATTTCGACAAGGGACAACAGACTCCTGAGGCGCATCGTCAAGGAATGCAGACAGAGGGACGTCAAGCCGAGCGAGATAATAAATGAATGGGAAGATATAGAAGAGGAGGAGAAGAACCTTCTCTTCCCCTACCAGAACAATGCGGACATGATGATAAATTCCGCTCTCGAATACGAGCTGGGTGTTCTCTATGCCGACGCGATGCCGCTCCTGCGGTCCGTCAGACTCGAAGACGGCATGGCATACACGACGGCGCGTCGCCTTATGGCGTTTCTGGAACTCGTGAACCCCATTTCCCCCGAACTTGTTCCGACGGACAGCGTTCTCAGGGAATTCATAGGAGGATCGGCCTTCCTCTTATCGTAAGGCCGTCCTGTCCTCAAGCACCCCGGCTTCGAAGAGAATGTCGGGGCTTTTCTGTATCATTCTGAGGAGCCTGAGGGATGAACCGCAGGGCGCGTTCGTTCCGCTCTCCCAGGCTTCGACAGTCTTACCCGACACATTGAGGGCAGAAGCAAAGACTGCGGTCGAAAGATGGAGAGAGAGGCGGAGGGCTCTGATTTCCTTTGCGCTCATCGTCTCGGGCTCAACGCTTTTGATGTATTTGTTGCTTTTGGCAATGACGCCCTTCTTCTTTGGAAAAAGAGCGTCTTTGATTGTGTCCTTGTAGTAACTGCTGCTCAATTTGTCTTACCCAGTATGTGCATGGACTCTTCAATCTGAGCCTTCAGCTTGGCAATGCACTTTCCGCAGCCTGTTCCGGCTCCGGTAAGCTTCTGGAGGTCTTCGAGAGTTCTTACCTTGTCTTCCTTCACGAGGTTCTCGATCATCTGATCCGTCACACCCTTGCATTCGCAGATCATCGTTGCGACGTTGTTCTTATACGGATTCGGAAGATTGTGTGTCTCGAGATAATTGTCGATGGCGGCTCTGAGGGCCTTGTCTCCGAGAACGGAGCAGTGGAACTTGTGTTCCGGAAGTCCTCCCAGTTTATCCATGATAGCCTTCGGGGTAAGCTTATAGGCTTCCTCGAGCGTCATGCCGACAGCCATCTCGCTCATCATGGATGTGGATGCGATAGCGCTTGCGCAACCGTAGGTAAGCCACCTCAGGTCTGCAATCCTGCCGTCCTTCACCCTGATGCCGACTCTCATCTGGTCGCCGCAGGCAAGGGACCCTACTTCCCCCACTCCTTCAGCCTCGAAGTCGTCACCTTCCTTCCAGAGGTTTCTCGGATTCATGAAATGATCCTTGACTATATCTGTATAAACCCATTGTGTCATGAAACTTGATGCCATATGTCAGTCCTTTCTGGTGCTCATTCTGCGCACCTTTTCGATAATCGGAGGAAGCTTCTCGAGCGTGTACTCGACATCATCCATCGTGTTGTAGCGACCGAACGAGAAACGGATTGAGCCGTGTGCAAGTTCGACGTCGAGTCCCGAAGCGAGGAGCACGTAGCTCGGCTCGAGTGAGCCGGATGCACATGCACTTCCTGTAGATACCTCTATTCCCTCGAGGTCGAGGTAGAGAAGAATGCTTTCGCCCTCTGCCGACGGGAAGGAAACGTTGAGAGTACCCGGAAGGCACTTGTCCTCATCGTTCGTTCCGTTGATGACGACGTGCGGAATCTTCTCCTCGATTCCCTTTCTGAGAGCTTCTCTCATCATCCAGAGTCTGTCATGCTCTTCTTTGAGATTGAGGCGTGCAAGCTCTGCAGCCTTACCTATCCCTATGATGCTCTGGTTATTGTAAGTACCTGCCCTGAGTCCCTTCTCCTGATGTCCGCCGTGGACAAAGGGAGTTATGGGGGCACCCTTCTTTGCGTAGAGTACGCCGATTCCCTTCGGACCGTAGAACTTATGACCCGAGAGTGAGAGATAGTCAGCCCCTATTTCCCTGACATCGACATTTATCTTACCGATGGCCTGGGTTGCGTCTGTATGGAAGCAGGCGCCCCACCTGTGTGCGATAGCCGAAGCTTCCTTCACGGGCTGGATTACTCCGCTTTCGTTGTTACCCGTCATTACGGAAACAAGTGCGACATCCTCCCCCATCATCTTCTCGAGAGCATCAAGGTCAAGCTCTCCGATATGATTGACGGGAACGAACTCGATTCTGTACCCCTTTTCAATGAGGTACTTTGCAGTCTCAATCGAGGCCGGATGTTCGACGGTGGAGAGAAGAATGCGGTTCTTGCTGCTTCCGCTGTCAATCTGGTCTCTGAAGATGTTGAAGACCGTGTTGTTCGATTCCGAGGCGCCGGAGTTGAAATAGATCTCTCCGGGATCCGAATTTATCAAAGCCGCAACCATCCCGCGCGCCCATGTGATTCCGCTCATCGAAGAGCGTCCGAGGGTGTGCATGGATGAGGCATTGCCGTAAAGATCGGCATTCTCCTCCATGATGGCCTTCACTTCGTCAGCCATCTGTGTCGTGGCGTTGTTATCGAGATAGACAATTCTACCCATATATGTATTCCTTCTGCCCTAAAGGTAATTACAGGAGTATGCCGCGTCAAGGTTAAACGGAACAAACTTCCCCCTCAGGGTCAATGGTATTATATATGATTTGGCTCTCCTATGAAATAGGGAGCTAGAGAATGAGCTTCTCCATCCTCTCCTCATCCGATACGGGATTTATCTTTATGACGGTGGCTGTCGCGGTACCGTTCCGGGTAAAAGACATGTCTCCCGGGTATTTCTTCTCCACTTCATCGAACTCGAGACCGTAGCCGTCACCTTTGAAGACTATCTTCTTACCGTCATCGGAGAAGGCATATCTGTCGTAGTAGTGAATGAAACCCAGTCCCGCCTTCTCGACCTTTCCGTCCCAGTGTGGAGGGAAATTGAGACTGAGGAAGGAGTCTCCGTCAAGAAGGGAGACAAAAGACTCGAGATGAGATGCAAGATATTCCGAGGCAGACAAAAAGTCGTACTTTCCGCTCTCATCCTTCTCTGACGATATCGCTATCGACGGAATACGGTACATCGCCCCCTGTCTTGCGGCCCCGCAGGTTCCGGAATAGATGGTGTCGGATGAGAGATTGTAGCCGTGGTTTATTCCGCTGACGATTACATCGGGACGCGGAAGGAGTCCCGAACGTATGGGATAGATGACACAGTCCGAGGGTGTCCCCTCAAGAGAGTAGTGTCTTTCGTCCCATCTCCAGAGTGTCATGTTGCCATGAACACTCATAGAGTGGCTCTTTGCACTCTGCTGTGTATGAGGAGCGACCATACATACATTATGGCCATGCTCAGTGAGTACTCTCTCAAGGGTGTTGATTCCCTCGGCCGTGTACCCGTCATCGTTGGTTAAAAGAATATACATGTTTCACCCGATTACTTCAGCGCCAGAGTGAGGAATGAAGGGAAGCTTCTTCGGATGGAAGCCGAAGATGTGTTCATATTCCTCCGTTTTCTGATTATCGGGGAAGGTGCCGTGTTCGTCAACAACACAAAGAAACGAGCCTGCCTTCGAGAGTGTTATGGAAACCATGCCTATGACTGTGCTGCTCTCCTTACTGCGCCGGAATATCCAGTCGAGCTCAGGCGATGTGAGTTCGGCGTTCATGACAACGGAGCGCTGCGCAAGCGAAAGAGTCTTGCCGAGTGCCGTTCCCTCTCCCTTCTCTATGCATTCGAAGGCCTTCTTCGCATAGTCACTCGAAAGAAGCAGAAAGACAAGGCATCTCTTCTCGTAGTCGATGAAGGATGACGCGTAAAACCTCACGTCCTTTTCGGTAAGATTCCTGAATTCAGTTCCCTTCGGAAGCTTCAGCTTCACACTGTCGACAAGTTCAGGAAGCAAAGAGCGGAACTCATCATACTCGGGAGTGAGAACGGAATACGGAATGGAGGAGTCGAAGATGCAGCTTCTCTCGGGTGAGACGGAATAGACTGTTTCCTTCGTCTTTCCCGTCTTCTCGTCGTAGAGATAAACCATGTTCTGCTCACCGTAAGAGAGAACCCAGATATCCCTGGTCCTTATGCATTCGGTCGTGGAGAACGATGAAGCATTGAGGGCAGTATCATAGATTCTGTCGCGGGAATAGCCGAGCCCGAGAAGGCTCGAGAGAGCGAGAGTCATCCCGACACATATCTGGCTGTAGAGGACGTCTCCAAGAGAAGCACAGCTCTCTCCGGAGAGAAGTATGTTGATTCCGGGGGCCCTCACGCCCTGTTTCTCGTAGGCAAGATAGACACCCTTCACGGCGTTAGCCCACTTGTCTTCACGTCTGTAGCGTATGCTTGTGGTGAGAAACTTCTTCCTGTCCTGTCTGGCGGTATTGATGACTCTTACCGTATTGTCATCACGTCTCGAGAGTGTCAGAGTCAAGCCGTCTGCAGTATTGCAGATGAGACTCCATCCTTTTATATATTCCGAAAAACATCCTATCAGCGTCGTCGGCTGCGGAACTGACACCACAACTTCGGGCAGGACGTCGAATTCTTTCTTGTGGGCCAATGCCGGCTCGTTCAACTCACCACTCCTTTGTGACAATTATCAGTCCTCAAGATTGAAAACGCAAATAAATTCGGATGACGGGACGAAATAAAATATGAGTGCGGAAGCGCATCACGATGCAGCAGAGATAACGGAAAAACTACAGGACGCGCCAGTATCCTCCCTTCTTCGAGCCGACCCTCTCGAGTTTTCCGCGTTCCTTGAGAACTCTTAGGATATCACCTATCCTGGAAGTACTCAGCTGGCAGAAAGAGGAAATATCCCTGATTGTAAAGGTCGGGTTATCCTTCAGAGCCATCAGAACTTTACCTTCAGTCACAGTCAGCTCATTCATATCAATCTGCTTCATGGATGGAGTGAATGCGAAAGGTATAGTGACTGTTATGTAATTCTCTCTGATGGTGAATGCGTTTTTGCCGTATTTGTCGACTATCACCAGATTGCCGTGTCCTGTCTGTTCGACAATGTTAAGCTGTCCCATGATCCTGAAGAGTCCCGGATTTACCGGGTGAGACACTCCACTGTAGAAATCGTCCTCCGTAAAGCCGAAAGTAATTCTCGTCATTGCGGAGAGACTTTCTGTACCTTTCCGGTGACATCGGGGCAAAGAAAAACCGCAGGTGTCAGCTGCGGTTCTCTTGAGGGAAGATATCTCAGTTGGATGTTCTTCCGTATCTCTTGTTGAATCTCTCGACTCTTCCTGTTGTGTCGACAAGCTTCTGTGTGCCTGTGAAGAACGGATGGCATGCCGAGCAGATTTCAACGTTCAGGCTCTTTGCTGTTGTCTTTGTCTTGATGACGTTACCGCATGAGCAGCGGATTTCCTTTAACTCGTAATTCGGGTGGATTCCCTTTTTCATAATTTTGTCTCCTTATATGCTTTGTCTGCTTTCACAGACAAGGAATTTCCTTTAAGTCCTAATTCCGCATTGCTGTATTCATCGAATTCAGGAACTCCCTATTGTTGTTCGTTTTGCCCATTTTGTCAATGATGTCGACCGACATGTCGATATCATCAAGGTTACCGAACGAGCTACGGAGGAGGAATACGCGTGCAAGCGTTGCCTCGTCGAGGAGAAGATCATCTCTTCTCGTTCCGCTCTTCTTGATGTTGATTGCAGGGAACTTGCGGTTGTCGGCCATCTTTCTGTCGAGAACGATTTCGTTGTTGCCCGTACCCTTGAACTCCTCGAAGATGACTTCATCCATTCTTGAACCCGTCTCGATGAGTGCTGTGGATATGATTGTGAGGCTTCCGCCGTTCTCGATGTTTCTTGCGGCACCGAAGAATCTCTTGGGCTTATGGAGTGCGTTGGAGTCGACACCGCCGGAGAGGATCTTTCCGGACGCCGGAACTGTCTGGTTGTAGGCTCTTGCAAGTCTTGTGATGGAGTCGAGAAGAATGACTACGTCCTTCTTGTACTCGACAAGTCTCTTTGCCTTCTCGATTACCATCTCCGCCACCTGGACGTGGTGCGTAGCCTGTTCGTCGAATGTTGATGCGACGACTTCGGCATTGACATTACGCCTCATGTCCGTGACTTCCTCGGGGCGTTCATCAACAAGTAGAACCATGAGGATTACCTCGGGGTGGTTGTGACTGATGGCGTTCGCTATCTTCTGCATGAGAACAGTCTTACCTGTACGCGGAGGTGCGACTATGAGGGAACGCTGGCCCTTTCCGATAGGACAGAAGAGATCGACGACACGTGTCGAAAGATCGGACTTCTTTCCTTCCTGGACTATCTCAAGATTGAGTGCCTCATCGGGGAAAAGCGGTGTGAGGGAATCGAAGGGAGCACGGATCTTCGCCATTCTCGGCTCCTCTCCGTTGACCTTCATTACCCTGACAACTGATGAGTACTTCTCGTTCTCACGCGGAGCACGGATCTGCGCCAGTACAGTGTCACCTGTCTTCAGGCCGACACTCTTTATTATCTGGGAAGACACGTAGACGTCATCGGAACCCGAAAGGTAGTTGTTGACTGCATATCTGATATAGCCGTAGCCGCCTTCGTTCATCGTCTCGAGAACGCCTTCGACCATGATGGCCCCGCCGAGGGACGAATGGTGCCTGAGGATGCGGATTATGAGTTCCTGCTTTCTGCAGTCGAGGATTGCATCCTCCGTCATTCCGGCTTCCTTGGCTTTCTCCCTTATTGCCTCGAGAGGAAGTGCTGTCAGGACAGACACGAAAAGAAGAGGAGCATCGGGATGTTCGTCGAGGTTGACCTCGGGGGGAATCTCCTCCTGTACCCTTCTCTCCTTCTTGTTCTTGAACTTGTCCTTCCTGGAGAATCTGTCCCTTCTCTGGAACTGGGGTCTTTCGCCGCCGTCGGTGCCGTCGACCTTCTCCTCTTCGTCGGATGATGTCTCTTCAGAGGGTGTCTCGCCTTCCGTTTTCACTTCTTCTGTGCTTTCTGCCTTCTCTTCGGCTGCCGGAACTGGCGTCTCTTCAACGCTCTTCTCTTCTTCTGCCTTCAGAGGGGTGTCTTCTGCAGCAACTGGGGGTACCTCCGCTGATGCTTCGTCAAAGAGAGGAAGCTCTGCTTCTGATTCAGAAGGAGAATCCTTCCTGCGGCCTTTCCGTGCAGGATGCTCCTTTCTTGCTCTTCTCGGCTTCTTTCCGGCCTCACTCTCTTCGCTCTTTATTTCCTGAGGTGCCTCAGCCGACGTTTCTGCGGCGGGAGCGGGAGCTTCCGCTTCTGCTGCGGCCGGGGCTTCAGCCTTCTTCTTTACGGATATTCTTCTCTTTACGGGAACCTTTACAGTGACCTTCTTCTTTTCTTCAGCCTGTTTTTCTTCAGCTGTCCCTTCGCCTTCGTTGATGATGTCTGATGACATTCATACCTCTGTGTTTATATTAAGTCTGCTATTTCTATGAATTAATGAATAACTGATTGTTGACCGAACAGCTTCTTTCTGTTCTCTTCTATCAAGCGAATTGTAAACAGTGATTTCAGACTTTGTCAACATGGAGGGCGATAACTTCAGCGGGGGACGTCAGTTACGTTTTCCTGTGTCACACGATGCTGATTTTCTTCCTTTCACTGTCAAGTTCGTACTCTGCCCACCTTATGCCGAGCGGGGATGCAAACTCCTCGGCAAGACTCCATCCGTCAACCCATCCGGGCCTGTGGGCATCGCTTGCAGTGACCACTCTGACGCCTTCGTCCCTTGCCATCTCCCAGAACGGAGCTATCGGATAGAGAAGTCTCTCAGAGCCGTCAGAGAGTACCTTCTTCCCCTTTCTGAAACCGTTGCCGTTGATTTCGAGAGGCATATCACATTCCCTTGCACATGCTATGATGTCTCTCGCTGCAGCCTTCGTCTCTTCATTCCATTCCGGAAAGATGGAGGCAAAGAGATCGGGGTGACAGCCGTAGAGAAAGAGGCCAGAGGAAAGCATTCCTGTATAAAGGGTGACATACTCCGGAAGGGAGAGTCCGGTATTCGAGGGCTTACCCACATACTTCATGACTCCGTTTTCATCCGGAAGATAATGAACTGACCCCAGAAGATAATCGCAGCCCCATTTCCCGATAAGAACATCCTCGAAGTACGGGATGAACTCGGGAAGAAAGTCGCATTCCATGCTGAGGAGGACCGTTACACTTTCGCTCTCAAGCTCCCTCACGCTCTTTATGTATAAAGGAACTTCCTCCAGACGAAGTCTCTCCTGAGGAAAAGCCGTGTCCTCAAGAGGAACATGCTCGCTGAAGCCAAGAACCTTTATGTTTCCGTCCCTTTCCGCTTCCCTGAGGTAGTCGGAAGGCATTCCCTTTCCGTGATGCGAGAATACCGTATGTGTATGCAGGTTGACCTCTCTCTGCGTGAATCTCATCAGAATACTCTCCAGCTCGAGACAATATCGCTGACGCTCTCGCCGAGTATGTAGGAACGCATGAGAATGAATGCTGCTACCGTGCTGCGTCGTCTGATGGATTCTCTCCCCCAGGAGGGGAAGTGAATACAGACCGTCTCCGTTTTCCCCTCCTTTCCGCTGAAGCCGAAACATACTGTGCCGACTTCCCTGTTCTCGCTCCTGTCGGGGCCTGCGACTCCCGTTATTGAGAATGCGTAGTCCGAAGAAAGACGTTCCCTGACGCCGTCTGCCATCTCACACGCACACTCCTCGGAAACGACTCCGTATTTTTCAACTGTCTCTTCCCTCACACCGAGAACTGACTTCTTTACGGACGGCGAATATGAGACAACAGCGCCGAGCATATAGGAGCTCGAACCGGGCACGCCTGTGAGAAGCGATGAGGCAAGCCCACCCGTGCAGCTCTCTGCACATGATATGGTGAGTCCCTTTCTTTTCAGTGTATCTATGAGAAGTTCGAGGGCCGATGTGTCGCCGTCCTCAATGCGGTGAAGGCCGAGCATATCTCTGAGTTTCCTGACGGCTTCGTCCCTGTCCTTCTTCTCCTTACCGGAGACGTAGAGACTTATCTTGTAATCCTGGAATCTTGTTCCCCATTCGAGTGTGCTGTCTGCAGTCTCGGCAACTTCCTCGAGCTTTGCCTCCGCTGTGATGAGGGATGTGTATTCATCCCTCTCGTCCTTCTCGAGGCCGAAACGGGACTCCAGGAGCGGAATGACAGAGTCATAGAGCATCGGCCTCATCTCTCTCGGCGGTCCCGGAAGTGATATTATCATCACGCCGTTCACATCGCCGTAGAATCCCGGGGCTGTGCCGTTGGGGTTCTTTATGACAGTGAAGCCTTCGGGGATGTATGCCTGCTTCTCGTTTGCGCCGTATGCCCTGTCGCCGAGAGTCTCCACGAGGTGATTCCATGCGCCTTCGTCCCTGACGAGTTTTCTTCCGGCCGCCTCAGCAATCGAGAGTCGTGTCATATCATCACTCGTGGGCCCCAGTCCTCCCGTGATTATCACTATGTCGTTGTTCGGAAGGAGAAAGGATAGAGCTTCCTTTATCGTACCGTCGTCGGCAGTCTGCACACTCTCCCTGAAGTGCAGTCCGAGCCGAGTGAGCTCACGGGCCACTACGGCTGTGTGCCTGTCCTCGATTATTCCCCTTGTCAGTTCAGTTCCGATTACTACAAGACTTACCTGTTTCATTCTTCCTTCTCTTTCCGTCTCTTCACGAGTGCGGCTGTCTCCTTCACTATGAAGAGCACAACGGAGACAATGCTGATTGCAACGGCAATATGTGCAAAGAGATCTATGTGATTGACATAGAATGTGTTCTCATAGTTCTCCTGGCTGTAGATGGGAACCTCGTAGACGTGGTAACCCATGGTAAAGGGTTCCATCGCTTCCTCTATCTCGCCTGTCGGAACTATGAGACACGTAATACCGCTGTTGGTACCTCTCACCATGCTCTTTCTCGTTTCGACACATCTGAAGGCCGCTATTTCGGCATGCTGCCACTCTGCAGCCTCCTTCTTCGACCAGTTATCGTTCGTCATGTTGATTATGAGCTCGGCTCCGTTATCGACAAACTCGGCAACAAGCGAGCTGAACGAATCCTCGTAGCATATGGGTGTCGAGAACTTCACGCCGTTGAGTTCGAATACCGTCGACTCATCTCCCGGAATCCACCAGTTGTAGTCCATGGCAAGGAGAAGATTATAGAGCCACGGAAGCTGCTTCTCGTATGGGAAGTGCTCCGTGAAGGGAACAAGATGCTGCTTGACGTACTCGCCCTGTATCTCGCCGTCCCTGAAGAGGATTACCGTGTTGTACTCCTCGCTGTTCTTGTTGCCATCGCTGTCATACGGCGGCTGTGTCTCGTCCTTGATGACGGACTTCGGGTTACCGGTAAGGAGCGGCACTCCTATGCTCTCGGCATACTCGACGAAGTTGATGGTAAGGTCGTGGATATCTTCCCATACAGTTCCTGCGGCGTCATAGGAAGTGTGCCATGCAACTGACGGGACAAAGGCAGTCTCCGACCAGACTATGAGGTCCGGATCCTCCGCAAGTGATTCCGTCGTGTATCTCTTGAGATTGTTGAAGTTATGAAGATATGTCCTGTAACCGCCCTTCCAGGAGTCGTGGTTATGCTGCACGGCTGCAACACGGAGAGTGCTGTCACTCTCCCTCTCATCCCAGTAGGACAGGCAGCATATGCCGTAAACGATGGTCGCTATGACGAGTACAGCGTAGATGACAAGCGGAATAATATCATTCTTAAGCTTTTTTCTTATCTCGAGAGGTTCTCTGTGAACATAGTCCAGAAGCCATTGTGAAAGGTAAGCCTGCGGGAATACCATGAGGTATATCACGCCCCAGATACCCGTGATGTCCGCTATCTGGTACAGGACACGGTAGGGATAGAGGGCGTAGACTATGTTGCCGTACGGATAGCCTGCAAACCAGTTTTCGGCAAGATAAGCGTAGGCTGCCCACACACATCCCTTGAGGATGTATCCTCTCTTGGGGAAGGCAGTATCTACAGCCTTGAGTGCCAGGAAGAGGAAGACCATCTCCCCGCCCTTGATGACCGGTGCGATAACGATAGCCAATGCATGAAAACCCTTCAGCCAGTAGTTGAAGAAGAAATAATAGATCAGGCCGAAGATAAAGCCGTAGAACCATACGCAGCGCCAGGAGGTGTTCCTGATTACTGCGAATACGGGAATGAGTGCGATGAGTGCGAGCCATCCGAAGCCGTCGGAAGTGAGAAAGCCCGGGAATGCCGCAGCAAGCACAAATGCGGATGCGATTAAAACAAGAACCTCAGAACACAGTGTTCCGAGGTTCCTTGGATAGCGGTTATTCTTCAAAGAAAACTCCGATTCAGTAATTATTCTTCATCACCGTCTGTAAGGTTCCAGACAAAGTCCTTGAGCTCCTTACCGGGTCTGAAGATTGCAACGCCATGCCTGTCGACTGCGACGACCTCGCCAGTCTTCGGATTTCTTGCCTTCTCTCTGCCCTTTCTGATTCTGACTTCAAAAGTACCGAAACCTCTGAGCTCTATGACACGGCCGTCCTTAAGACCATCCTTGACCTCTTCGAAAAGCTCATCAATGATGCTGTGGATTTCAGATCTGTTGAAACCGAGCTTGTTGTGAAGATTCTCGATGATAGCTGCTTTAGTAAGTTTTTCTTCCATTTTTCAGTCTCCAAAGGTAAGCGATTAAGCCAACTTGTTATATGCCTGTGTCAATCTGCTCTTCTTTCTGCTGGCTGTGTTCTGGTGCATGACACCCTTTCCTGCTGCAGAATCGAGTAGCTTAACGGAAAGATCCAGAGCTTCCTTAGCTGCTGCCTTGTCGCCTGCTAGAAGAGCTGCTTCGAATTTCTTGACAGCTGTGCGGCATGTGCTCTTAGCTGCGCGGTTTCTGAGACGGCGCTTAGCGTTCTGACGGTCTCTCTTTTCTACTGACTTGCTTGACATTATATTCCTCCAAACGTAAACAAAAAATCATATCAAACATCGTTGACGAACAACGACAATTAAGGAAATTATCATAAAGTAATGATTGGGTCAACAGAAATATTTCACTTTCTTAAAAGAAATTGCGGAAATGACATTCTTCTGCGTAAGTCGCCTTGCCGACACCGGGAGAATACACTATGAATCCCCTTACGCACTTTTCTCTGCAAAAACACCCCGGGATGCCGGGGAAAAAGCAAAATCAGTCTTCGCTGAAGAGTTCGTCCTGGTAGTCCTGGTAAACTTCCCAGAATCCGGTCTCGCCGTCGAAGTAGACTTCATCGAACGGAATGAATATCTGTCTGCCGTCAAGGGTGACGCAGGTAAGCTTACGCGAGAGTATGTTAACTTCGCTCACTCTCCAGATATCGTGATCAATCTTGAGCTTCGTACCCTCCGGAGGTGCTCCCGCCTTCTCTTCCATGTAGTAGTCGTATTCGTATGCAAGGCAGCAGAGAAGCCTTCCGCAGGGGCCGCTTATCTTGGTGGAATTGAGGGAGAGATTCTGCTCCTTGGCCATCTTTATCGTAACCGGCTCCATCTCCCTGTTCATGACATGGCAGCAGTAGTCCCTGCCGCAGACCGAGAGTCCGCCGACAAGTCTCGCCTCGTCCCTGACACCTACCTGCCTCAGTTCTATTCTCATTCTGAACACAGAAACAAGGTCCTTCACGAGCTCCCTGAAGTCGACTCTCTCCTCACTCGTGAAGAAGAAGATCACCTTGCTCTCCCCGAGAAGGAAGTGGGCCGAAATGAGCTTCATGTTGAGCTTATGCCTGAGTATCTTCTCGCGGCAGACTTCGAGAGCCGTGTCCTCGCCGCGCTTGTTCTCCTCGTACTTGGCCATTTCGGAAGGAGTTGCGAGATGGTCAATCCAGAGCACATCTCCGTCGACCTTCGTCCTGACGGGATCTCTTCCGCTCTGGCAGCCGAAGCATGAAAGACACTGATGCTCGTTCTCCTCGCCTTCATAACTCTCGTTATTCCCGCCTCCGAAACAGAGGCATGCGCCGACGGGCTCGGCATTGCCGGGAGTATAGCCCTTCGAGAACGTCGGGGCAGGTCCGACGACGATGCCGAGGTCAAGACCGAACTTCGTGTCATAAACGACAGGAGTTCCCGCATATATCACACTGTCCCACGCACCGAGACATATGTCGTTGTACGAGGGATTCTTTATAGCATATACATAAGCACTGTCATCTTCGTGCACTATCTGCTTTTTCTTCATGTGATAAAACTTAACACGGATGAAGGGGATTATCAATCGGAAGAGGAAAAATGACAGGCCTATCTGTTTTCTTTTCCCCTCTGATGATATCCTTATCGCCATGGACAGAAACGACACTCTCATACTGGCACCTCTTGCAGGCTACACGGACAAGGCTTTCCGTGAGATATGCTCTCACTACGGCTCCGACAGTGCCGTAACTGAGATGGTAAGTGCCGAGGGTCTTGCAAGGGAAGGCGAAAAGACAATCCTCCTGATGGACAGATATGACGGGGAGAAGAAGCTCACCGTCCAGCTCTTCGCGCCGTCGAAGGACCCTGTCGAGAGAGCTCTCCCGATACTCAGGGAAAGAAGAATCGACAGCATCGACATAAACTGCGGCTGTCCGGTACCGAAAGTCGTGAAGACGGGAGCGGGAAGCGCTCTCATGAGAGAACCGGAGAGAATGGGTGAGATCGTCAGAACCCTAAAGGACGCGCTCGGTATTCCGGTCTCCGTAAAGTTCAGGCTGGGATGGGACAACGACAGCATCAACTACCTCGAGTTTGCGCATATCGCAGTCGATAACGGAGCCGACGCACTCACGCTCCACGCCCGTACCCGTGCACAGGGCTATGAAGGAAAGGCGAGAAAGGAGGCTTTCGGAATCCTTTCGAAGGAATTTTCGGGGCAGAACATCCTGCTTTACGCTTCCGGGGACATCTTCTCACCAGAAGACGCTGTCGAAGCCATTGAAAAATACGGAATGACCGGCGTCATGTTCGCCCGCGGCTCAATCGGGAATCCGTTCATATTCCGTGAGACAAAAGAATTCCTGGAGAAAGGTTCATACATTCTCCCGACAGTTGAGGAGAAAGTGAAGACTGCACTGGAGCACTATGACCTGATGGTCAGATATTTCGGAGAAAAGACAGCATCTCACGGCATGAGAAAGCACGCTCTCGCATATGTCAAGGGAATAAGGGGCGCAAGCGCATGCAAGGCCGCACTCTCACTGGCTCAGTCAAGGGAAGACTACGAGAAAGCATTCTCGCTTCTCATGTAGTTTCCTCAGTCTCCATTTTCTTCCACTTCAGCCATTCCTTATCGAAAAGAGTTACGTGGGGCCTTGTGAGAATGTCGTCGCAGGGGAAAGCGGGACATAGAGTGCAGCAGTCAATGGCTCTTCTGAGGACACAGTCGCGTATAAAGCAGTCACCTTCGCCCCGGCTGGCGCATCCCGCACATTTTCCCCTCCGGTATGACGGACAGAAAGCACAGCAGAAACCGCACTTGCCGATTGAGCCAGAAAAACTCTTTCCTGCATTCCTGTCTTCTGCCGGCAGTTTTCCGAATGCGGCCGAAATGTCCCAGTCCTCAGGGAAAATGAATTTTTCCTTTTCTGCTGCCGTAAGATTCACGAAGCGGAGGTTCGGCTTGAAGACCAGTTCCTCTGTCACCTTTCCCCATATCGTGGTATTGGACACCCACTTCCTGTTTCCGTTGTATCCCGGGTCAGCTGTGGCAGCATATCTATGGCCGTTGGAGACAAACAGCCTCATTCTGTATTTTGTAGCGGGATCTTTCGTCCGTGACATCTTTACCCCTTAAAGATAAGAGGGAGACACGCTCCCTCAGTTACCGAATACAACGACATCCAGGAAAAGGATGAAAAGGAAATAGACACCGACAAAGACCACCCCGATAAGAAGGGCTGCCTTCAGTACCCCCCATAGAAAGGATCTGTATCCTTCGCTGTCGAGGTCGAGCTTCTGACCCTTTTCCGCGTCAGTCTTCTGCTCGGGACGGTACCACGGCATGCCTTCGACATTCATGTTCGCGTAGCTTCTGCCGTCGTCCTCGTATTCTTCCCTTCTTTCCTTCTTCTTTCCGGAAAACATTACTTCTTCTTTGCCTCTGCTTCAGCCTTTTCCTTTGTTTCCTGTTCCTTGGCAGCCTTCATCAGCTCGCCACAGATTCTCGTCTCTTCCTCTGTATTGTAGAGGTGACATGCGCAGTAGTGCTCGTCTTCGAGCTCCCTGAAAGCCGGAGCAACGTAGCGGCAGACTTCCATGCACTTGCGGCAGCGGGTGTGGAACTTGCATCCCTTCGGGGGGTTTGCAGGTGACGGAATCGAACCCTCGAGGATGATTCTGTCCATGTGGAAATCAGGATCAGGCACAGGAATGGCGGAGAAGAGCGCTTCCGTGTACGGATGGAGAGGCTTACTGAAAAGCTTATCCGTCGGAGCGAACTCGACCATGTTGCCCAGGTACATGACGCCTACAGTGTCGGAGATGTGCTCTACGACCGAAAGGTCGTGGGAGATGAAGAGATAAGTCAGTCCGAACTGGCGCTGGAGATCCTTGAGGAGGTTGATGATCTGTGCCTGGATTGATACGTCCAGTGCAGATACAGGCTCGTCACAGAGAATGAAGTCAGGGTTGAGGGCAAGCGCACGTGCTATGCATATACGCTGTCTCTGTCCGCCGGAGAATTCGTGAGGATATCTTGCCTTCGCATACTCCGGAAGTCCGCATGCAGCCATGACTCTTGTGATGTACTCGTCATACTCGTCATCGGGTACGATGTGGTGTTCCTTCACAGCTTCACCGATGATTTCACCCACCGGAAGTCTCGGGGAGAGAGATGAATACGGATCCTGGAAGATGATCTGGATGTTCGGCCTCTCCTTTCTGAGTTCTTCCTTCGACAGGGAAAACAGCTCACGGCCGTTGAAGTAAACCTCTCCGTCAGTCTTGTCCTGGAGGCGGAGGATTGTCCTTCCGATGGTGCTCTTGCCGCATCCCGACTCTCCGACAAGCCCCATCGTCGTTCCCTTCTTTATCTTGAATGAGACTCCGTCGACGGCCTTGACGTTACCGATTGTCATCTTGAAGAAGCTGCTCTTTATAGGGAAGTATTTCTTCAGGTTCTTTACAACAAGAAGGTTCTCCGGATCTTTCTCCGCACCTTCGAGGATATTTGTCTTCTTGATTTCTTCAGCCATATCAGAGGTCCTCCGGATTTACCGTCTTCGGGTATTCGATGATGTTCTTCTCGTCAAAGAATCTGTAGCAGGACACGACATGTGTGTCGCTGATGCGGATTGACGGCGGGTAGATTCCGACGCACCTGTCACACTGCATCTCGCAGCGGTCGCGGAAGTAGCAGTAGTTCGGCATGTTCACGGGGTTCGGAACGCTTCCCGGGATATTGTAGAGCTTGTCCACCTTCTTTCCGACGACAGGCTTGCTCTTCATAAGGCCGATTGTGTACGGGTGTGCAGGATGGTGGAAGATATCATCAGCGGTCCCCTTCTCGATGACACGGCCTGCATACATTACGACGACATAGTCAGCCATGCCGGCGACGACTCCGAGGTCATGTGTGATGAGCATGATCGAGGATCCGATCTTCTTCTTGAGATTCTCAAGCAGGTCCAGTATCTGAGCCTGGATTGTAACATCGAGTGCAGTTGTAGGCTCATCGGCAATGATAAGCTCGGGTCTGCATGCGAGGGCGATCGCTATCATGACACGCTGCCTCATACCGCCACTGAGCTCATGAGGATACATGTTGTAGACGCCTTCCTTGTTTGCGATTCCCACCATATCCAGGAGTTCGAGGGTCCTTGCCTTCACCTCTTCCTGCGGCATATCGGGATTATGGAGCGTCGTAGCCTCATCAACCTGTTCTCCGATGCGGAATACAGGGTTGAGGGAAGTCATCGGCTCCTGGAAAATCATACTCATGCGGTTACCGCGGATTGTCTCCATGACGGAGTTGGGGGTATTGACGATGTTGTATGCAGTTCCGTCTCCGCGGTTGAATCTGATTTCACCTCCGACAACCTGTCCTGACGGACGCTGCAGAAGCTGCATTAATGAGAGCGATGTGACACTCTTGCCGCATCCTGACTCACCGACGACACCGACAGTACTGTTCTTCGGAACTTCGAAGGAGATTCCGTCAACGGCCTTGACCGTTCCGACTTCACTGAAGAAGAATGTGCATACGTTGTCGAATTCGACGACGTTGTCGGGGTTCTTCATCTTCGTTATGTATAATGACTCATCCTTGTTGGCATTGGCCCTTTCAGCCTCAAGCTTCTTGGTGACTCTTCTGTTGAACCTGGTAATCCTTCTGGATTCCTTTCCGGAAATATAAGATGTGTGATCTGACATATATTACCTCTTTCCCTTCGGATCGTAAGCGTCTCTCAAGCCGTCACCGACGAAGTTGAATGATATGACGGTGAAGCTGATGAGGAGACCTACCGGAATCCAGATGTATGCATAGTGTGCCATTGCAGAAGCCGAGGAGACACTGTTGATCATTGTTCCCCAGGTTGCAAGCGGGTGCTTGACTCCAAGTCCCAGGAACGAGAGCGTGGACTCCGTGATGATTGTTCCGCCGACACCCATCGTCGCAATAACGATGAGCTGTGGCATGACGTTCGGAATAAGGTGCTTGAAGATCCTGTCCTTGACCTTTATACCCGTTGCCTCTGCGGCAATCATGAACTCCTGCTCACGGAAGGAGAGAATCTGACCGCGCACCAGACGCGCAACTCCTGCCCATCCCATGATACCCAGTGCTGCCATCATGATGAAGAGACGTGAGTACACGTCCATTCTCATTGCGTCCATGATGGAACCGAGAATGATCATGATAGGAGTGGACGGGAGACAGTAGAAGATATCTACAAGTCTCATGACGACGTTGTCGACCCAGCCACCGTAGTAGCCTGCAAGTCCTCCCAGGATTATTCCGAGAATGAGCTCGAGAAGGACGACTACGAAGCCGACCATGAGCGATACCCTGCCACCGTACATGATACGTGCAAGAACATCAAAGCCGTCGCCGTCGGTACCGAGGACATGTGACCACGAGGGAGATGCGAAGCGGTCGATGACGTATGTAATCTGGTAAGCCCAGAGTTCGTAGTTCTTGTCTGTTCTGTTGACTCTGATTTCAGTATCGACATAGGTGTAGTTGCCGTTCTCGTCGACTACACTTCTTCCGTCTTCGGTCTGCTCGGGAAGCTTTGTCTCGAATGTTATGTTCTGCCCCCCCTCATCAAGCATCTCGGAGATAGCCTCGGCTATGTCCTGCTTGGCGTCATAGGGAATTGTATCTTCACCGCTGTTGCGGCGGATGATGAATGTCGAGAATTCGCCGATTTCCTTTCCGTCAGCATCGAAGATTTCGACGACATCGCTCTCGTCATCCCTTTCGAAATGATACTCTTTTCCCTCAGCAGTGAATGAATCTGATGAATAGACGGCAAGAAGCGCATTGTTTCTGAATTCGTCGGAAACACTCTTCGTATTGTCGTAGAGATCGATGACGTAAGTCGTGAAGACTTTCGCTATTTTATTCTCTCCGACAGAATAGACAGTCTTCGATTCGCCGTCAGCAACGACGAAGTATTCTTTGCCGTCGAACTGGAAAACCTGATTGTCGGCCGCACCCTCTGCTGCCTTCTCAAAAGATGAAGGGAGTTCATCTCCCGTGTAGACGAAGCCGCCGACCTTTGTCGTGATGGAGTAGTTCTTACCAGTCGTTCTCTTATAGCTGTAATCAACGCCGTCGAGAGTGAAGGAACCGGAGTTGCCCTTGAGAGAGCTTCTGACCTTTGCTGTCGTATCTTCATCGACAGTACCGGAAGAGAGAGTGAGGGTTCTCGTGATTCCGTCATACTTCGCCCACTCGACTTCACTAGTACCGAAGGAGGCAACCTTTTCGGCCTTTCTCTGGCCGAGAGTATAGACATTGTCGCCTTCCTTTATGACTTCGTATGCATTGCCGTCATTGTAGATAGCCGTGTAGTCATCAAGATTTGCACTCTGCATCGTCTTGATGTTAGTCGTCATATAGCTGTTCGCATTCGTTTCGACCTTGACGGAAGAATCGACTGTATAACCGGTAAAGGACTTGCTTTCAGTTGCGACACCGAGCTTGATGTTGATTGTATCGTACTTGTAGAAAGTCTCCTTCTGACCGTACTTATAGAGAAGAGGTCCGATGAAGCAGAAGACGAAGAGAACGAGAATCGAGATAAGTCCGAATACGGCAAGACGGTTACGCAGAAAGCGCTTTGCAACCTGCCTTGTCGGCGAGAGAACCTTTACACGTGAAACGTCGTCGAGGGCGACTTCGTGCTCGGCACTCTGGGCTTTGATGTCTTTTTTCTTTAATACATCATTGAGATTATATGAAGCCATTTTCTCCCCCTCAGCTCAGTCTTACACGCGGATCGACCACGGCATACAGCAAATCGGATATGAGGTTTCCGAGAAGTGTAAGAATACTGATGAATGCCAGATAGAACATGATGAAGGGAATATCACCCTGGATCATGGAGTTGTAGGATGCGTATCCTATACCTCTGATTCCGAAGAGAGTCTCCGTGATGAGAGCTCCCGAAAAGAGTCCGGGAAGAGAGCCGCCGAGTGTCGTGATGAGAGGAATCATCGTGTTGCGGAACGCATGATAGTTGATGACCTTCTTCTCGGGAACACCCTTCGCCCTTGCTGTGCGGATGTAGTCGGCGTTGAGGACTTCCAGCATGTTTGTACGTGTGTATCTCATGAGGCCGCCTATGGAGATAATCGAGAGAGTAAGGCCGGGAAGAACGAAGTGCTTCGCGACATCGAGAATCTTACCCCACTGAGTAAGTTCCTGATAGTTTCTGCCCTGCATGCCGGTAAGATCGAACCACCCCAGCTTGATGGAGAATATGTACTTCAGGAGCGTTGCCAGGAAGAACGTCGGCAGCGAGATACTGATCATGGCAAAGACCGTCGTGAAGTAGTCCGTGAAGCCGTACTGCTTCTTCGCGGCAAGGATTCCGAGAGGAATTGCAACGAGGATTTCGACAATGAAGGAAATGAGAGAAAGAGCAAAACTGTACCATATGGTGTTGTGGA
>CAVFYD010000019.1:0-31383 GCA_963626615.1 Sphaerochaetaceae bacterium
TGAACTACTTCCACCATGTTTTGGTAGCAATGCGTTCGCCATTGCAATTTCAACAGAAGAGAATATAAAGAAACGCCGTTTTTATGTCAACAAGGAAATTGAAAAAACTTTATTTTTCTTTTCCGGTGAGTTTCTCCACTTTCCTGTGCTCATTTCCCTCTGCCGCCCTGAGGGGACGCGTATTGCTCTTCACAAGGGCGACCGTGGTCTTCCACTTCACGCTTCGGTTGGAAAATGCCGAGAGGAATGCATCCCTTTCCAGGCCGTACTTCGAGTACGACGCATCATACCAGGCCTCGGCATTCTCCTTAGATATGTGTCTCTCCTCCTCGAGTTCCTCTGTCTCCACTGTCGCAGACGGGAACACGCTTCTCACTTCCCTTTCAAGGTCCTCAAGATTCCACGAGAAAAGAGGATTTTCCTTTGAATATATTTTCTCTTCGGCTTTCCTCAGTTTTTCCCTGAGGTCTCCTTCCGCAAAATGGGAGAGACGCGAGGAGAACGACGGAATTGTCTCAAGCAGTCTGCACTCCCCGTCCTTCTCGAGGCGCGACTTTATTTCAGGGAGAATGCGTCTGTTCTCACCGAGCCTGGAGAGCACATTGCGGCCGCTGACAGCACCGAAGAGCATTCCCTCCTCGAGTACGCCGAAGACACCCTCTGCACCGGATACGAAGACCTGCGGTCTCAGGATTTCATCCATCTCGCGTGAGAAATGTTCGATTACCTCCTTCTCCCTCTCCCTTTCGACCTGTGCAACGCTCAATCCCTCAGGGTTCTTCCTCATGAGGGGATAGAGAAGAAGGCCGTTCGAGGCATTGAGAACGAGTACGTTCTCGTGACGCCTCAGGTCAAGGCCCTCGTAGAGAGTGTCGGTAAGTCTCAGGAGAGCTTCGGGGCGGCCCGAAAGCGAACGCTTTATCCAGCGGTCTCTCTTCGAGCTGTCGGGGGAATATGTATAGTTCTCGAGAAAGAAATCATCGCTTGAGGCTTCAAGCTGCGCTTCACGGCGTCTGTAGACGTCGTCCCTTATCCTGCCCTCGTATCCGAGAGAGCCGGGCTTATAGTAGACACGGCCCTGGAGTCCCGACGGCAGATACTGCTGTGCAACCCAGTGTCCGGTATATGAATGAGGATAGAGATAGCCTTCCCCGTGGCCGAATGCCACTGCATCCCTCGAGTCGTCCCTGAGGTGATTCGGAACTTCCCCACGCCTTTCCTCCTCGACTTCCCTGAGGGCATCGAAGAAGCCCAGTGTCGAGTTGCTCTTGGGGCAGGTTGCAAGGTACAGTGCGGCGTGGGCAAGATGGAAGCGTCCTTCCGGAAGCCCGATGCGGTCGAATGCGGAGGCATCTGCTTCGACGACGACGATTGCGTTGGGGTCGGCTAGTCCGACATCCTCCGTCGCGCTTATGAGCATGCGGCGGAATATGAACCTGGGGTCCTCCCCTGCTGCAACCATCCGTCCGAGCCAGTATAGGGAGGCATCAGGGTCCGATCCCCTGAGGGACTTGATGAATGCCGAAATGACATCAAAATGATAGTCCCCTTCCTTGTCGTAGAGGACAACCTTCTTCTGTATGGACTCCTCCGCGCATTCCTTCGATATGTATATCTCGCTACCTTCTTCGGGCGGGTAGTGCTCGGGTGTTGTCTCGACTGCAAGTTCGAGTGCGTTCAGGAGGCTTCTTGCATCTCCCGATGCGACGGATACAAGATGCTCGAGGGCACCATCCTCGAATGTAACCTTATATTTGCCGTAGCCGCGCTCCCTGTCATTTATGGCCTGAAGGGCTATCTTCCTGAGGTCCTCTTCCCCGAGAGGTTTCAGCTGGAATACCCTCGATCGTGACACGAGGGCCCTGTTGACTTCGAAGAACGGATTCTCCGTCGTCGCTCCTATGAGGATGAATGTCCCGTTCTCGACCCACGGCAGGAGCGCATCCTGCTGGCTCTTGTTCCATCTGTGGACTTCATCTATGAAGAGGATGGTTCTCATTCCGTAGTGGTCACGCCTGCTTCTGGCCTCGGCTATCTCGTCCCTGAGCTCCTTGACGCCGGAAAGAACGGCATTGAGCGTCGAGAAGTGACTCTTCGTGGTATTCGCGATTACACGGGCAAGCGTTGTCTTCCCCACTCCCGGAGGTCCGTAGAATATGATTGACGAAAGCTGGTCCATCTGGATTGCACGCCTCAGAAGTCTTCCCGGCCCGAGTATGTGGTCCTGTCCTATATATTCCGAAAGGTCACGCGGCCTCATGCGGGACGCGAGAGGCTCCTCCGTTACGGGAGCTGATGAAAAGAGATCGCTCATATTTCCTCCTCCCCCAGATAGAGGCTTCTTTCCCCGTAGAGGGGATTGGTCCGGAGAGAAGTCTCCCCGCGTTCAAGAAGCGAGAAGTACTTATCTACCGAAACAGATACTATATCTTTTATGTCGAGGGCCCTGGATGAGGGAAGGTAGACACCCTTCGAGACAGCGGAGAGTGCACTGTATGCCTTTTTCACTCTCCCGAATGCCTCGCGGCTTTCGGTGAAGAAGGAATCAAGTTCGCCTTCTCTTTCCTCCAAAAAGGAAGTGAGTGACTCTGTAAGGATTTCTTCCGTCGCACTTCTGAGCGACTCTGTGACACTGGCGCCGGAAAGGTATGAAGAAGGGTTATCTGCAATCTGATCTGCGGCGGAGAGAACAGCCGGTAAAAAGAGGCCGCTCACCCCCTCATTGACGAGGGAGGCAACCGACGAGAGGTATTTCTCCACTATCTCGTCATAGGACGGGATATAAGCGGAATATACAGTGTAGGAAAGAGGAAGCGCTGACTTGAAATCCTCTGCGCTGACGCACTCTTCTCCGACAGACGAGAGAGTATCTTCCACAAGCGTCAGTACTGCGTTTTTTCCCCTGTCGTCAGTTTCCGTTCCCTCCCCGGGAGAAACGGTTACGCACGAAGCGAGAATGAAAAGAGATAACAGAACAAGGAAAACACTTCTTTTTTTCACTCTTCCATCATAATCCGAAACGGAAGCTATGTCACCAAAGGAAGAAGCTGAGTCTTGAGAAGGGAGAGCGCCCTCTTCCTTCTTGAGATGACAGTCGCCTTCGTGATGCCGAGTTCAGCAGCCATCTCGCTGTTCTTCTTTCTCCTTTCGCCGTCAAGGCCGAAGGAATGGATGATGATATACCGCTCGGCATCGGACAGGGAAAGAAGGGAACGCCTCAGTTCCGACTCCGTCTCGGAGAGGAGAATCTCGTCGTCGACGCTTGTCCCGTCAGAAATGAGAGTGCCCAGAGGGGTCCCCTTCCCGTTTATTTCATAGTCGAGTGAGGAGACGGTATCGAACGAGCGTGCGTTCTCGACAAGACGATACGTCTTCTCGCTCGTTATGCCACAAGCCTTCATTGCCCCCAGGATGTCCCCGTCCCCGTTTTCCCTTCTGTAGTCAGCTATCAGTTTCTGTGCGGATGTGACATACCGGGGAAGCCGGACGGTCCGTGTCTCGTTACTCAAGAAGAGCCTTATCTCCATCTCGATTGACTTTCTCGCGTAGCACAGAAATCCCTTCTTCGAGAAATCGAAGTTCAGAATCGCCTTGTACATTCCTTCCTCTGCCGCGACGAATATGTCGTCACGGAACGGGATAAATCTCCCTGATGAACAGAAGCGTGAGCAAACCGAGCGTATGAACGGCTCCATAGAGCGGATGAAGCGTGATGCCACCCTGCTGTCGTACTTTCCTTCCTCTGCTGTCTTCACTATTTCACTGTTTGTCATAAATGCGTCCTTCTGGCTCAATTATGACGCCCCTAGTAGGACAGATTATGACCTAGTGCCCTGTTTTTTTCTTTTTTTCCAGGATTTTTCAGAATTTTTTCCCTCTTTTGCTTTTCTCCCCGTTTTTTCCTGGTTATGTTGAAAATGTGGCTTATGTACAAACAAAATGAAAAAGTATATATTGGTTTGGCTACTATCACGTAACAACATATTTGCAAGGGAGTTCCAGATAAAATGGTAACTGAAAAGAAATTTACAGATTTAGGGAACAGTCAGGCATCGTTGACACTTACAATCGATGCTGCATCCATCGAAAAGGCATACAGCGAAAAGCTCGCAAAATATGCCAAGGAAATCGAAATGCCCGGTTTCAGAAAGGGTCACACTCCGCTTTCAGTAGTAGAGAGAAAGATCGGCGACCAGGTAAGGGAGGAAGTCACATTCGACCTCATGGAATCCTCTCTCAAGGAAACAATCGAGACACTCGACAAGAAGGAGAGACCCATCTCCTACTGCGTTCCCGAGCTTCAGGATGAAGAGAAGCTCCTTCCGTTCAAGAAGAACAGCGATGTCACATATACTGTAAAGTATGACATCTTCCCGGTCTTCGACCTTCCCGAGTACAAGGGACTTGAAGTCGAATTCACTGACAAGATCGTCACCGACGAGGACGTGGAAAAGGAAATCGAGAACCTCAGAGACCAGAACGCTATCGTCGTCAACAAGACAACTCCTGCAGAGGATGGCGATATCGCAACAGTCACATACACAGTACACGAAGGCGATGAGGAACTCATTGACTATGCAAGAACTGATTTCTCCCTCACTCTCGGTAAGACATACAACCTCTTCAAGATTGACAGCGACATCGCAGGCATGAACGCAGGGGACAGCAAGGAAGTCGAAAAGACCTACGGCGAAGAGGATGCTCCTGAAGAAGAATTCAAGAACAAGACTGTCAAGCTCTCCATCACCCTCACAAAGCTCAAGAAGAGAGAGCTTCCCGAAGTCGATGACGACTTTGCACAGGATGTGAAGGACGAATACAAGACTGTCGCCGACCTCAGGGCAGGCGTCAGAAAGGACCTCGAGGAAAAGGCCGAGGAATACAGGAAGAACGTCAAGGGCGATGCTGTAGTGAAGGCTCTCATGGAGAAAGTTTCCTTCACAGTACCGGAGACAATGGTCAGCACGGTTCTCGACAACCAGTGGAACACATTCGTGAGACAGACATTCGGTGACGAGAAGACACTTCTCGAGATGCTGAAGCGCAACGGCCAGACAAAGGAAGGCCTCCTTGCTTCCTGGAAGGATGAAGCCAGAGAGGACGCAAAGAGAGAAGTTCTACTCTCCGCAATCGCTGACAAGGAAGACTTCGAGGTGACTGAAGACGAAATCATCGAGGCTCTCGGCGGCAAGGATGCCTACGAGAAGATCGACGAGAAGAGCAGAGAAGCATACAAGGAATATGTGAAGGAAGACCTCAAGTTCCAGAAGGTCATTCCGTTCCTCGTCGAGAACAACAGCTTCAAGGCAGTCGAGAAGAAGGCCGAAGAGGAGTAAGACTTGGCTAAACCCAAAATGAATACATACGTTCCCTATGTACTTGAACAGACAGGTACGGGGGAACGTACCTATGATATTTTCTCAAGACTTCTGAAGGACAGGATCATCTTCGTCGACGGAGAAGTAAACGATGCCATGGCAGACCTCGTCGTCGCACAGCTTCTGTTCCTCGAGAGCGAGAATCCGAAGAAGGACATCAACCTCTACATCAACTCCCCCGGCGGAAGCGTCACTGCGGGACTTGCCATCTACGACACGATGCAGTACATCGCATGCCCGGTAAGGACAATCTGCATCGGTCAGGCATGTTCGATGGCGGCAATCATCCTCGCGGGAGGAGCAAAGGACAACCGCTTCATTCTCCCCTCCGCACGCGTCATGATTCACCAGCCCTCCGGCGGAGCCGAAGGCCAGGCAACGGACATCATCGTGACGAACAGGGAGATGCAGAGGATAAAGGCCCTCACGACATCGATTCTCGCTTTTCATACGGGAAAGAGCGAAGAGACTGTCACTAAGGATATTTCGCGCGACTACTACATGAGTGCCGATGAGGCCGTCGAGTACGGCATTGTCGACAAGGTGATGAGGAAGAATGGCTAGAAACGTTAAGTACTGCTCGTTCTGCGGTCAGCCCCTTGACGGGCACCTGAGAGCCGTGACGGGTCCGGGAATCGCAATCTGCGAGAACTGCATAGAAACCTGCAATGAAATCATGCGCAGCCAGAAGAAGGAAGCGGGAGAGGACGGATTCGAGTCTCTCGAAATCCCAACACCCGAGGAAATCAAGAAGTACCTCGACGAGTACGTCATAGGTCAGGATGATGCCAAGAAGGTGCTCTCCGTTGCAGTCTACAACCACTACAAGAGAATCAAGTACGCCGAGAAGATAAAGGAAAGCGGTGTCGAAATCGATAAGTCGAACATCCTTCTTATCGGACCGACAGGCACCGGAAAGACCCTGCTCGCCAGAACCCTTGCAAAAAAACTGAATGTACCGTTTGCAATATCCGACGCAACGACGCTCACTGAAGCGGGCTACGTCGGAGAGGATGTCGAGAACATCCTCCTCAAGCTTATCGAAGCTGCAGACTTCGACATTCAGAAGGCCGAGAAGGGAATCGTCTTCATCGACGAGATAGACAAGATTGCAAAGAAGGGAGAGAACGTCTCAATCACCCGTGATGTCTCCGGAGAAGGTGTCCAGCAGGCACTCCTGAAGATAATCGAGGGAACGGTTGCATCCGTTCCGCCGCAGGGCGGAAGAAAGCACCCCAACCAGGAGATGCTCAAGATTGACACATCAAACATACTCTTCATCTGCGGCGGCGCATTCGTGGGACTCGACAAGGTCATCGAGAAAAGAACTGCGGTATCTTCAATGGGCTTCGGTGCAAAGGTCGAGGAGAACGAGGAGAAGGAACTGGGAGAGCTCTTCAGAATGCTCCATCCGGATGACCTCGTGAAGTTCGGGCTCATTCCCGAATTCATCGGTCGTCTCCCGATTCATGTAAGTCTCGAGAATCTCAAGGAAGAGGACCTCGTGAGAATACTTACGGAGCCTAAGAACTCCATAATAAAGCAGTATACGATGTCGTTCGCGCTTGACGGAATCAAGCTCACGTTCACCGATGAAGCAGTGAAGGCTATCGCGAAGAAGTCGTTCGATCAGAAGACGGGAGCGCGCGGTCTCAGAAGCATCGTCGAGAACCTGATGATGGATGTCTCCTACTCCGTTCCGTCCGTTCCGGGCGTGAAGGAACTCATCGTCGATGAAGAATGCGTCACGAAGGGAACAAGGCCGAAGGTAATCGGAATGGACAACAGTCTCCTTGAAATGAAATAATCACAGGCTCCGGGAAACCGGGGCTTTATCTTTGCCTCTTTTTCGCGAGAAGAAGAACCCTTGCAATAAGATAATCGCCACCGAAAATGGCAGCAAACCAGACAAAAGACATATATACAGGCTGCTCATATACTCTGAGGAACGGGTACGGCCCTTCCACTACCCCCGCTATATTCAGAATCATCAAAAGAGCGCCATATACGGCAGTCGGCAGCAGAGCAGATACTGCACTCCTCTCTGTAAGCGCCGAGCCGTCCTCGAAGAAGACGAAAGATACAAAGGAAAGAACGGGACACACGAGATGCTCAAGAAAGCATGCCCTGCCAAGAAGAAGATATGACGCACTCTCCCTCTCGAGGGGAATGAGAACACATATGACGACGAGGAACGTGAGCGTGAGTGAGGACGCGGCCACGACTCTCAGCCCTTCCGGAGTCTTTCTCCCCTTCAGGGAAGAAAAGACATAGACAGAGGAAGAAAGAAGCGCGAGGATGTTGCTGTCGTTCGTATAGAACAGGAATGCGGAGACATCGAACGAGCCGTTCATGAAAAAGAACGTATACGAAAGAGCATAAATCTCGAAAACAATGACGGCGGCGTTGATGACAACTGCCGTTTTCCTTTTCCTGTCACTCATAACGCGAATCTTAATTCCGGGGAGGAAAACAATCAATTATCGGAGGAAAAACTCCATATTTGCACTTTAACGTCTGCATATATCACAAAACAGACTCCATCTTCTGTCTTTTCCCTGGTGGCACACTTCTATCATAAAGAGTAATTACCCATATATAAGAGGGAAATGGAGAGGGAGTATGAGAAAAGATTTATTGACGGACAGTGAAGACAGGGCATTTTCTGAGGCTGTCATCCGCTACAACAGCCGCGGGAATCAGACAGTGGAAACGGAGGAAGGAAGGTACATAAAGGAGAGGACGAAGGAACTTGTCTATCTCATATGCAAGGAACAGCTGCTGATGAGCGATGACATGATCTCGTCAGTCTTCCTGAACATCTACGACGACCTTGAAAAGGTCATCCGCTCGTACCGTATCGCATCACACAGCTTCAACCACTACCTGAAGCAGGTATGCATCTACCGCATACGTAGAGTGAGGAAGAATCCGGGAACAAGAAAGTCGATAGAGGCCGAATACATGAGCGAGACGTGTGAGTTCTACTCGGTCGACGAAGACCGCACCACGGAGGAGAAGGATGACCCGCTCTACTCCATTCTCATATGCAACCCAACGCGCTTTGCCTCGATGAACATGACAGACGTGACGAAGTACATCGTTGAAGAGCGCAACTGGTTCTCGCCTCCCGTCAGATCAAGACGTGAAAGGATACTTAGAAACAAGCTCGAGAGGAAGCACTTCAGACGTAACTTCCTCCTCTTCATCCTCTCCCTTCCTCCCGGAGGAGACGAGGAGAAGGATGCGAAGAACTACGCCCGCGTCTTTCAGGTGGACGAAGCGGCATTTGCTCGTCTTCTATATCTCAAGAACGAGATAATACGCCGCAGCTACCCCGAGCGTGACAGGAATCTCGAGAAGGCGGCCATGCACTGGCGCATGATGGCGAGAATCAAGAACAGCATGTACAGGGCATCCAGTCAGGAGGAATACCGCGTTCTCAAGGAAAACTACCTCTCGCAGGTAAGGTGTCACCGCAATCGCCTCGAGGATGCGGGACGCTGCGTGAAGGGAGTGATTCACGAGGACATCGCATCGGCGATGGGACTCTCGAGGAGTACGGTCAGCATGGGAATCTGCCTCATCAGGAAAGAACTCGAGAGAATAAGTAATTTAACTTTCACATGATTTCCATTATCATCAGAGCATAACCCCACCCACGAGGCAAGCCTTGGGGTATGTGGCGGCCTGATGGTTCCATCCGGCAGTAACCGCCCGGGTTGAACAGCTCAAGCGCTCATGGTGCTACGTCATCGGGGAAACAGGCACCGTCGGGTTTCGTTTCAGCCTGACGCTCTGCGGCACTGGGGCGCTAAATCCCCGATTGACTTGAGCGTGGGACACATTAGCGCAGGAGACGCGGACAGTAAAGGTGTCTGTCTCCATTTCCCTGAGAGTTTACGGCACTCTCTGCGGAATATCGTAAGCCGCAACCCTCCGGCGACGCAGCGTCGAGGTTTCCGCCGGAAAGGTTTTGACAATGAAACTATACTTTGCATCAGGCAATGACCACAAGAAGAAGGAGATGTCGAGGCTCCTGGGTGGCTTCGAACTCACACTTCCCAAGGAAGAGGGGATAGCCTTCGACCCCGATGAGAACGGAGAAACGTTCATCGACAATGCTGTAATCAAGGCAAAAGCTCTCTATGATATCGTGCACCAGCCGGTGCTCTCGGACGACTCCGGGCTCTGTGTGAAGGCTCTCGGAGGAAAACCGGGTATCCACACGGCACGCTACGGAGAAGAGGAGAAGGGACGTAAGCTCACAGACAGGGAGAAGTACATGTTCCTTCTCGAGAACATGGAGGGAATCGAGGACAGGGAGGCGGTATTCGCCTGTGCTGTCTGTCTCTATCTCTCCCCCACCCGCATCTACGTAATTCAGGAAAACAGCGAAGGCAGCATCGCTCTCACACCATCAAGCGGCAACGGAGGCTTCGGCTACGACCCTGTCTTCTACAACAACGAAGCGGGATGCGTTGTCGCCACCCTTCCGGAAGGCGAAAAGGACAGATACTCCCACCGCGGCAAGGCTGCGAGAATAATAAGAGAACTCATTGAAAAAGAAATCAAAGGATAATCAACAATGGAACGAAAGGATCAGAAAGTAAACGACACATGGGACCTCTCTGCGCTCTGCAGAGACAGGGATGATTACAGAAAGAAACTCAAGGACCTCGAGGGGAGACTGGACTCCCTCAAGGAGTACAGGGGGAGACTGGGAGAGTCTCCGGATGCATTCCACAATGCACTCGAAGTCTTCTTCTCGTACATCCTCGACGAGGAGACGACACTCCACTGGGCTTACCTCAACTACTCTGCAGATTCCACAAATCCGCTCGTAATGGAGGATGCGGGTCTTGCGGACATGCTCCAGAGCAGAGTTGCAGAGGCCACAAGCTGGATGGATCCGGAAATCATGGCACTCTCCGACGAGAAGGTGAACAGCTACCTTGCCGAAGAGAGAAACAGGGACTACAGAATCTATATCACGAAAGCGAGAAGGATGAAGGAACATGTACTCTCCGATAAGGAAGAGAGAATCATGAGCCTCTTCTCAGCCAACAGATCCGGCTACCAGCAGGCATTCGGGGATGCCAACAACATCGACTTCGACTTCGGGGAAGTCAGGGGCGAGAAGCTCACCCACTCCACGTTCGCGAAGTTCATCAGAAGCGAGGACGAGAGCATCAGGAAGGAAACATACGAGAAACTCTACGCTGTCTACGAGAAGCACCAGCATATACTGGCACGCATATACGAAGGCTCGATAAAGAACGATATCTTCATCTCCCGTGCACGCGGCTACGAAAGCTCGCTCGAATGCGCACTCTTTCCCGACAATGTAGATAAAAGCGTCTACACTTCCCTCATCGAGAACGTCCACAAGGCATTCCCGTATCTTCACAGATACTATGACCTCAGGGCGAAGATGCTGCACAAGGATAAACTCAAACACTACGACGTATATGTCGCAATGGTTCCGGAGGTCAACGGCCGCCACACATACGACGAGGCTGTCGCCATCATAAAGGAAGCTGTAAAGCCCCTCGGAGAGGACTATTCAGCCACACTCGTGAATGGTCTCACGAAAGGCCGCTGGGTCGACCGCTACGAGAACAAAGGAAAGAGAAGCGGTGCCTTCTCATCAGGCGGCTTCAAGGGTAACCCGTACATACTCACGAACTTCGAGGAAGAGGTGCTAGACAGCGTCTTCACGCTCATCCACGAAGGCGGGCACTCGATGCACTCCTACTTCTCGTCGCACAGCAATCCCTTCCCATCTTACGACTACACGATTTTCGAAGCGGAGGTTGCGTCGACATTCAACGAGAACCTTCTCTCCCACTATCTCATAAAGAACGCAAAGAGCAGGGAAGAAGAGGCATACCTTGTTTCGAAGCAGCTTGAGGATATCGTCGCAACATTCTTCCGTCAGACGATGTTTGCGGAGTACGAACTGCTTCTCCACGAAGCGGCAGAGAACGGCACACCGCTTACCATCGACTACATGAGAAAGACATACAGGGGCCTTCTCGAAGCATACTTCGGCCCCAGACTCGAGTTCGAATCCAATTCAGATATGGAAGGTCTCAGGATTCCGCACTTCTACAACGCATTCTACGTTTACAAGTACGCAACAGGAATCGCGGCATCCATTGCACTCTCGGAGAGAGTACTCAACGGCGGAGAGAAGGAAAAGAACGACTACCTCACATTCCTCAGGTCAGGCGGCTCACGCTATCCCATCGAGGCATTGAAGGTTGCCGGCGTCGACATGTCGAAAAGCGATGCGGTGGAGGCAACTGCCGAACACTTCAATGCGCTTCTTGACAGACTCGAAGAGCTGACAAAGTAGGAGAAAAACTTCTCAATCGACACGGAGGGCGGCTATCCTGCCCTCCTTTATAATGAATGTGATAACGGTGCCGCTCTCCCGGTCGAGGACCTTTACTTCCCCGTCATTCTCCACGGAGACAAGATAATCCGAGAGAGGAAGAAGAGACGAAAGAGACGAAGAGTACGCAAGTGCGAACGGAACGGGGGACGATGTATAATCTTCCAGCCACCTGTCGCTGTACTCCTTCTTCACAGCTCTCCACACAAGATACTCCGCGCTTCCCTCCTCCGGTTTTACAGAAATCTTCCCCAACACCGAAGATATGGGGGCAACGGACGGGAAAAGAAGAAATGACGATAAGAGCACAGCTGTGAAAACGGTGATTCTTTTCATGAAGCTAGTATATATGAAAAGCCGCTCTGATGATATAATAATTCACGATGAACAGAAACGAAGCACAGGACATACTCAACAGGGGTTTCACCCACTTCGTCAAGGATCCCCTCTGGCAGAGCATCCCGATGACAAAGGCTCTCAAGGCCCTTACGGAAGTGAGGGACGTGCAGAAGCTTGCACGCATAAAGCAGAACGGACCAAGCTACCATATATATCCCGGGGCGGTGCATACACGTCTCGACCACTCGATAGGTGTCTACCATCTGGGACGTCAGATTCTTCTCTCGCTATCGAGAAAGGCCGACACGCTTCCCTTCACTGAAAAGGGAATAATGAGCTTCCTATCCGCATGCCTTCTTCACGACATCGGGCACTTTCCCTATGCACACTCCCTGAAGGAGCTTGCAATAAGGGAGCACGAGGAAATCGCGGCGGACATGATTATGAACCGTCCTGATCTCAACGAGGCCGTGAGAAGGGCAGGCGCCGACCCTGCCGTTACTGCGGCTATCATCGACAAGGACCAGCTCACGGGGGACGAGGAGACGCTCTTCTACAGGAACGTGCTCTCGGGAACCCTCGACCCCGACAAGCTCGACTATCTCTCCCGCGACGGCTACTTCAGCGGCCTGACTTACGGCAGGCAGGATACGGATTTCATAATATCATCACTCTCGTATTCGCAGGGACGCCTCTGCCTCGAGAAAGAGGCGGTATCGAGTGTGGAGCAGATACTCTTCTCGAAGTACATGATGTACCGCTCCCTCTACTGGCATAAGGGCGTGAGGGCCGCAACGTGCATGATCAAGAAGGCCCTCACAAGGGCACTTCTGCAGGGGACAATCCGCTATGACGACCTCTACTACCTCGACGACAACGAATTCAACACGCTCTGCCTTGAGCACATGAAAGAGACTCCGTCCCTTGTTCTTGTCGACAGGGTCGAGCACAACGACCTTCTTGAAAGGAAAGCGGAAAAGGAATACTCGGACGGCGGAAAGATAGAGACTGCCGCAAGAAACCTTGAAACGAAGGAAGAGATGGAAGGGGACATCTGGCGACGCCTCAGGGCTAACTATCCATCCCTCGAGAAATGGGAAGTCATCATCGACATCCCCGAGCCCATCAGCTTTGAAAGCCACATAGCACTTCTTTGTGAAGACGGGAGCGTAAGAGACATAGAAGACACAGATATGGTCTTCACGGGAGAGGTGTCACACCTCTTCGGAAAGAGTCTGAGGCGCGTTGCACTCTATCTTCCGTCATACATAGAGACAAAGGACGCCGCGGCAGCCCTTACCTGGTATTCGCTATGAGTGAAGAGAAACTGAGTTACAGAGACCTCATCAACGGTGACATCCCGCCATGGATCATGAGATTCATCAGGGGAGTCGGAAAGACAGTCAGCACCTACTCCATGATAGACGGGGGCGAGAAGATTCTCATCGGTGCATCGGGAGGAAAGGACTCGCTCTCACTTGCACTCGCCCTCTCACTCAGGCGTCGCTGGCTGAAGAGTCCCTATTCTCTAGAAGCCGTGATGATAGACTGGCTTGAGCACCCGATCGAGCCCTCGTTCAGGGAAAAGATAAGACTCTACTTCGATGACCTTGAGATTCCCCTCACGATACTCGACGAATCACAGTTCCCCACGTCGTTCAAAGACGACTTCAACTGCTACCTCTGCGCACGTAACAGACGCCGTATCCTGTTCTCGTGGGCCGGAGAACACAGCATAAGACGCATAGCTCTCGGACACCATCTCGACGACCTTGTCGAGACGACGCTCATGAACCTCTGCTTCCGTGCGGACTTCTCGACGATGAAACCGAAGATGGACTTCTTCGACGGCAAGATCGAGATCATAAGGCCACTCATCGAGACGAAGGAGAACGTGACGAAGAGAATTGCAGCATCGTATGACATTCCCGTAATAAAGCCGGTCTGCCCGTATGACCAGACGAACGTCAGGGCAAGACTGAAACCCATTGTCTCCTCTCTCTGCCATATAGATAAGCTCACAAGGGAGCATATCTACAACGCACATGATTTTTCGTCCCTTAAAAACCAGTGAAATATGGAGAAAAAGGGGCATGTGTGCTAATATTCCGGGTATGAAGAAGATTACAGCCTTACTTGTTCTGTTTTTGATGATTGTTTCCGCTTCCTTTGCATCCGATTCACTTTCCTTTTCAGGGAACTGCACAATTGTCGCAAGCAACGGCAGGACAGTCAGGAAGACGGAAGTCGTAGTGGATGAAAAGGGTCTTGTGGTCATGACCGATGACGAGAAGATCACGGCTGAAGGCGACGGTATAAAACTCATCATCGGAAAGGATACCATAGCAACCGTCGTTGACGACGGAAAGACGTTCACACTCTATGTCGTCACAGGTGAAGGCGCGGTATGCACGACTTCAGACAGAAGCGTCAGAATCTACACTCCGACGACGCTCACGGAGGCCGTAAAAAAAGGTGACTACTACGTCAGGAGCACCGGGGATGAGGAATACATCTTCAACCATGGCGATGAGGACATCACATCATACGATTCCATCAGAGGTACATACACGACGATAAAGGCCGGAGAAGGTCTTGATTCCATAAAAAACAGAGCCCTCAGGGCTGAAGAGACAAGAGAAGAGGAAGTGGCAGCATCAGAGAGCGTCTCTACTCTCGACGAAACTGTAAGAGTTCCCGCGCCTCCCGTGTTCGTCACGGTTGAAGAAAGCGTCGCTGCTCCCGAAGAACCCGTAATCACCCAGGCCGAGAGAACACTCACAGCGCCGGCTGAGCCTGTCGTTGAAGTGAAGGAGAGCTCCCTTACGGAAGAGAAGAAGACAACTTCATCGCCATCATCCATCAGGGTCACACAGACACTCGTCGACATCGGGGACGAGAGCGGTAACTGATGAGCGCGATAACACTCCTCCCTCCCCGCCTCTCCTCACGTATAGCAGCGGGAGAGGTCATAGACCGCCCGCAGGCAATTCTGAGGGAACTTCTCGACAACGCAATCGACGCAAAGGGCGATGAGATAGCCGTCACGGTCGACGGCGGCGGAATCGACAGGATAAAAGTCAAAGACAACGGAAGCGGAATCGCAAGAGATGACGTTTCTGTCATCGCTTCACCGCACGCCACAAGCAAGATAAAGACAGAGGATGACCTCTATAAAATACAGACTCTCGGTTTCCGCGGCGAAGCGCTGTATTCAATCGGCGCTGTAGCAACACTCACGGTATCTACATGCGACGGAGAAACCGGGACAAAATCCACTATCACCATAGATAACGGAAAACGCGGCAGCGTACTCTCCTCGGGGCCGGAGAAGGGAACGGAAGTCACAAGCGAGAACCTCTTCTACGATATTCCGGCAAGAAGAAGCTTCCTCAAGCGCAGCAGCACTGAAGGCGGAATGTGCCGCAGTCTATTCATATCGAAGGCACTGGCCTTCCCGCTTATCGGCTTCACGCTGACAATGGACGGCGCACTGAGGCTGAGGTGGCCCAAGGGACAGACACTCAAGGAAAGGGTGATGATGCTCTACCGCGAGTATTCCATCGCGGATGCGGATGTATATTACCTCGAGAAACAGGAAGAGGAATACAGGGTAAGAATCGTTGCCGCATCAAGTGCTCAGAAGCGCTCCGACAGAAAGGAAATAAGAATATACGTCAACGGACGCCCCGTCGAGGAGTACTCGATAGTCCAGGCCGTAATCTACGGCTACGGAGAGCTTCTTCCCGGAGGAAGCTTCCCCTACGCATGCGTCTTCATCGACGACAAACCGGAGCTTGTGGATTTCAACATACACCCCGCGAAGAAGGAAGTGAAACTGAGAAACCTTCCCGAAGTCCATCATACCGTATCTTCAATGCTCAAGGAGGGAATCGAAAGAAAGATTCCCGAAATCAGAAGCGATAACCAGTTCTACCTCTTCGATAATGCCGGAAGATGGGAAAACGGAAAGAGAACGTCCTCATTCGGTTCCGTTTCTGCATCCTCATTCCCTTCCCCTGCTTCCTCAAGGTCCTCTGCAGAGCAGCAGGAAAGCACAGAAAAGGAAGAGAACACATTAGTTCAGAAGTACGCTGAAAGAGCCGGAAAAAAGCAGGATGGCGAAACGGTGGGTGAAAGAATCACACCGTACGTTCCCAGGGACAAGGACTGGCTCGAGAAGGCGAAGGAACTCAGGAGAGTAAGGGAAAGCGAAGCAAGGATAAGGGAAGAAAGAGAAGAGGCGGAAGACAATAAGAAGGACGAGATAATCTACATCGGCCAGGCCTTCAGACTCTTTCTCATTTGCGAGAGAAACGGGGTACTGTACCTTGTTGACCAGCACGCCGCTCACGAAAGGATTCTCTACGACGAGATAGTCTCCCAGAAGACACTGCAGAACCTTCTCGTTCCCATAAAGCTTGAAGTCGACGACATCACGGATGAATATCTTGAAAACCACTGCCACATCTACACGAAGCTCGGCATAATGCTTGGCCGCATATCGAAGGGTAACTGGGAAATAACGGCAATACCTGCAGTATGCCGCGGAATCGAGGACAAGATAACGTCATTTGTGGTGAATGCGAAGTCAGACGAGCACGAACTCGAGGAGAACCTCTTTGCCACGATGGCATGCAGAGCTGCGATAAAGATGGGTGACGAAGTCGACAGGTACACGGCGCTCGGCATTCTCGAGAAGGTATTCAGAATGGACGAGCCATGCTGCCCGCACGGACGCACGTTCCTCATAAGACTTACGAAGGAAAACCTCATGAAGATGGTGGGACGCACCGTCTAGACGTTGAATTCGGTGCGGAGTGTTATGCTGTTGGAGTATCTGTCACTGTAGCGGATGAGAGCCCAGTCGGCCTCTTCGTCTGCGTTTATTTCAAATCCTTCACGGTCATAATATGTAATGACGGCATCATCCTTTGACGAGGCATTGGAGAAGCTGTAGTCCCCTTCTTCCTTCTGGAGAGAAATCGTCCTGTCGAGTTCAGAACCCGACGACGAGTAGATATAAAGTCTGTACTCCCCTTCCTCAAAGCGTGCGCCTTCCGTTATTCCGAGAGTATCTGAAGTGTAGAACGAACCGCTCAGAGTAAGGCTGCCCTCCCACCTGAGGTCTCCGTCAGGAGAGACAAGAAGAAAGGTGTAAGTCTCATCGCCTGATGCTGACGAGAGTGAAAGCTTCAGCACTGCCTCCTCCCTTCTCCCCTCCTCCGTCAATGAAATATTTCTGTAAAGCAGGGACGACGAGAGCGAGAAGCTCTCCTTCGAGCATGAAATAATAACAAGAGAGAGAATAAGGATAAGAAGAAGCTTACTTTTCTTCACGCTCTTTTTCCTCAAGCATCATCCTCACGGGATTAGCGTATGTGTTGAGAACATAGGCCCTGAGATCCGGGGAGAGATGATTGAAACGCGAGAGAAAGGCATCCATCTTCAGCCGGTCGTACTCCGGAGAGAACCTCCGTGTACCCTCAAGATAGTCATAAGCCATGTAGTTCGTATCATAGAGCTTATAGGAAAGATGAATCTGCCTGTCAATCTCCCTCGCAACTTCCTCGGGGGTGCTGCACTCCTTCGTGATGGGCTCTCCTATCGAGATATGCACATCTCCCTTCTGGCATCTCAGGCCCTTGACCATGCTGATGAGATCCTCGTACTTCTTCTTCTCGTACCTGCCGTCGTTCTGTTCCTTCTGGATTTCCTCCCTGCCCTTGTTGATGTCATTCGGGTCGAACTGGTAGCTGATGGCGACGGGTACGATGTTGCACTCTCTTATGAGCTCTGCAAAGCTTACGCCGCTGTCGCGCTTCGAGAGGTAGAGCATCTTGATGATGACGGGATGCGTCAGGTCGATTCCGTCCTTGCTCCTCCCGCTCTTCTGGGCAACCCAGATTGACTTGTGCTCCTCGGTGACTGTCTCTACAAAGTACTGTGAAAGCTCCAGCGACGCGAGAAACTTCTCCCTCATCGGGAGGTTTCTCCTCACTATTATTCCTCCGTTCACACGGAACAGGTCCTCGACGAACTGATTCACCATGAGGTTGTCCCCGACAGCCATCTCGCAGAGCGGCTTGTTCGAGAGAAGCAGCGCATAGTCAAGAAGCATGCAGTCAAGAATAATATCCCTGTGATTCGATATGAAGAGGTATCCCTTATCAGGATCGAGGTTCTCCCCACCCGATACCGTGAAGTTCGTCATCGTGTTTCTGATGACGGTCGGGATGAAATAACCTGCCGTTATGATATGCTGGAACTCGTCGTAGGAATGGACTTCCCCGAGTCTGGAGGTAATGTCACTGACGACTGAAGCTATTGCACTCAGGTCATTTCCCGCCAGCATGCATGCAAATGCCCCGATGTACTCCCTCTTCGACGCCAGGCGTGCTATGGCGTCATCGAAGTCCCTGCCGAAATACGGCTGTATATCCTTAAACGAATCTCTGTTCATTATCAGTCCTTAAATATGATAACTGCAATTATATAGAATACGGGGAACAGGGACAAGAAAAATCCCCTCCGCGGAAAACAGAGGGGAAAAGAGCGTAACTGCGTCTTACAGAATGTACGGAACGAGGAGATTGTGTGACTGATAGACTACATACGTCTCGACATCCAGCACGTTCGAAATCTTCGTAAGCTCGTTTGAGAAGAAATTCAGGAGGGAAAGATCCTCATCTTCACTCAGAACGAGCTTCACTATAAGGTCATAGCGGCCTGTGACTACGGCAACGGAGACGACACCGCGGAGAGTCATGAACTCATCTGCCTTCTTTGCAAGCTCCATTGTCGAGAGCTTTATGCCCATGTAGATGACCTGGAGACCGGGAACGAATTCAGGATCAACCATTCCCGTAATCTTCAGTACGCCATCCTCGAGAAGCTTGTTAGCTCTGCTTCTGACGGTGTTTTCGGTGATGCCCAGTTCATCCGCAATCACGGAATAAGGACGTCTTCCATCCTGCAGAAGCCTTATAATAGCCTTGTTTGTATCGTCGATTCTCTTTACCATAGCTCCCCCGCCTTATGCCTTAAACAAGACCTTCCTTGTGGTACTTCTCGATTGTTGCGAATGTCTCTTCGCCGATTCTGAGAAGGTTCTCTTCGCTGTTTGCGCCGACATGCGGTGTGAACGTGACGTTCTTGCATGCAAAGAGAGGGCTTCCTGCCTCGAATGGAGGCTCTGATGAGTAGACGTCCGTGCAGAACCATGAAAGGTCACCGCTCTGGAGAGCTTCAGCAACTGCCTCTTCGTCGATACACTTGCCGCGGCCTGTGTTGATGATGACAGGCTTTCTTGTCATCTTCGCGATGAGATCCTTATTGACCATCTTCTCTGTTTCGGGTGTGAGAGGAAGGTGCATGGAGATGTAATCTGCATCCTTTACCGCATCTTCGAGACTCATCATTTCAGCCAGGTCAGACTGAGCGACGTACTTGTCGTAAGCGACGACCTTCATGCCGAATGCATGTGCTCTTTCAGCAACCTTTCTTGCGATGTTTCCGATGCCGAGGAGACAGAGAGTCTTTCCGTAGAGTTCGTGTCTCTTTGTCTTCTTTGCCCATTCGCCGTTCTTCATTGTGGAATCATAGAAGCAGAGATTGTTCGGTGTGCTGAGCATGAGGCAGAATGCGAGCTCTGCAACTGCGATAGCCGATGACTTGGGGGTGTTAGTTGCGACGATTCCCTTTTCCTTGCAGTAAGGAATATCGATGTTGTCCATGCCGACACCACCGCGGATGATGAGCTTCATGTTCTTTGCTCTGTCGATTGTATCTTTTCCGACTCTCCTTCCTCTTACAAGTAGAACATCGGCTTCTTCCAGACGCTCCATGTCGTACGTTGCTTCTCCGAAGACCCTGAGTTTCCCGGGAAGTGAATCATCAAATTTTTCTGCTATGAGTATAATCATCTTTTTCCTGCTGTCTAAGTCCGGGAAAGCGCCGGTAAAAAGTATCCTCTGGAGTCAACCGGAGGATACTGAGGGGAATAATACGAAGGGGATTAATTTAATCCGTCTTCATAAATAGTTACGGGTTATCAGTCTTCCTTCGCTGTCTTCTTTCTGCTCTTAATCACTGTCGATACGATGATTGCCAGAGCGACAAGGATGATGATGAGAGCGACAGGACGCTTGAGGAAGATGGATACACTTCCTCCACCGAGCTTGACTGCCCTTCTGAATTCACTTTCAAACATGCTGCCGAGGACAAGACCGAGTACAACAGGGGCTGACGGGAATCCGCCCTTATTGAGAGCAAATCCGATGAGGCCGAAGAATAGCGTCAGGAGAACATCGAAGAAGTTTCCTCTGATGGCAAACGAGCCGACGAGAGAAAGCATGACGAGAACTGCACTCAGGTAGTTTACTGGGACATTCAGTGTCTTGACGAATATCTTGATACCGAAAACCTGCAGAAGGACCATGAAGATTGTCGCAACAAAGACTGTCGTGAAGATTCCGGCTATGAGATCCGGAGACTCCGAGAAGAGGAGCGGGCCGGGTGTTATGCCGTGAATCATGAGACCTCCGAGGAGGACGGCAGTGACACTGTCGCCGGGGATTCCGAGCGTGAGCATAGGAATGAGTGCTCCGCCGCAGACGCCGTTGTTGGAAGCTTCGGAAGCAATGATTCCGTCCGGATTTCCTTCGCCGAATGTTTCCGGTTCCTTCGAGAATCTCTTTGCCTGGTCATAGGCAAGGAATGCCGCGATGTTGCCTCCCGTTGCAGGGATGATGCCGATAATCGTTCCGATAAGGGAGGAACGGAGAATGTTCCACTTCCTCTTCCACTGTTCCCTGAAGGGAGGAACAATGTTCTTTACGGAAAGATCCTTTCCGCTGAGTTTCTCGTTGTCCTTATCGAGACAGCTGTTCATGATTGACGGAATGGAATAGAGACCGATCAGGGCTGCAACAGTGCTGATGCCTCCCATCAGGTTGATGTTTCCGAATGTAAATCTTGTGTTCCCCCAGATAGGATCAAGACCTACAAACGAGAGAGATACTCCGATAAGGCCGGCAATGACGCCCTTGATGATTGACTTACCAGATACCGATGCGATGATCGAGAGTCCGAAGAATGCAAGAGCTGCATATTCCGGGGATCCGAAGCCGGTGCAGAGCTTGGCAAGGAGAGGAGATATCGTGATGAGCAACAGCCAGCTGACGACACTGCCCCAGCCTGAGGCGAAGGCAGCCCAGCCGAGTGCTCTCGGTGCCTGACCTTTCTTTGCCATCGGGTAGCCGTCGATTGATGTGACAACAGATGACGGGGTTCCCGGAATATTTATGAGTATTGCAGATACGGCTCCGCCTGCAATGCCTCCGATGTAGACACCGATAAGCATTCCGATTGCAATGACCGGCTCAAGCGTGAATGTGAACGGAATGAGAAGAGCAACACCCATTGTTGCACTCAGTCCGGGAAGTGCACCGAATACAAGTCCGAGGAACGTTCCGAAGAGTATCCAGAGTATAGCTACAGGATTAGTCAGAATACCGATTATTCCTGATAATTCAGCAGAAAAACTCATATCTTTCCTCCTTTATCAACCGAATATGAGCTCAATGAGCGGTTCGGGAAAATCGACATTGAAGAGAAAACCGAAGATGAAGTACAGAACTCCAGTTGAGCCCACACCCACAGCAACTGCCTTCCACCATGCGGACTGTGGTCTCAGAAGCTTTGCTTCAAATATGACAAACAGCAGTGAACTCAGGCCGAAGCCGATGACTTCCCAGAGTGCTGCATAGACAATGATCATCACAAGAGATATGACTACCCTCTTGTCAATCTTCTCGAAATAGAATTCCTTGTCCTTCGCCATCGCAATCAGATTCATTACGAGCTTGTAGGCGCAGAGAATGATGATGATTGAGAATATGACCTTCGGGAATGTCATGGACTGCATTCCGTCATAGGCTTTCGGTTTGACAGAAGCAGCATTGCTGAGAAGAAAAGAGAAGGATATAAGGCATAAAACATAAATAGCATTCTCGTACCATCTCTGGGTCGATGCTTTTTTATCCATAAAAACCTCCAACGGAAGCTGTCACAAAAACCTGTCGGATGACAGCCTGAAGAATAATAACAAAAGTAATTACTGCTGCCACATAAAACTATGCAGCAGCATAAAGTACAAACTGATTAATGAGTAAAGATTTCAGAAGCTGCCTTCTCAAGACCATTGTAGACTTCGTTGATATAGGAGTCGAAGTCAGCACCGGACTTGACATTGCGCAGGATTCCGAGGCCGTCGCAGAATTCCTTGTACTCGTCACTGTTGATGACACCTGAGAACATCTCGATAATCTTAGCGACAACTGCATCATCGAGTCCCTTCGGTCCCATGAGATAAGCTGCCTGCTGGACGTTGCCGAGTCTGAATACATCGTAGCCGAGAGATTCGAATGTCGGAACCTCAGGCATTATCGAGAGACCGGTCTTGTTGAAGACGCCGACGATTTCAAGTTCACCTGCCTTGACCTGTGTCAGGACTTCACTGGGCTTGAGGGCACCGCAGTCGATATGACCGCCGATAAGCTCTGCGACAACTCTTGAACCACCGTCAAACGGCATGAAGTTGAAAGACGATCCGATCTGTTCCTGAAGAAGTGTCGAATAGATCTGGTTGACGTTGTTTGAACCCGGAATACCGCAGGATATTGCGCCCGGATTTGCCTTGACAGCTGCAATGAGTGCATTCGCGTCAGCATACTTGCCTTTCTTTACAACAAGAACGATAGGTTCTTCTGCAACAGACATGATATTCGTTGCCGAATCAAGTTCTGCGTCCACCATGTCCTGTGCCATGAGAGCAAGGAAGGATGATGTTGCAAGACCGAGTGTATAACCGTCGTTCTTTGCAGTCATTGCCTCTGTGATACCGACAGCACTTCCGCCACCCGGAACATTCTTTACAACGAGGTCAACATTGTACATACTTTTGAATACAGGCTGCATAGCACGTGCCATAAGGTCGTTTGTTCCACCGGGATTCCATGGGATGATAAGCGTGATTTCCTTGGTGGGATAGTTCGTTCCGGTCGTGCTTTCAGTCTGACCGTTTGCGAAAACCGATGCGACGAGCATTGTCAGTACCAGTAATACAGCAATTGTTCTTTTCATTTTTCTACTCCTTTTTTTCGCCTGTTGATTCAAGCGTTTTCTTGATGTTGTTGATATGCAGAGACATTGCCTCGACAGCTTTGTCCTCATTCCTTTCCCTGAGAGCATGAATGACATCATGCATCTCCCTCACGGTCTCAGTCTTTCGGTTATGCCAGACCATGTTCGATATCTGAATACGTGAGATTATGTATTCGTAGGAATTTATGATTTCCGCAATCATGTCATTCCCCGATGCAGCATAAATGGCTCTGTGCATCTTTCCGTCAAGCGCATAAATCTCCTCATTGATTGCGTCATCATCCCGGCCGGACATCCGTCTTTCTATACCATCCAGTTCTGAAAACAGAGCGTCGGCCTCATCATCAGAGATGTTCTTCACCGCTTTTCTGATTGCATAAGTTTCCAGAAGAAGACGTATCTCACAGACGGCAATGCCCTGCTTTATCGAAATCTCGCTCACGATTGTTCCGTACTGGGGTCTGCTCTCCATCAGTCCTTCCTGAACAAGCCTTGATACAGCCTTTCTTACAGGATCCCTGCTTACTCCGTAGTGTTCGGCAAGTTTTGCCTCCGAAAGTTTCTCACCGGGCTTGAAATTAAGCGTGATGATATCCTTCCTCAGTTCTCTGTAGACTGCATCTGCAGCTGTGACACAATTAAGCTTCGTATTCTTTTCCATAGTCTACTGCCCTAACTCCTTTGCTATTTTCAGTAGACGATTATACTTCACATTTCTCTCTTCTCTAACAGGGGATCCGAGTTTTATCTGTTTTGCACCGACAGCAACGGAGAGGTCTGCTATGAAATCATCCGCCGTCTCCCCCGATCTGAGTGATACTGTCACATCCATTCCCCTGGAAGCGGCATACTCTGCTGCTTTTACAGCCTCCGTCACAGTTCCGATCTGGTTAATCTTCAACAGCAGTCCGTTTGCACACTCCCCATACTTCTCCAGCCTTTTTATATTCGAAGTGAAGAGATCGTCACCGACGTTCTGGATTGCAGAGCCATAGGATGTGAGAAGTCTGAAACCTTCCGTGTCATCCTCATCGAAGCAGTCCTCAAGATATGTCAGAGGATAGTTCTTCACCAGCTCGGAGTAATAAACGAAGAGATTCTCTCTCGTCATCTGCCCCCTGACCTTATAAAGTCCCGTCTCCTTCGAATAGAGTTCGGAAGCAGCGACATCAAGACCGAGAGTAACGTTATTTCTGAACCCACATTCCTCTGCATTCTCCATCATCAGGGAGAAAGCTTCTTCGGTACTTTCAATCGGAGCTGCCAGGGCCCCGCCGTCTTCGGGGAATATTCCGTATCTGGCGACAAGTTTCTTCTCAAGGCTCTTACGGAGGGTCACCAGAGCCTCGACTTCAGAAGAGAAATTGTCGAAACCTTTGAGAATGTAGAGATAGTCCTCGAAGTCCAGACCTGACGGGGAGAACTCGCCTCCTGAGATGACGGTTGCTATGACATCGGGAACCCTGTAGTCATTTCTGTCAGTGAGAGTCTTATAAAGTGGTTCTCCGATTGCATGTGCTCTTGCCTTGGCAAGGGCAACAGAAACTGCAAGGATTGCGTTAGCACCGAGCTTCGATTTGTTCTCTGTCCCGTCGAGGGCTATCATCAGACTGTCGAGTTCTTCAAGGCTCTCAAGACTTTTTCCAATGAGGGCAGGAGCAATAACAGTGTTTGCATTATGGACTGCGTTCAATACGCCTTTCCCCCCGTACCTTCTGCCGCCGTCAAAAAGGGCGCATGCTTCATAGGAACCTGTCGATGTACCGCTCGGGACAGAGCCGACGGCTACAAAGCCGGACGAAGTCTCCACTTCCGCTTCGACTGTCGGGTTTCCCTTCGCATTGAGTATTTCCCTTGCTTCAATTCTTCTGATCTTTTCCATTCTCTTACTCCACCACAACTACTCTGAGGTTCATGACATTGGTTCCGGTATTGCCTGTATAGATTGCATCACCGAGCTTTATGAGAGCCTCGGAAGTTCCGTGCTTTGTAAATATGTCGTTGAAGTCTATTCCCTTCTTCTTCATCTCGTCCTTCGTGTAGCCGTCAACGACACCGCCTGCTATGTCAGTCGGTCCATCCGTGCCATCTGTATCGAGGCAGACAAAAGCCATTTCATCCTTACTCCTGAGCTTTTTGACAAAACCGAATACCGTTTCCTGGTTCGGTCCTCCGAGCTCGGGCTTTCCGACAATCGTTATCGTGGTTTCTCCTCCGCTGATAAGTGCACACGGAGTCTTGAAAGGATGACCGGAAGCTACTATCTCATTCACAATTCCGGCAAGGAAAATTCCCAGATCCTTTGCCTCACCATCGATGCATGCAGAAAGGAAATACGGGGTATAACCAAGCTCCTCGGCCTTGGCAGAAGCCGCAAGACATGCAACTCTCTGGTTTCCGACACTCAGAAGCATCTGATTCATTCCATCCAGGGATTTGAGAGTTTCATACTCAGGATGCTTAAGACCTTCTTCAAGTCTTTCTCTTACAGATGAGGGCACCTTATCCCAAAGATTGAAGTTATGAAGGACATTGACTGCATCCTGGAAAGTCGAAGGATCGGGGAGGCTCAGATCCGGCCACGGCATACCGGGGGTGTTCGTATCGAGGGTGAATGTGATGATCATGGCGGGCTGTCCGTACTGTACAAGACGTCCCCCCTTGAGATTGCACAGATGCTTTCTTACGGCATTCATCTGCACGATATCGGCCCCGCACTGGAGAAGCAGTTTGTTGGTCAGCTGCATATCGTCGATGGATACATTGCCGGCAGGGATGTTGACGAGTGCTGACGAACCTCCCGTAACGGCTGCAAATACGATGTCATTCTTCCCGGCCTTATCGAGAATGGCCTTGATTCTGAGAGCTCCGTCCACGCTTCTCTGGTCGGGGAACGGATGGCTCGATTCAAATACTTCGATATGACCCAGTCTTCTCTTCTCGCCTTCCTTAACGACAAGGAATCCCTCTCTGATTCTTTCACCGAGAATCTCATCAAGGGCCTGGGCAATCGGAAAGGAGCCCTTGCCTACACCGACGAAATAGATATTGTCGATTTCCGAAAGTCTGAAAATACGGTCTGCAACCTTGAGTTCATCACCATTAACAGAAACATATTCCTTTGTCTTGTCGTATGAAATAACGCTCTTCACTCCGGCTTCGGCAATGTCGAGTGCTGCCTTTCTGAGTTTGCTGTTTCCGTGGCTGTAAAGTTCTTCGTAATTATCGTAAATCGTATCTTTTCTCATATCTTACCTCTCCAGTTCACCGTTCTGACTGAAATTCCATCTATACGGTCCTTCATCAATAGTCAAAGAGCTGTTATTTCTTACGTCATCCAGCATCGCTTGAGATACCTCCATCGAATCCAGAGACAATGTGTTCTTTATTCTGACAATCCTCAATCTGTCATAGTCGACATCGGGTGCGGTCTTTATTCCGGCACGGATTGCATCATAGTCCGACTCCATGATGAGAGGAATCTTGCCTCCGTTCGTTGTTCTTGAAGTCAGAAGATTCGGATAGGTCTTCTCCATATCGAATTTATTGAATGCCTTTCTTGTCGATATGTCAGACAGTCCGAAGCCACAGCCGTTCCCGTCGCTTGCATCCGTAATATCGAGAACAACCAGGCGCTTTATGAAGGGATTTGGTATCATATGTTCCGATGTGAAACGCTGGATTATATTGCAGTCCATTCCTGTCCCGGTTATGTCCTTACCGATTTCGTCAACGACAAGAACGTCAACGTTCCTGAACGGAATACGCGGAAGAAGAGTCTTGGCCTTCTCAAGAAGCGCCGGCTCCCTTTCCATGATTTCCTCTTTCCTGATTGCCTCGATGAAGCAGGTCTCATCATATGAGTTCTCGATGAGTCCGAGAGAAAACAGAAGATTCGATGAAGAAACGAACACACGTCCGATTTTCTCGAGATTCCTTCCCATGTTCGCCATACCCTGGAAGTGGCAGTAATCGGCACCGTGCTGTTTACCCAGTCCTATGACGCACATCTTCGTCATTCCGCTTTCATACTTTCCCCTGAAGCTGCAGTGGGGCTTTATGCGGGCGATTGTCACCGTATAGTCGGCTTCGGCTGCATTCTTATCCATATGAACGGGTACTCCGTCTTCTGTATATCCGATGACGACAGTCTCCATTGATGCCCTAATTTCAACCCCCATGGTCTCTTCGGAAACACCGAGATGTTCAAGAATCTTTTTCTGGTTCTCTGCAATGGCGCCTCCGTGGCTTCCCATCGACGGTACGATGAAAACTTCAGCACCAAGTTGCTTGATGGTATCGACAACTGTCCTGGCAATGAGAGCTATATGATTTATTCCCCTGCTTCCGACTCCCAGGGCGACGGTCTTCCCCTTGATCTTTCCGATATCTTCAACAGCAAGGATTGTCTCCCTGACTCTCGCCGGAAGGTCAGTAATGCAGGTCGAATCGAACTTCTGAGTTATCCTGTACATTTCAGGTATTCTGACAGGCTTCAATATTTCTTCGTAAACACTCATTTGTCTTCTCTTACGAATAGGATTCTAGCATGCTAGTCTGTCAGTGCAACATATTTTTTAAAAATTTTACAATTCTCTTTTTCACGAGCAGGATGTTTATGATTCTGCTGGTGATATTTATCTCAACAGTTAGGTTTATCTTGTCAAAAGGCCAGCCAGCCTTTTATCGGCTGGCTGACAAATTCCACATTTTCATCCGTTGTTCTTATCGAGGGAATCAGAATACTTTTTCTGCACATTTCTCGGCTTCAAGGAGCTTGGTGTAGTTTTCGATGTATCTTTCGTAGCCGTGTACGTCCTCTTCGTCGGCCATGACGGTGGAGCCTTCTGCTCGAAGGAATGCTCCGTTATCGAGGAAATCTTCGAGACTTTCGCCTTTCCCTCTCCAGATAAGATAGGACGCTAGGAGGGCCATGCCGTAGGGGCCGCCTTCTCCTGCCGTCTTCATCACCGTGACGGGAGCCTTCACTGCAGAAGAAAGATAACGCTGGGCAACACCTTCGGTCTTGAACATTCCGCCGTGCCCTGTAAGCCGTTCGATTACGACGTTCTCGTCTTCAAGTATCCTGTTCCCTATACTGAGGGATGCAAAAACTGAGTAGAGCTGGCTTCTCATGAAGTTCCGGAATGTGAATGAGCTTGTATTCTTTCTGACGAGGAGAGGCCTACCGCTGGTAAGTCCTGTCACGGGCTCTCCCGAGAGGTAGTTGAAATAGATTATATCACTGCAATCGGGATCTGCCTTAAGGCTTTCGAGGTACATTCTCTCGTACATCTCTGAGGCATCTGCATTATTTCCCATGCATTCATAGAACTCCCTGAAGAGATTGAACCACTGGTCGAATTCACTTGTGCCGTTGTTGCAGTGAACCATGGCAACGGGCATCCCCGCCGGTGTTGTCACCATATCTATATCACGGTAGAGACGAGAAAGATTCTTCTCGAGTACTACCATCTCGAATACGGATGTTCCGGCTGAGACGTTTCCCGTCCTGACTCTTACCGAGTTCGTTGCAACCATTCCCGTTCCGGCATCGCCTTCGGGGGCCGCCATCGGTATCCCGGCCCTGAGCTTCCCGCTCGGGTCGAGAAGGGACGCTCCCTTCTCTGTAAGTACTCCTCCCCTTTCACCTGCAACAAGAACCTTCGGGAATATATCCCTCAGTCTGTACGGGAGATTATTGTCAGAAAGGATGGCGTCGAATTCATCGACCATTACCTCGTCATAATCATCTGAGGAGGAATCTATCGGGAACATTCCCGATGCCTCCCCCACTCCGATTACCTTCTCTCCCGTGAGAAGATAATGGATGTAACCGGAGAGTGTCGTGACGTAAGCAATCCTGGAGATATGCGTCCCTCTGTTCAGTATCGACTGATAGAGCTGTGATACCGTCCATCTCAGAGGCACATTGAAGGAGAAAAGCCGGGTGAGTTCCTCTGATGCGATGGCTGTGTTCGTATTACGCCAGGTAAGGAACGGAGAGAGCTGCCTGTCTTTCTCGTCGAGGGCGATGATGCCGTGCATCATTCCCGATATCCCGATTGCCCCGACGGTATCCAGTTCCACACCATATGCCACGAGAACATTTTCCCTCAGATTCCTGCAGCTTTCCTGCAGGCCCTTTACGGCATCCTCAAGATGATAGGTCCAGAGGTTGTTCTCCAGTCTGTTCTCCCAGGAGAAGGATCCGTTTGCGATGACCTCGTACTCCCTGTTGATGAGAACGGCCTTGATTCTTGTCGACCCCAACTCGATACCGAGTGCTGTATTACCTTCCCTTATAGCCTCTATGATGCTCTTCTTTTCCATTGTTCACCCTGAATGCCGTCAGCTGATGACGGCACCGTTTCTTTCGAGTACTTCCCTTACCTCTTTTGCATCCACTCCTGATGTCTTTATGCCATGTCTGAATGCAAGGGATGCAGTAACACCTGCCGCTTCCGACACTGCCATACATGTCGACATGACATGTCATGCCGAATATGGTCTGGTCGACGGAGATAGTTCTTCCCGACATGATGAGATTCTCCATCTTTTCGGGAATGAGACATCCGAGAGGAATGCCTATGGCATGTGCAACCGGCAGCATCGTCATGACGCCGGAAGTCTGTCCGTGAATGTCGACGTTGTAGCCGGCCATTGCGACTGTATCTTCGGGGACCGGGAGGGAAGAGAGAATATCCTTCATGAGGGTCTTCTTTCCGACAATTCGTCTGCTCTCCCTTATTCCGAGGTACGGCATAACCTGTCCCAGCGTGCAGTTCTCGAATTCAGGGCATGGATTTCCAGCCGATGTCTTCACTCTGATAAAAGCCTCTTCTTACGACAGATGGCACAGCGCATTCACGGTTACGCAGATGCTGTTTCATCACGATTGTATCCGCGAGGAGAATACGGCACCTGAATCAGAAAAATTACCGTCTTGCCCCGAAATTACACATGACGATTGGGCTATACGATATTATAATGTGAACGTAGGAAACCGGTGACAGTTCGTATCCGCAGATGACGCTTCTTCTGGAGGCCCCATGACAACTGACGCAAAAAGAAAAAGAACCTTAAGTCCATAGCAGAGTTCAGACTGTTCGATGACACTTTCATGAGTGCCGCTTTCGACGGACAGAAGAATGCGACGAAGTTTCTTATCGACACGATTACCGGCTTGGATGTCACAGTGAAGGATACCAAAGCCCAGTATTTCGTATCGAATACAAAAGGACACGAGGTAAGGCTCGACATCCTTGCCACTGACAAAAACGGCAAAATCTATCACTTCGAGGTGCAGCGTACAAAGGAAGGAGCATCGGAGAAGAGAGCAAGATTCATCTCCGCACTTGTAGATTCGACCATGCTCGGAAAAGGAGAAGATTACAGCAATCTTCCGGACCGCTATACTATCTTCATTACAGAAAGCGATTATTTTGGAGCGGGATTACCGCTCTATCATATAGAAAACAGGATAAAGGAACTTGACAGACCTTTTGCAGACGGTGCTCATGTCATTTATGCAAATGGAGAATTCAGGGACTTATCAAATCCGATCGGGGCACTCATGCATGACTTTTCATGCACCGAACCTCCAGATATGATTAACGCGGTATTAAAAGAAAGAGTGGAAAGTAAAGAAAACTACAGGAGGATACAGAACTATGTGTGCAATTATGGAGAACCTTATCAAGGATGGCATCATGGAAGACAGAATCGAAAACGCAAAGAAAATGATAGCACTCGAAACCAATACTCCTGAAGAGATTGCATATATACTGAACCTCCCACTTTCTGACATACAGAAGCTCGCCAGGGAGATGAAAGAAAAATCCGGAGCTGAGTAAACTGAGACAGTACGGCAATCGCTGATTCTGCGGATAAGAAGGCAGAACCGCATTGCTTCGGAAATACGGACATATCATGACACAGGCGTGGGGTGTCTCCACATCCGGTTCTGAAAAGGCTGTATTTCAATATTTCAATACACAATCAGTCTTCAGGCTCCACTCTGAAAATCATATCCGGGTGATATTTTCTTAATCATATCTGTATCACCAGTGACGCAGTTCATCGGCAGAATTCTAGCGC
>CAVFYD010000020.1:0-30414 GCA_963626615.1 Sphaerochaetaceae bacterium
TTCCTTCTCTATGCAGGGGAAATCTATTCGAAGTACATAAACGAGATGAACATCCTGCTGTATTCTTCTTCCGAAAAGAAGTTTCCATCCCCAAGGTGTATCTGCTTCTACAACGGAAAGACAGAGAAAGAGGACAAGGAAATCCTGAAGCTCAGTTCTTCCTTCGACATTAAGGACAGTGACATCGAAGTGAAGGTCACCATGCTGAACGTCAATTACGGACACAACAGGGAGCTTCTGGAGAAATGTAAACCACTTAAGGAGTATTCCTGGTTCATTGACTGTATAAACAGAAGGCAGGAGGAGCTTGGAAATATCGGGGAAGCAGTTGATGCTGCCCTGGAAGAGATGCCTGATGATTTTGAAATAAAGCCATTTCTGATGGCCAACAGGGCGGAGGTAAAGAAAATGTGCATCAAAGAATATAATGAAGCTGAAACGATAAACCTCTTCAGAAAGGAAGTGGAGGAAAGCAGAGCCAAGGCTGCAGCAGAAGGCCGAGAAGAAGGCCGAGAAGAAGGAACAATCAGAACACTTTCCGGTCTGGTTAAGAAGGGATTTCTTACCGAAGAGAACGCTGCAGCGGAGGCAAAGATGTCAATTGCCGATTTCAGAAAACTTGCTTCCCAGTATTCCTGACGTGGGCTTTCCTTCTGGACTCAACGTTGTCTCCGGCGCGGGGATAAGTCAGATTTAGATAACACTGTTGTACTTTCGAACAAAAATCACGGAAGAACAGGTGTGAGGATTGGAAGTGATAATTCCGGTTTGCAACAACAGTGAGTGAAAGCAGAATGAAGGAATAAGCCTTGAAGATGCACAAGATGAAGGCTTGAAGAAATGTTGCTGTGACTCTTATAAAAATCATTGCTGTGTAAGCTTTTGTCCCGAATGTGATACAAGAATTTCTCTTACACCACCAAAACGGGGCAAACTGTTGCATTTTCCTCTTTCACAGTGCAACACTCATGAAAAAACGGAGGTAAAGAATGAAACTGGAAAATGCAGTAGATGAAGCACTTGAAGAAATGCCTGATGATTTTACCATCAAGAATTTCCTTGTTGAAAACAAAGAAGAAGTGAAGAGCATGATTATCAATGAGTTCAATGAGCAGATGATCATAGATCAGGAAACTTCTGAGGGAAAAAATGAAGGCAGAATCAGTATGCTGGTGAAGCTCGTGAACAAAGGTCGCATTTCGGAAGAGATCGCTGCGGAGGAAGCAAAGTTATCTGTTGATGAATTCAGAATTCAGATGAATCGAAAGAGAGAGTTCTGATGCTGTGACGTATTCATTTCTGACGGAGGATTAGTTCTAATCCCGGAGTTGGAATAGCTTTATATAAGGTAGTTTGATGATGTTATTTTAAAATAAAATGTCATTGATGCACTAATCTTCCGACGGAAAATCCAAAACGATTACAGAATTAATTTTAATTGATAAAAGGAGAAAAACAACAAATGTTTGATGCACTGAGAATAGAATATGATGAAGATAAATTCAGGGCTATGCTGAGAGCTGATGGTCGTTCTGAAGGCGAATTTGAAATACTGGAAAGTCTTTTAGATAAAGGACGTCTTTCAGAAGAAGATGCTGCAGAAGAAGTCGGAATGAGTGTTGATGAATTCAGGAGCCATATGAAGTGGAGGAAGAGAGTGAAGGCTTCCCGTTGAATTACAGAAATACTGTCGTTGTCTGCTTTCTGCAATTCTATCTTATGTCAAAGCATATGAAAGAATTTACGGTAATGTGAATCCTCCCTGGAAAGGGAGGATTTATTATTATCGCTTATCTCAGAAAGCCCACTCACCGTTACGGAAGATTGGAACCGTTCTTCCGTCCTTCGTTATGGCGTCGATATTGAGAGTCTCCGATCCTATCATGAAGTCAATGTGAATCATGGAGTCGTTGACGCCCTTCTTTCTGCACTCTTCCTTCGTCATGTTCTCATATCCTTTCACAGCACTGTCGAAGCCTTCGCCGAATGCTATGTGGCAGGTTGCATTCTCGTCAAAGAGCGTATTGTAGAAGAGAACGCCGGACTGTCTGATCGGCGATGAGTTCGGAACGAGCGCACACTCTCCGATGTAGGAAGCGCCTTCGTCCATCGTAAGAAGCTTTCCGAGAAGTTCCTCGTTCTTCTCCGCCTTCCACTCGACTGCCTTTCCGTCCCTGAATGTTATGTGGAAATTCTCGATGAGATTACCGTTGTAGCAGAGAGGCATTGTCGCATAGACGATGCCGTCAGCCCTGCCCTTCTTCGGGGAAGTGAAGCACTCCTCCGACGGAATGTTCGGCTGGAAGTAGACTTTCCTCTCCCCGATTGTCGTCTCCCCGCCGCCCTGGAATACCGACTCGTCCATGAGACCGACTGTGAGGTCCGTGCCTTCTGAGGACGTATAATGCAAAGAATCGATTCCGAGTCCGTTCAGATACCCGCACCTCTTCTTGAGGTCGCTGTCGTGCTCCTCCCATTCTCTAATCGGATCCCCAAGTGCCCTGGAGCAGAAGAGAATCTTCTCCCAGAGGGCTTCAATGGCAGCCTTGGAGGAAAGATCGGGGAAGAGCTTCTTAGCCCACTTTTCACCCGGCACTGCGGCTATGCACCACTGATAGCGGCCGTCCATCTCGTCTCTGAGCTTCTTGAACTTCTTTCCTCTCGCCTGTACTGCAATGCCCATCTTCTTCACGTCGACGCCTTTGAGTCCGTCGGGGTCATCACTGTCAATCCAGAGAAGACACGGGAGTTTCTTCACCCTGTCCCTGTACTTCTCGACTTCCCATTTCTCTATGGTTTTCAGCGTCTCCTCGCTTCTCCAGTTGTAGTTCAGCCTGTCGAGAGCCTGGTTCATCCATTCGACTCTCACAAGTCTTGCGCCTCTTTTATAGCACTCCTCGACGACGAGGAGTGTGAAATCCTCGGTCTCGGTATTTGCCTGTATGAGGACATCCTGTCCCTGCTGCAGGTTTATTCCGCTTTCGACTATCAGCTTTGCGTAATTTTCAAGAAGTTTCTTTTTCATGCTGTTCTCCTTCAGGCAAAAAGAATATAGAGGGCAACGAGGATAGCAGTCTGCGCAATCATCATGAGAGGGAAGAAGACGGCGAAATACCAGTGCTTGGTCTTATGGTGCATAACTATCATACCGAGAGTTCCGCCGAGGCCTCCGAAGAGACCTGTCATCAGGAAGAGCGTCTTCTCGGGAGTTCTTCTCACTCCCTTCTGGGCCTTCTTCTTGTCATTTGCCATGAAGGCAAATGCGTTGATGTTCGTGACTAAGAGGACAATGACTGCCACAAGGATTACTGTTCTGGACATATATGCTCCTTTACTTATCGTATGACGGGAGTTTCTCCCACTCTTTTCTTACACAGTTCTCGACATAAGAGCCGAGATTCTTCTGCTCCTCTTCAGAGAGTGAGGATGTCTCCACCTTCGGAAGGAACGTTATGTACACGTCAACCGGGGTGAGTGTGTGCGCACTCTCGAGAAGATAGCGGTCATTCCTGATGGCGACGGGAACTACTGCCGCTCCCGTACGCTGGGCAATCTTGAATGCACCATTCTTGAATGTTCCTATCTCTCCTGTCCTGCTCCTGGTACCTTCGGGGAATACGACAAGGGAGTGTCCTTCCCCGATTGTCCTGCAGCCGCTGCGTATGGCTTCGACAATGCTGTGAGCTCCCTTGCGGTCTATCCTGATGCACTTGAGAGATACAAGACATCCGTGGATTACGGGAACAACAAAGAGCTCCTTCTTTGCCATCATTGCCGGGAAATACCCGAGAACGGCATAGAAGAGAGGAACGTCGATGAGGGAGTTGTGATTGGGAGCAAAGACAACGCTCTCTTCCTTTTCCGGTATATTCTCCCTTCCCGCGACATGAACTCTCGCTCCGAGGAAGATTACTATCCACCAGCAGAGAATATAGTAGAAGAAATGAGAAACATTCTCTGCCGTTTTATTCATTCTGAGCAGAGTGAAGAGCCAGTAGAAGATGATGCCGATTATACCGAAGATGAAGAACGGTATAATAAGAACGGCAGATATTGTAATTCGTATGAACTTGCAGATTTTTCCCATTTTATTTTAATGAATAGAGACGGTAGTAGAGTCCCTTCTTTTCGAGAAGCTCCTCATGTTTTCCCTTTTCCTCTATTCTTCCCTTATTGACTACAAAGATTTCATCACTGTCGATGATTGTCGAGAGTCTGTGTGCTATTACGATGCTTGTTCTTCCTTCTGCAAGCTTGTTGAAGGCGTCGGAAATCTCCCTCTCGCTCTCCGTGTCGAGCGATGATGTCGCCTCGTCGAAGATGAGAATCGGCGGATTCTTCAGAAAGACCCGTGCAATGCTGAGTCTCTGTTTCTGTCCACCGCTGAGACGGGTGCCCCGCTCTCCGACCTCGGTATCGAGTCCGTCGGGAAGAGATGAGACAAAGGACGAAAGATTAGCCTTCTCGAGAGCAAGCCATATCTCGGCGTCGGTGGCATCGGGCTTACCGTATGTTATGTTGTCCCTGATTGATGCATCGAAGAGGAATACGTCCTGCTGCACGAAGCCGATGTTCGCCCTGAGGGAGCGCTGCGTCACACTGTCAACATCCTGACCATCGATTGTGATTGAGCCTCCGGTGCGCTCATAGAAGCGTGCAAGGAGCGACACTGCCGTACTCTTTCCGGCCCCGCTCTCTCCGACGAGCGCAACCCTCTTTCCGCCGTCGACCTTCATCGAGAAATGGTCAAGGACCACTTCGTCCTCCCCTTCATACGAGAATGAGACATCCCGAAACTCGACATCTCCTTTCGTCACAGTGAGCGACTTTGCGTCGGGGGCGTCATTGATTTGCGGCATCACATCCATTATTTCCGTGAAGCGCTCGAAAGAGGAGACTCCCTGCGTGAACTGCTCGGTGAAGTTGATGAGCCTGTCGATGGGAGGAAGAACAACGGAAACATAGAGAATGAACGCTGTAAGGTCCGCAACAGTCACCTTTCCCTTCACGATAAGTATGATTCCACCCGCTACGGTTATGAAGTAATAGAGCTGTCTCATGAACTGTATGCCGGTATGGTAGGCAGCCATCTCGCTGTACATGTTCTCACGGCTCTTTCTGAGGTCGCTGTTGCTCTTTCTGAACTTCTCTTCCTGCTCCTCTTCCCTGGAGTAGGATTTGACTTCCCTTATTCCCTGGATGGAGTTCTCCGCAGTGACGTTTATCTGGGCAATGCGCTTTCTGATTATCCTGTTGCTTCTCTTCAGCCTGCCGTTGAAGACTATGCCGTAGACAGCCATTATAGGGAGGGGAATTATCGAGACAAGGGCAAGAGAGGGACACATGAGAAACATCAGAATATAAGCACCGGCGATTGTCAGGATGGATATCACAAAATCCTCGGGGCAGTGATGGGCGACTTCCGCTATGTTGAAGAGATCGTTTGAGATACGGCTCATTATGTCACCGGTTCTGTTGCGGTCGAAATAGGAGAACGAGAGCTTCTGCAGATGATGAAACAGGTCCGCCCTCATATCATTCTCGATCCAGACCCCGAGATAGTGTCCCCACTTTATGCGGATGTGGATGCAGACTGCGTCAAGCACGTAGATTGAAAGAATGAGAGAGAGATAGAAGACTATCACACTCATCACTCTTCCTTCCTCAGGTCCCTGTATTACGGAAAGCACCTTTCTCACGAAGTAAGGCGCAAAGATTGAAAGCAGGGACGCTGCTGCCGCCACTGTCATATCGAGGAAAAACCATCCCTTATATGGCTTATAGTATGCCGTGAAACGGCCAATGAGTCCTTTCTTCATCACTTTTCCCTCTTGAAGAGGGAGACGACCCTGTTCCAGAATCCCTTCTTCTCTTCCGTCTTCACCTGAGGAGAGGGAGCATCAGGAATCTTCTTTTCTTCTGCCGCCGGAAGTTTTTCTGTCTTCGGTTTCACATCACTCCGGCTCCTGTCCTCAATCTTTTTCGGATTCTTCTTCATCTGAGATTTTCTAACAGTATTCTCATCACTCTTTCCGCCGTCGCCGGCAAATGCGTTCTGGTAGTACTTCATTCTCTCCTCGAGGCTCATGGACTTGAGCTTGTCAAAGTCGGTCTTCGACCTGTAGGAGATTGTATCGTCCCTCTCGACGCTGATTTCCCTGTCACGGAATGTCGGCTTCTTCGTCCTGACATCACGACGGTTTTCTGAAGGTCTGCGGGATGAGGATGAAGATCTCTTCTTCGTACTCCTGGGGGCCCTGTACCCCGCACTCCTGTCCTCGACTTCCTCCAGTCCCTCCTCATCAGCCCACTTTACGGGAATCTTCATTCCGATGAAGTCCTCGATGGCCTCGAGACCGTAGATGTACTCCTCGCATGCGAGTGTCACGGCCTTTCCTGACTTGCCGGCTCTTGCCGTTCGTCCGATGCGGTGAACGTAGTTCTCGTAGTCTTCAGGAATATCGTAATTGACGACGAGTTCAAGGTCGTCAATCTGAAGACCGCGAGCAGCGACATCGGTTGCAACAAGGTAGCTGAGTTTCCCTTCCTTCATCTTCTCTATCGTCTCGAGTCTCCTGCTCTGGGCCATATCTCCCATGAGATACTCGGTTTTGTAACCGTTGAGATTGAGACGCTTCGAAACCTCCACGGCCCTGTCCTTTGTGTTCGTGAATATGAGGCAGGATGCGGGATTGATCTTCTTCAGTATGGACAGGAGAAGTCCGAATTTCTCGGCCTTCGTCACATGAAAGAGCTCCTGGGTGATGGCTTCGACCGTAATCTGCTCCGGTTCGATGAGAATCTCCTCGCTGTTGTTCATGTAGCCCCATGCAAGGTTCCTGACACGCGACGAGAGCGTTGCCGAGAAGAGCATCGTCTCCCGCTCCCGGGAGTCCCGCATGAGAGAGAACATCTTCTGGATATCGGGGAAGAACCCCATGTCGAACATCCTGTCAGCCTCGTCGAGGACGAAGATGTCGAACTGTCTGAAGTCTATCTTCCTGCTCTTTGCATAATCGAGGAGACGCCCCGGAGTTCCCACATACAGGTCCAGGCCTTCCTTTATCTCCTTATCCTGCTCGCCATAGCCGACGCCGCCGTAGAAGCAGCCGACCCTGTAGCCCTCGATCCCCTTCGAGAGAGCGACTGCGTCCTCCTCTATCTGGACGGCAAGCTCTCTTGTGGGAGCGACGACAAGAGCCCTGCTCTGTCCTGAGCTTTCAAGATAATGCTGGAGTATGGTGATGAGGAAGACAGCGGTCTTTCCCGACCCCGTCTTCGACTGGACCATTACATCCCTTCTCTTCAGCGTCACCGGCAGGACTTTCTCCTGCACTTCGGTGCATGTGTCGAACCCGACACTCTCTATACCCTTCAAAACTTCTTCTTTAAGACCGAGTTCAGTGAATTTCATTTCTTTTTCCTGTGTTTAGCTTATTCATTACATGGAGCTTTGTCTATTTATTCGAACTTCAGGACTTCCCTGGGCTTCGAACCGTTGGCAGGACCGACGATTCCGTCCTCCTCCATCTGCTCGACTATTCTTGCAGCCCTGTTGTAGCCTATCTTCAGCCGCCGCTGGAGGTAGGATGCGGAAGCGCTCTTGCGCTCATAGACAATCTTCTTTGCGGCTTCGTAGAGATTCTCCTCTCCCTCGTCGTCGAAGAATTCCTCATCGTCCCCTCCGTCCTCTTCCGGCTCCTCGAATACCGACTCCTCGAGGAACTCTGCGCTCGAGTTATGATTGGCAACGAATGCTGTGACCGCCTCGACTTCGCCGTCCGACATGAATGCGCCCTGGATTCTCGTCAGTCCGTTTGCCGCCGGGTCCATGAGGAGCATATCACCCTTACCCAGGAGGTTCTCGGCTCCGTTCTCATCGAGAATGACGCGCGAGTTGATTCCGCTGGATACCGCAAATGCGATACGGCCGGGGAGGTTGGACTTGAGAGTACCCAGGATTACATCGCTCGACGGGCGCTGGGTTGCAAGTATCATGTGGATTCCCGCAGCTCTCGCCTTTGCCGCAATACGGCTTATGGCGGCGTCCATTTCCTTGCCGACGACTGTCATGATGTCGGCAAACTCATCCATGATGAGTACAATGTAAGGAACCTTCTCGACGCCCTTAAGTTCTCCCGAGAGAATCTTCTCGTTGAGGCCGCCGACGTTTCTCACCCCGTAGTGTGCCATCATCGAATAACGTCTCTCCATCTCGCTCACCAGCCACTCGAGAGCCTTGATGGCCCTCTTCGCATCCGTGATTACCGGAGTCAGAAGATGCGGTATTCCGTTATATATCGTAAGTTCTACTACCTTCGGGTCGACCATGATGAGTCTGACGTCAGTAGGATCCTTCTGGTAGAGAATCGTGTTGATGAACGAGTTTATACAGACACTCTTACCGCTTCCAGTTGTACCGGCAATGATCATATGAGGCATCTTCGCGACATCAATCACGATAGGTTCGCCCGTGACCGTGCGTCCGAGAATCATCGGAACACGATAGCCCATGTACTTCGGATTCTCCCTCATTGCAAAGATCATGTCCTTGAATCCTATTATCGATATCGAGGGATTCGGGACTTCGATTCCGACAGCCTGCTTGCCCGGAACCGGTGCAAGTATTCTGACCTTCTTTCCCCCGAGGGCATAGCTGAGCTCGGCATCACGCGCCGTTATGCGGCTTATGATCATGCCCTGGGCAAGCCTCAGCTCGTACATCGTGACTGCAGGTCCCTTTATGATGTTCGAGAGTTCGACTGAAATCTTCTGGTCGGCAAGGGTTCTCACGATTATGTCACCCTGCTCCTGCGTGAAGGCGTCTATCTCCTGGCTGATCTTCGGATACTCCTTGAGAAGCACAGGGGATGGCGGAGTATATACGGTCTTCTGTCTGATGGCAATGGCTGTGAGACCGCCGCGGTTGGAGGCAAGGTCCCCCACACCGACGATGAGATTGAAGTCATCCGCCACTTCCCCCTCGCTCTTGGTTTCGAAGACTCTCTTTCCGTTCTCGCCCTCCACAACGCTTCTGACACGTGGCATCTCAGGCGGGATGAACTGAGGCTTCGCTTCAGATGTTGAAACTGAAGGCATCTCCACTTTCTCCACAACGCTCTGAGTTTTCTCCTCTTCACTGACGGGTGCAGGCTGCACTTTCTCTTCCGTGACAGGTGAAAGAGGCTGCACTCTCTCTTCCTCCTTCTTCGTGAAGACGGGAGTCATCGGTTTCTCTTCCGTAAGTACGCTCGACGGGGAGTACGGATTCTTCACTTCGCTCTCATCCTCTGCCGTGAATGCACGGCCCGGAGTATAAGAGACGGTGGTCTCAGCATCTTTCCTTGAGTCGTTTCTGAGTGCCTCGAAGAGCTTGTATCTCGGGTGATCCTTACCTATGTAGGACGGAGCTGTGCTGTCTTCCTCCTTCTCCTTCTTCAGAGGGGGCTGTACCCTTTCCTCCTTTCCGTTCTGGAGAGCTTCGAACATCCTGTAGCGCGGATGACTGGGATCAAGAGACGAGGGGGCTATATGCTCTGCGCTCTGATGTGCTGCTCCGGAGGGAAGCGATGTGTCATGAACTCCGGTCTGGAGATTCCTGAACATCTGGTAGCGCGGATGACTGGGATCAAGGGAAGAGGGGGCAAAAGAGCTGCTTCCCGCATTCTCCGTTTTCTTCTCCTCCTCGGCTCCAAGTCCTATGATCGGGCGAAGCGGAGCAGAGGGAGTATAATCGGTGGAAGTGGAGTTGTACATCTCGAGTGTTGCCTCGAGCATGCCACCTTCCCTGAAGTGTTTCGTATTGAGCTTCGTTTCCCTGTCGGCTGCTGTCACACTCTCTTCTTCATCGTCCCAGCTTTCCCTGTCGATTTCGCTCTTGAGATTATCCATGAAGGACGAGCTCTCGACGAGGCGAGGTTTCTCCTCCTCTTCGGGAAGAGCTTTCTCATCATCCTTTACCCCGTCATGACGGCCTATGGTCCTGAGATCGGGCATTTCCTCGAATGACGGAAACGAAAGAGGGGTATCGGGATTCCCGATGCCGGTCTCGTATTCCGGAGCCGGCCCGATTTCCTCCGTTTTTCTCCTCTCTTCTTCCTTTTCCCCGATTTTCCTTGTCTTTTCCTCTTCCTTTTCCCTCTTCTTCTCTTCCTTGCGGGCAAGAAGGTCACTCTTTTCCTTCCTCTTCTCCTCTTCCTCGAGAAGTCTGTCCTTCTCCTTTGCCTTCTTTCTGTCTTCCCGAGCCTGCATCTTCTCGCGCTTCAGTTCTTCCTTCTCGCGTTTCTTCTCATATTCCTTCAGCTCTCTTTTCTTTTCCTTCTCGAGCTTTTTCTGCTCAGCCTTCGCCTTCCTGTCGAGTTCGGCCGAGTAGCGCTTCTCGTCCCTCGCCTTCTCTCTCTCAGCCTTCTCGTTGAGCTTCTGCTGCCTCTTCAGAGCCTTTTCGGTTTCGAGAGTCTCGGGGCTTTTTATCGCGCCTTCCTTCTCAAGTCTCTTTATGAGAATTCCCCTCTTCTTTCTCCATTTCTCGTCATATGTCCTGAATGATGCAAGAAGGACAGCCACGAGAAGTACTTCGAGGACAAAGAGGAGGAAGAAGAGCCTGGGATCCGACTGATTGAGCTTCTCCGGTATGAATGACGCAAATCTCTCCCCCGATGATGATCTGAGGGAGGTCTGGAGTGTCACATAGACGACAAAGAGAAGCGGAACTGCCGTCATCGAGAACGGCTTACGCAGTCTGAATGCAAAGACGAGTATTCCCTCTGCCAGTAGAAACACTCCCGGCGCCACAAGGCCCCAGCCTCCTTCAAGGAGAGCTGTCTCCCTCCCGATGAGGGAAAGAACGGAAGAGAGCGGAGAATCAAGAAGTTCCAGTCCGTTCAGAACTCCCATGATGACCAGAAGCACTCCCGAGAGTGTGAATAGCCACGCCACTAAAAGTGAAAATCTTCCTTTCTTCATTTCTTCCCCCAGTTTCTGAGGATGAGCATGTTCCTCTCCTCCTCAAGTCCGGTGACAGAGAGGGGGACGATCTCCTCTTCAAATGTATAGCCGGCAGAGCGGAGAGATGCTGTCTCAGAGAGTATGTTCTTCTCCGTTCCCTTGTAGAAAAGAGCCTTCGATGAAAGCTTCACGGCATCTGATGCTATATCACAGACGGGATGGAAAGCCCTCGATGTCAGAGCGTCGAAGTGCAGTCCCGCATCCTTTATGTCACGGTCGATGATGGTGACGTTGTCGATTTTCAGTACAGCCTTCACGGAGCGGAGGAACCCGACGCGTCTCTGCATTCTCTCGATGAGGAAGAATCTCCTCGTTGGAAAAAGTATACTCAGTACAATTCCCGGTAATCCTGCCCCCGAGCCGAGATCCGCAATGCTCTCCCCCTCTTCCGTCTCCCTTTCGAAGACGGGATACGCCGCGCTGCAGTCGAGGATATGCCTCGTTATCATCTCATCCCTTTCCTTCGAGCCCACGAGCTTCAAAGACGGATTGAAGAGCATTATCTCATCAGTGTACTTTTCAAGAAGTGCCCCCTTATCCCCGCCGTTTTCGACTCCGAGCGAGTAAAGGTAATCTGTAATTCTATTTCGTTCCATCACGTCTCCCCGAGAGATTGAGGGCAAGTATTGCAGTATCGGAAACCCTTACGCCGCTGATTCTTCCAGCCTGACCGACGGAGGAAGGTCTGAAAAGCTTGAACTTCTCACGGCTTTCGGCGCTGAGTCCTTCAACAGAGTCATAGTCAAAGTCCTCCGGTATCTTCATTGCTTCCTGTCTCTTCGCTCTCTCTGCATCAGCCTCCTGACGTTTAAGATAGCCCGAATATTTGACATCGAGCATAACTTCATTCAGAACAGGCTCGCTGTACAATCTGAGGGCGGGAATTTCATCCATCGTGAATATGCTGTTCTCGCTTCTGACAAGTCTCTCCAGCCCGTTCTTACCGTCCTTTCTGCTGTTTCTGAGAAGCTCCTTGATTTCATCCATCTGCCTTATCTTCTCTCTCAGCCTCTCCATCTTCTCCTCTCTGCAGAGTCCTGCCTCATAGCCGATGGGTGTGAGACGGATGTCTGCCGAGTCGTGTCTCAGCGACAGACGGTACTCTGCACGGGATGTGAACATCCTGTAGGGTTCCTTCGTGCCCTTGGTTACGAGGTCATCGATGAGAACGCCGATATAGGCATCGGTGCGCCCAAGTACGACAGCCCTTTCACCCTTCAGTTTCTGGCATGCGTTGATCCCGGCCATCAGGCCCTGGGCCGCAGCCTCCTCGTAGCCGCTTGTTCCGTTTGTCTGGCCGGCAATGAAGAGTGAGGAAACAATCTTCGATTCCAGGGACGGAAGAAGATCCTGCGGGTCAAGGTAGTCATATTCGACAGCATAGGCCGGACGCATTATCTCGACGTGTCTCAGTCCCGGGAGAGTGCGGATGAAGCGGTGCTGCACTTCTTCCGGTAGCGATGACGAGAGTCCGTTGAGATACATCTCCTCGGTTCCGTTCCCCTCGGGTTCGACGAAGATCTGATGGCGTTCGCGGTCCGGAAATCTCACGACCTTGTCCTCAATCGAGGGACAGTATCTGGGGCCCTTCCCGACTATCTTTCCGCCGTAGAGCGGAGAGCGGTGGATGTTCTCCCTTATTATCCTGTGAGTCTCCTCATTGGTGTACGTTATGTAGCAGGGAAGACTGGGCCTGTCGATTCTCTCATAATCGAAGGAGAACGGCATCATCACATCGTCTCCCTTCTGAACTTCAAGTTCATCCAGGTCGAGGGACGAGGCTCTGACTCTTGCCGGCGTTCCCGTCTTCATTCTTCCGACGTGGAAGCCGTACTCTCTCAGCTTCTTTCCCAGACCCAGTGCGGCGCTCTCCCCAAGTCTCCCGCAGGGGGCATCATATTCACCGATGAAGATCTTTCCTTCCATGAAGGTTCCCGTCGTGAGAACGACAGTGCGAGCGCTTATTCTCCAGCCGCGTTCGGTGACAACGCCGACAATAGTCTTACTGCCGTCCTTCTCCTCGATTATGAAGTCCACAACAGTGTCCATGAACAGATTGAGCTTCTTTTCCCTCTCGCAGGTCTCCTTCGCCATTCTGGAGTAGGAGAACTTGTCAGCCTGTGCACGCGGAGCCTGAACGGCGGGACCGCGGGAGCGGTTGAGAATACGGAACTGAATCATGTTGGCATCGATAAGGTGTCCCATCTCACCGCCGAGAGCGTCTATCTCCCTTACGAGGTTGCCCTTGGCGAGTCCTCCGATGGCGGGATTGCAGCTCATGCGCCCGATTGCGTCGAGCGACTGCGTTATCATGAGGGTATCGAATCCCTCTCTCGAGAGGGCGAGCGCGGCTTCGACGCCTGCATGCCCTCCTCCTATCACGATTGCATCATAATCTCTCATTTCATTTCCCCAGACAGAAAGACGAGAACAGTTCGTCGAGAATGTCCTCCGTCGTTATTTCTCCCGTAAGCTCACCAAGTGCCCCGAGGGCGCTCTGGAAGAAGAGCGCGATGATGTCAGCGCTCATGTTACGGCTGGCTATGGCATCACGGAGAGCTGCGGCGGTTTCATCTATCTTTTCCTTCTGTCGCCTGCTCTCGATTACAGGTACAGAGGAGAACGTTTCCGTTTCATTCGAGAGGACGGACGTCACGGCCGATATGACAGCGGAAATTCCCTCACCCGTCACGGACGAGAACGATAGCCCGTCAGAGTGCGTCAGATCACTCTTCGAATGTACGTATACTGTCTTTTTTCTCTTCACTTCCGGTTCCTTCTCGTCGCCGTCAAGGACATAGACGACAAGGTCCGCTTCATCCATCATTCTCTCGCTGCGGCTGATTCCCTCTTTCTCGACATCGTCAGCACCTTCTTCCCTCAAGCCTGCAGTGTCGAAGAGCCTCACGGGAATGCCGTCCATCTCGCATCCGGCTTCAAGATAGTCCCTAGTCGTACCCGCCACCGGCGACACAATCGCCCTGTTCTCCCTGAGAAGGGCATTGAAGAGGCTGGACTTTCCGGCGTTGGCATGGCCGGCAAGAACAACTTTCGCGCCTTCGCTGTAGAGCCTCTGTGAGCGGTATGTCTGACTAATCTTCTCCAGCCGGGAGATAAGTGCCTCGACCCTTTCGACAGGGAATATCCAGTCCTCGATTATCTCATCCTCCCCGTAGTCAAGCTGTACTTCAAGGGATGCGAGTATGTTGACGATTTCCTTCTTTATGTCGCCCGCTTCCTTCTTGACGGAACCCGAAAGGCGCTCAATTGCACCTTCGCGTCCTCTCTCGCCCTTCGCCTTTACAAGCTCCTCGACGGCCTCGGCCTCCGTGAGATCCATCTTTCCGTGCATGAATGCGCGGTAGGTGAACTCGCCCCTGAGAGCCTTGCGGAAGCCCGCATTCTCCAGGACGGAAGATATCTTCCTTATGACTGGAAGTGAGCCGTGGCTCATTATCTCGAAGGCCTCTTCGGAAGTGTAGCCCCGTCCCCTGTCATATATCACGACGACGACTTCATCGATGATGCATCCGTCTTCATCCCTTATCCAGCCGTGCACGGCCGTATTTGTGGCACGGTCAGACAGCCTCCCTTTGAAAAAGGGAGCAAGAAGCGAGAGAGAATTCTCTCCGCTTGCTCTTATGACGGCTAATGCTGAAGGGGCATATGCTGTGGCGAGAGCGTAAATGGGCTCATCCGTTGTGTACTGAAGCATGGATTTATTGTAGACGGAAACGGCTCTGTGATACAATACGGCATAACTCTGTGGACCTGTTTTTTTCATTCTGTTAAACTTCAGATATGTTTGATTTTACAGCCCAGAAAAAACGCAGTGAACTCTTCGGAAACATAAGAAGTTTCTTCAACGGGAGAAACTATCTCGAGGTGTCGACGCCTACACTCTCACCCTATCTCATCCCCGAACCCACCATAAAGACATTCTCGACCCGTTTTTCCAACGAATTCGTGGGAGAAAGGGAGTTCTTTCTGATTCCATCACCCGAAATCTACATGAAGGAGATGCTTTCCTCAGCCTCCGGTTCGATTTACCAGATATCACAATGCTTCAGGAATGCGGAGCAGCTCGGGGACGTGCACAATCCCGAGTTCACGATGCTGGAATACTACACTGTCGGCTACGATGACACCGATTCAATTGCACTCACAGTCGAGATGATAGAGAAGACAGCCGTTGAAGAAAGGAAGTGGCTGAAGAAGAAGCCGCTCATAATCACAGTCGAGGAAGCCATGAAGGAATGGGCGGGAGTAGATCTCAGAAAGGCCCAGGACATAGAGTACCTGAGGGACGAGGCCGTGCGCCTCGAGCTCTTCGTCCCCGATGGCGAGAGCTGGGAGGACACATTCAACAGGATCTTCCTCACCTATGTTGAACCCTCCCTTCCCCGTGACAGGGAAGTTTATCTCAGGGATTACCCCGCACAGATTGACTGTCTTGCGAAGAAATACCCGGACAGGCCGTACAGGAAGCGCTGGGAGATGTACATAGACGGCGTCGAGATAGCCAACTGTTACGACGAGGAGACGGACAAGGCAAAAATCAGGGCCTACTACGAAAAGGAGCAGAGAAAACTCGAGGAGGAAAGAAAGGACACCGGCGGCGTGATTTCCCTCTCCGACCCGGCATTCCCCGACCTCGACATGCCCCAGTCATCCGGTGTCGCCATAGGACTGGACCGCCTCCTGATGGTCAATCTGGGCCTGAAGGAGATAGCTCCCATCCTCTCTTTCCCGATGTGCGACCTCTTCCGAAGATGATAAACAATGGACCCGGAAGAGGTTATTGATATCGAGATATGAAGATACAGTTCCGGAGAGGATATTATGTCTTCAGACTGCTCCCGTTCACTTTTCTGAAATATGATAAGCTGTGAAGAGCAGAAAACTGCAGAAAGAATGATTTGTGATACAAGAAATTACCTTTCCACCCTTCTTTACACTGAATGCATCTTTCTGTTATTCTAGAGCGCGGTTAAAACTGTTACTATTTATTTGAGGTATAAAGAATGATTAAAGCAGGACAGATTGAAAAAGGTACAGCTCTCCTCATCAAGGGTCAGCCATTCCTCTGTGTTGAAAGAGAATTCGTAAACCCTGGTAAGGGTTCTGCATTCGTGAGACTCAAGCTCAAGAGCCCGGCTACAGGCCAGACACTCTCCGAGACAATCAAGAGCCAGGATAACGTTGACGATATCACGATTGAGGACAGAACATTCCAGTATCTTTACAACGACGGCGAAAACTTCTCATTCATGAATGTTGACAACTATGAGCAGATTGAAATTCCGATGAAGAACTTCCCTGACTATGAATACATCATGAAGGACGGTGAGACTTACCGCCTCACACTCTGGGAAGAACAGGTTCTTGACATTCAGGTCCCGAGCAAGGTCGTCTACGTCGTAACAGAGACTGAAGACGCAGCACGCGGAGATACAGTCCAGGGTGTCACAAAGGACGCAGTCCTCGAGACAGGTCTCAAGATCAGAGTTCCCGGCTTCATCAAGCAGGGTGAGAAGGTCAGAGTCAACACCGAGACCAAAGAGTATCTTGAAAGAGTCAACGACTGATTACAGTGTCTTTCAATGATGAAGCCCCCGGTTCTGCCGAGGGCTTTCTCTTTGCCTCATTCTGCGATGAGAGTATCGAGAGCGATTTCAATCATGGTGTTGAAGCTTTTCTGCCGCTCCTCGGCAGATGCTCCCTCGCCCGTGAGGATGTTGTCGCTGACAGTGAAGACGGCAAGGGTTTCGACACCCTTGAGAGCACCGAGAGTATAGAGCTCTGCGCTCTCCATCTCCTCGGCCATTATGCCGAGCTTATGCATGAGGGCCATCTTTTCACCGTGACGCTCGTCATAGAAGGCATCGGATGAGAAACACTCCCCGACCGTAACCGGAACACCCTTCTTCAGGGCGATTTCGTAAGCGGATTTCATGAGAGAGAATGACGGAACGGGAGCGTAGTGGAACGTGAGGCCGAAACGGTCACTGTTCATGGCGCTGTCACTTGCCGCAGCCTGTGCGATGAATACGTCGCGAACATTCAGTTTGGGCGAGTTAGTTCCGCATGTGCCGACACGGATGAGACGGGTGCAGCCGTAGACATCGATGAGTTCGTTTGCATAGATCGAGAACGACGGCATTCCCATTCCCGTTCCCTGTACGGAAACCCTCTGGCCCTTCCAGTAACCGGTATAGCCGAGCATTCCTCTCGTCTCGTTATATAGAACGGGGCTCTCGAAGTAGTTTTCTGCTATGTGCTTTGCCCTAAGGGGGTCGCCGGGCAGCAGGATGCACTCTGCTATATCTCCCTTTCCGGCAGAGTTGTGAGGAGTTGCCATCAGTCATCACCTCCGATAGCCTCAAGGCCCTTTGCATTCTGAACCTTCTCGGCCCTGATGTTCTTTACAAGAAGAGTGAATACGATGAACGATACACAGAGAAGAACTCCAGAATAGACGGGAAGGATTCCCCAGAGGCTGAGATGTGTCAGAAGCAGACCGAGGAGAACAGGAGTTACAGTCTGGGCTGCCATGCTTGCCGCATAGTAGTATCCGGTGAACTGGCCGATCTTCTTCGACGAACAGAGCTCGACTATCATCGGGAACGAGCAGTTGTGGACAAGCGACATACCGAAGCCCTTGATCACCCACACCACGTAAAGCATCACGGGGAACGAATACTCACCGTTGGCACCGGTGACCTTTCCCGAAGGTCCTACAAACGCCATGATGACGTAGCCGATGAGCGTGATGCAGAGGCCTGTGCTTATAGTCCACTTCCTGCCGATTCTGTCGGCGATGGACCCCGCAGTCGCAAAGCCTATCACGGATGCGAGACCTCCGATTATGGTGAGAATCATCGTCGCACTGGAGACACTGTTGAGATAGTAGATCACATAGTTTCCGATATATGTTCCGATGGCGTTGTCAGCCATGAACCAGAAGAATTCGGCTGCAAGGATGGCAAAGAGCATCTTCCTGTTTGCCGGAGTCATCGGTTTGGAATCGTCAACGGGATTTTCGATGGCGGCAAGCTTTTCGCCTTCCTCCATCTCCTCCTTCATCTCCTCCTCGATTCTGTTTTCCCTGATTGTGAAGAAGAGAACGAGAGCGGAGATTACCATAAGGACCGATGCGATTATGAACGGAACTTCGATGATGTACATCTTCCTCGCTTCGTCAGCGACGTTGATGTACGAAGAAAGCTTGAGAAAGATTCCGAGAACGGTTGCGGCAGCGCCTCCGAGATAGCCCATGATGTTGATGATGCCGTTTGCCTTTGCCCTTAACGGCTTGGGGGTGATATCTGGCATGAGAGCGACGGCGGGGTTACGGTACATCATCATGAAGATGAGAACAAGGGCCATCGAGACAACCATTCCCGCGATGTTGTTGTAGTGGAAGAAAAGCGGAATGAACGGGAATACTATTGCAGATACGAATGTACCGACAAGGATATAGGGCATTCTCTTTCCGATCGGAGTCTTCGTTCTGTCGGAAAGACGACCGAAGAGAGGAAGAAGGATAAGGGCTGCGAGGTTATCGCATGCCATGATGATTCCGACGAGCCACTGCACGTTGAGGATGTGCTCGCTGTTTCCAGCAGCCTTGAGCTCTGCCGATGACTGGCCGTACATGTGGCGCGCGAAGATGTCCGTAAGGAATGTCGGACACCATGAGTCGTAGACCTGCCAGAGAAGCAGGATGCCGAAGAAAGCGAACCCGATGAGACAGGTACGCTTATAGTCAAGTTTAAGTTTCCTGGAATTGTCTGTCATAAAAAAACTCCGATTACGTCTCATTATAAGGCCGTTCGGGAAACATTACAGCAATAAATATTGTTAAAAAGGGGTTAAAAGAGTACAACATGGAGGTGACTGTAACTACACTTGAAGAACTCGGAAAACTTATAGATCTTACTGAAAATGAAAAAAGATGGAACGAGAATGGCCCCAACACCCTTCCCCTTCTCATCTCCGATAACATAATCCCGCTCCTGGGCATTCCTGCGATAAGGCGCCAGTTCGTGCCGTCTGCAGAGGAGAATGAGGACACATGCGGAAATCTGGACCCGCAGAAGGAGAAGGAATACTCCGTCACGCCCAGATTCGTACGCCGCTATCATAACCGTGCGGCATTCCTCGTGACCGACAGCTGCTTCTCATACTGCCGTCACTGCTTCAGAAGACGCTTTGCAGGCAGCATGGTCGGCCCCTGCTCAGATAAGGACATCGACGAAGCTGCATCATTCCTGAAGGAACACGGTGAAATAAAGGAAGTTCTCCTCACCGGAGGCGACATGTTCACGCTCTCCGACGAAAGACTCGACTACCTGCTTTCCACTCTCAAGACGGCAAGGGAGGACGTAATCTACCGTCTCTGCACACGTGCACTCGTGAGTAACCCCCTCCGTTTCACGCCCTCGCTCTTCTCTGTCATAGAGAAGAACAGTCACGGTGCCCCGTTCTACCTCATGACGCAGTTCAATCACCCCTCGGAGATAACCGGGACGGCCGAAGAGGCGATAAAGGGCTTCGTGAAGCTTGGAATTCCCATGATGAACCAGACAGTACTTCTCAGGGGAGTGAATGACTCGGTGGAGGTACAGGCCGCACTCAGCGAAAAGCTGCTGATGAACAGGATAAAGCCCTACTACCTCTTCCAGGGAGACCTCGTGAAGGGAACCGGACACCTCCGTGTTCCGGTAAGTGAGGGACTGAAGCTTGAAGAGAGAATGAGAATAGAGCTCTCCGGACTCGGAATGCCTGTCTATACGATAGACCTGCCGGAGGGAGGCGGAAAGGTTCCCCTTTCAAAGTGCTATATCAAGAGTCTCACGAGCGGCATCTGGACGATGATCACTCCCGACGGGGAGACAAGACATTATCCCGACTGAGGAGATTGAGAGAAAGCAATTAAAAATTCCCGGGAGTTCCGGGAACATATGATAAGAATAGGGAAGAATCAGTAACCGAGGAAAGAGAGTACTCTTCCGATTTCGTCACTTCTCTCGGCGCTTCTTGCGTCCCTGTACTCGCTTTCGCTGTAGTCAGCGTTTGATGAGGAGGAGAAGGAAGGAAGCGGAACGGAGTCAGATTTCTCGGCTTCAATCATTTCCCTCAGCGCAGCTTTGAAAGCTTCAGAGGAGACAATGGAGGCAGCAAGAGCTTCCGCATCATACTCTTCACCCATCCTTTCCTTTACCGCGCTCTCGAGAGCACTCATGAAAGTCTCGTTTTCAAGAAGGCCGTCGGCTATCTCGTCAACGCTCTTTATGTCGCTTCTGACGCTCTCGGCGGCAGATGAAATCTTCTCATCAGTCGAGGAAGCATACTTTGATTCGATATCGCCCATCTTCGAGTCGACATACTCGACGCTTCTGTCACCGACAGCAGTCAGGAAGGAATCATCCTCGGTAAGCTTTGCGGCGACTCTGTCGGCAATCTTGTCGTCGTTCTGTCTTGATGCAAGATCGGTATCGAGAGGCTCTGTCACGGAGACGAGAGACTGGCCCTGTCTTTTTTCAGCCTCGCTCTTCACTTCAGCGGAGTAAACCGCATTTCCCCTCTGCGGATTGTAGAAATATGCCGTAACGGCAATAAATAATGTAAGTACAACAGTTGCACTGAGAACGATAACACTTGATTTTCTGCTCATTGTACCCTCGCTCTTTTAATACTAGCACAGTAGGAGGCGACTTGTCGAGAAAGCTCTTCCCTCTCTTTGTCATTTATGATGGTCACAACCTTCTTCGAGCATGAAAAGAGTGTCGAACCTATCTCCTTCTGGCTCTCGCTTCTTTTCCTGAAGTTCTCCTCGGTCACACCATCACGCATAAGGGCCCTCTCGAGTCTCTTTTCGTAGGGAGAGAGAACGAAGACTATTTCATCACAGTACTTCACAAAGCCCATCTTCTCGAGTATTGCGGCGTTGATGACTGCAATCTTTCCCGCCTTCTCTATCTCACGGCACTCTCTGAGTGTCTCCTCCACCATCCAGGGGTGTGTGATTGAATTGAGGAGAGAAAGTTTCTCCGGGGATGAAAAGACTAACTGCCCCAGCTTCTTTCTGTCGACAGCGCCATCCGAGATGACCCCATCCCCGAATGCCTCCCGGATTTTATCCGTGTTGTTCCCGAGCGCCTTATGCCCGAGAGCGTCTTCATCTATCACGACGAACCTGTCGTCGAGAAGGGATGCAACGGTATCCTTACCGCTGCAGCTTTTTCCTGTAAGTCCTACTGTCAAGCGTGCATATCTCCCCAGGAGTGTCCCCTCTCGACAGATACCTTCAGCGGTACCGGAAGCGAGACGGCTCCTTCCATCTTTTCCCTGATCATTGTTTCCATCTCGTCGGCCTCGTCAAGCGGAACCTCGAATATGAGCTCGTCGTGCACCTGGAGAAGCAGCTTTGACTTAAGATTTCTCTTTTTCATCTCCTCCGAGACACTGAGCATTGCCTTTTTCATTATCTCCGCGGCTGTCCCCTGGATAACGGTATTGACCGCTGTTCTCTCTGCTGCCGCCTTTTCAGTCTTATTGCGGCTGTTGATGCCGAGAATTTCCCTGACGTGCCCCCAGTGCGTTCTGACGTATCCCTTCTCTTCGGCGTCCTTCACGGTAAGAGAGACGAAATCCTGCACCGAACTGTATCGCTCGAAGTAGCGCTCGATGAAGGAGGCAGCCTCATGGCGTGTTATCTCGAGTTCGTTCGAGAGACGGAATGCCGACATTCCGTACATGATGCCGAAATTGATTGTCTTCGCAACCCTTCTTTCGGAAGATGTGACATCCCCGCTCTTCTTGTTGAAGATCATGGCCGCTGTGTACCTGTGGACATCCTCTCCCGAAAGGAACGCCTCCTGGAGGCTTCTGTCACCGCTGAGCCAGGAAAGCACCACGAGCTCTATCTGGGAGTAATCGGCGCTGATGAATATCTTTCCCTCTCCGGGAACGAATGCAGAACGTATGAGTCGTCCCTCATCCGTCCTCACGGGGATATTCTGAAGGTTGGGGCTCCTTGAGGAGAGTCTTCCCGTCGCGGTTCCCGTCTGAAGGAATGTGGTGTGGACTCTTCCATTCCCGTCCCTCAGCGTCGGGAGGACGTCTATGTATGTGCTCTTGAGCTTAGAGAGCTGTCTGTATTCGAGAAGGAGGGCGATTATCGGGTCTCCGCTGGACCTGAGGGCCTCGAGAGTCGCAGTGTCCGTCGAATAGCCGCGCTGTGTCTTCTTTCCCTTTTCCAGGCCCCGCTCTTCATAGAGAAGCTTCGAGAGCTGCATTGTCGAGTTGATGTTGAATGTGTAGCCGGCAAGAAGATAGATAGCCTCCTCAAGTTCCTTCACGCGGCTGTCCGCCCGGGCCTTGAGTTCATCCATTTTTCCGAGGGAAAGATATATTCCCTCCCTCTCCATATCTGCCAGAACCCTGACAAGCGGAAGCTCCATGTTTCTGTAGATATCTTCAAGTCCCTTCTCGTGGATACGCCTCGAGACGACTCTGCCCAGCCTTGAGGTGTAGTCGGCACGAAGAGAGCAGTAGCGGGCAATGAGCGATGCGTCCACATCCGAGAACCTTCCACCGTTCGTGACATCCTGCGCAGAGAGGAGCGTCGAGGAGAAGTATTTGCCGCAGAGCACATCAAGACTGTAGACTGCGTCGTTTGACGATATGAGCCAGCTTCCGATCATCGTATCATCCGTAATGACACACCCGATTCCCCTTGCCGCCAGCATCGATATGATGCTTTTCGAAGAATGCGCAACAATCTTTATTCTGCCCGAAGGAAGGAAAGAGGAGAAGATTTCCTTCATCCCGTCTTCCGTTATTCCGCCCTCTCCCACAGGAACATAAGTGGCACTGAGAGGCTCGGGTGAATATGCAAAGCCGAGTATCGGGGACGAGGGAAGCCAGTCTTCACTGAGAAGATAGAGGGCAACGGCTCCCCCCTTGAAGGAGGAGATCATCTCCCAGTCCCTCATTACCTCGTCAACAGTGTGAAGAATACTGTAATTCCCCTTTCCGAGAAGGTATTTCTCCTTATCGGAGAGAAGAGGCTCACTCTTCTCTTCGTTCCCTGACTCCTGCCTTTCTTCCTCTTCTCCGTTTGTGCTCTTCTTTCCGGCTCTCACGACAAGGGACCTCAGGTTGAGGTTCTCGAAATCGGAGGAAGCAGCAGAGGGAGTGAAGTTCGACACACTGAGTGCGTTTATGTCGAAGTCATCGGGAACGGCATCATAGCTCAGGACAACAAGCTTACGCGAGAGTTCGAGACTCTCCCTGTCCTGGGTAAGGTTCTTTCTCTCCGAAGGCTTCAAGTCATCAAGGTGGCGGTAGATGCCGTCTATCGAGACATATTCCTCAAGAAGTCTCTTTGCAGTCTTCTCTCCGATTCCGCTGACACCGGGAACGTTGTCCGCACTGTCGCCGAGGAGGGAAAGAAAGTCAACTATCTGCTCCGGATAGACTCCATAGGCTTCCCTGACGCCGCTGCGGTCCATCATCGTATACTTATTCTCGCCCTTTGCCTTCGGCGGCCTGAGAATCGAGACAGTGTCGCTCACCAGCTGACACAGGTCCTTGTCGCCTGTGACGATGACGGTCTTCCAGCCATACTCTGCGGCCTTCCTGCTGACGGACGCCATGACATCGTCAGCCTCGTATCCGCTCTTCGAGAGTACTGGGATGTGCATTTTCCCCAGCGTCGCCTTTATGGGTTCGACGCTCCTGTGAAGGTCATCGGGAGCCTTGTCCCGGTTAGCCTTGTATTCGGGGTACATCATGTGGCGGAAGGTTGGTGCTCTCTCGTCCATCGTTATGGCGAGGCCGTCCATTCTGTTATCCTTGAGAATATGGAAAAGTGTCTGGAAGAAGCCGTAGTAGGCCGATATGTTGTTGCCGTTCCTGTCCGTGAGAGGACGGCTGATGAAGGCATAGTAACTCTTGTAGATTATGGAGTATCCGTCAAGAAGATAGAGTGTCTTGTCGAGAGTGACACTCTCCTTCTCCTCCTTCTCCTTCTTCTTCGCCTCCTCCTTCTCCTTCTGAAGGGCAAGGCGTTCCCTTTCCTTTTTCCTGTTTTCCTTTTCGATTAATTCCTGATCCAGATCTGCAGAACTGAAAAGCTCACCGTCCATATATTACGTCTCCGGTGACAGTATAGCCGAAAAAGAGGGGAAAGGAAAATGTTACTGATTTACTTGAGCAGGGACGAAGCCGTACTGTTGATTTTATCGGAAAGTTTTCTGAGAGATTCCGTACTGAGACATTCGCTCATGGTCGAACGGAAGTTTTCGAAGCTGTCGGATGACGTGAAGTTCCTCAGTGCCTCCGTTCCGTCCGTGACTGCGGACGAGAGGCTCTTGAGAAAGGCCTTTCCGTCAACCGACGAAAGATACTCACCGACCTTCTCCGTCTCCTCCGCAGTCATATAGTCGGCTTTGTAGATAACGGAAGCAAAGATATTCTCCACAGCCTTCGAGCTGTCGAATGCGGTACCGAAGTACTTGTAGGAGGTATCGGGAAAGAAAAAGAAAATCACGAAGAAGACAATGACTGCCACAACAGCGACAGTCAGGAGTCCTTTGAGAAGGGAGACGTTCTTTTCGGCCATCGCGTCCTCAGAAAATGTTCACGAGAAGTCCGACAGATACACTCGTGTCCTTCAGGGACGGTTTGAGTGCGTCAAGTACGGAGACAGACTGCACCTGAGAGAGGGTGTTTATGCTCTGAGATGTCGGGAACATTGCACTGAAGGAAAGCGAAACACGTCCCATGTTGATGTCGAACGCACCCCTGTAGAAGAGAGTCGCACTCTTCACGACGTCACAGAATTCATTCGGAACAGCACCGTTATAGAGCCATCCGGCTTCGTACTTCGTTGCCGCAACCTTCAATCCTCCGCCGACGAAGAATTCCATGAAGAAAAACTTCACCTTGAGATTTACGGACGAGCAGACATCAAAGGATTCGAGAAGAAGCTGTTCTGAAAACGATGCCTTTGCCTCCTCCTCGAGTGTCAGGTACCCTATATTGAATCTCAGGTCCGCACCGAGCTTGAACTTACCCCAGTCGAGCCCCTTGAAGTCAACGGGAGTGTCACTCTCCGTATCGATTGGGAAGTTTATGCTGTATGTCGGTCCGATCTGCATGAATGATGCAAAGAGGGAAGAGCCCAGAAGAATCATGAGACAGAGTATTGTTATAGCCTTTCTTTTCATTGTCAAATTCCTTCCGGCAAAGAAGCCGGGCCTGCAGGGCGGAAAGTGTTGATTTTCCAACTCTGCAATACTCTAAACAATTTATACGGAAAAAAAGTTACAGACAAGTGTTAACTTATTGTTTTCTCTGCTTCAGTTCTTCATATTTCCGGTCAAGTTCCTCAAGCCATACCCCGGGGTCGGCGTCGGAGGGCATTCGCCAGTCCGAACGCGGGGAGAGCGTGACTGCTCCGACCTTCGGGCCGTCGGGAAGACAGCTGCGCTTGAACTGCTGCGAGAAGAAACGGCGGATGAATGTCCTCAGCCACTTGTATATCGTATCTTCATCGTAGACACCGCGGAAGGCATAGAGTGCAAGGCGGTATGTCTTACCCGCCCCGAATGACTGTCTCACGATGGAATACAGGAAGAAGTCGTGAAGTTCGTACGGCCCCACTATATCTTCAGTAACCTGGTCAATTCCTCCGTCCTTACCCGGAATGAGCTCGGGAGATACAGGGGTTGCAAGAATATCGGAGAGAACAGCACGGCACTCATCATCGCATTCGTATTCGGCATAATATGAGACAAGATTTCTGACAAGCGTCTTCGGAACTCCCGCATTGACGCCGTACATCGACATGTGGTCGCCGTTGTAGGTCGCCCATCCCAGTGCAAGCTCGGAAAGGTCCCCCGTTCCGACGACAAGAGCCCCGTTCTTGTTCGCAAGATCCATAAGGACCTGCGTTCTCTCCCTCGCCTGAGCGTTCTCGTACGTGACGGAGTAATCGTCGAGGCTCTGACCGATATCCCTGAAGTGGCACTTCACGGATTCGGTGATATCAACTGTAAGGAAGTCCGTTCCGAGGGAGGCGGCAAGCTTTTCGGCGTTGCTTTTCGTTCTCTTCGTCGTTCCGAAGCATGGCATCGTGACAGCCATGATGTTCTTTCTGTCGATATGGAGGCTGTCGAAGGCCTTCACTGCGACAAGGAGGGCAAGCGTGCTGTCGAGTCCGCCCGAGAGACCGATGACGCACTTCGTGGAGTGCGTATGCTCAAGCCGGCGTTTGAGGCCGAGCGACTGCAGAGTCAGAACCTTCTCGCACCTCTTCAGTCTTGACTCCCCGTCCTCGGGGACGAAAGGATGTCTGTCCACGAAACGGGTAAGTTCAGTTTCCGCCTCGTCGAATGCAACCGGAATATAATCATAGCCGCTGTCACAGAGCGGGAACGTGTTTCTCTTCGCTCTCTCGCTCTCGAGTCTGTCCGTGTCGATTTCACTCACGAGAATCTCCGAGAGACTGTAGGAGCGCGATGAGAGTACAGTTCCGTTCTCGCAGATGATGTCTGCACCCGTGAATACCATGTCGGTCGTCGACTCCCCTTCCGATGCATCACAGTAGATATAGGAGGAAAGGGTCCTCGCACTCTGGTCCATGACGAGGTTTCTGCGGTACTCATCCTTGCCGACAAGTTCATCCGAGGCACTGAGGTTTACGATAAGTGTTGCTCCGGCAAGAGAATGATGCGTTGACGGAGGATCTGCAACCCATAAATCCTCACATATCTCGGCCCCGATTCTGAGAGAAGAGGGAACCGATGCATCGAGAATTATCTTGTTACCGAATCTGACAAGCCCCCATTCCGTATCGAGGACGATGTTCTCCTCCGGACAGGGTGTGAACCACCTTGTCTCGTAGAACTCGCCGTATGTCGGGAGATTCTTCTTTGCGATGAATGCAAGGACCTTCCCACCCTGGATGGCAGCAGCAGTGTTGTAGAGCTTTCCGCCGTATGAGAGGGGATAGCCGACAAAGACGAGAGTGTCGCTTCCCTTTGTGGCGTCAGTGATGGCAGAGAGAGCACGCTCTGCACTTATGAGGAGACTTCTCTGGAAGAAGAGATCACCGCATGTGTATCCCGTAACTGACATCTCGGGGAATACAAGAACCTTTATTCCCTCTTTCTTTGCCTTATCTATGAATCTGATTATTTCCTTCGAGTTATATTCCGGATTGCCGACCCTGAGTGAGGGAGACACGGCTCCGACTTTTACAAAACCGTCTTTCATGAGCGTAGGATAACACACATCTTCAGTTTTCGTTAACATAAACGTATAATCGGGACATGAAGAAAATCGTGCTCACAGGCTTCGGCTCATTCGGAGAAAACAGTGTGAATCCGACAGAAAGTGTCGTCAGGATCCTTGAAAAGGAAAACGGAATCGAAGCATTCGTTCTTCCCGTCGTCTACGACAGGTGTGCCGATGTAATCGATGGCACTTACGGAGATATATATCTTCATCTGGGGCTTGCAGCTTCTAGAGAAAGGCTCACCATCGAGAAGTACGCATATAACAGGAAGAAGGCAGAAGTGCGGGACAATGCCGGAGTTCTGTTCTCCGGAGAAAAGATCAAGGAGTACGGCGAAGAAGTTCTCACTACCCCGTTCGATACGGAAAAGATAGTGAGAGCCCTTGAAAGGGAGGGAATGGAAAGCAGCGTTTCGACCGACCCCGGGCGCTACGTCTGCAACAACATCTACTACCATTCACTCGCGAGAGGAAGAAAGGCCGTCTTTGTTCATCTTCCGCCGTTCGGCTCTCTCCCGCTCGACGACGCTGTCAGGGCTGTCAGAACAATCATCCGGGAGCTCAGTTCTCAAGCATGATTTTCCGGAATGCGGAGATATCTTCCTCATCCACTCCTATATCGAGAAGGAAGGCTTCGATACGCTCTGAAAGCGTCTCTCCGGGATACTTCGCCATATAGTCGATATAGTCGTCGATTGCGCTTCGCGTCCTCATGACCTTCACAAGGGCGAAGTTCGACACAAGATAGTCCCTGTAGAGATTATCTTCGCTGACGCCGAGAAGTCCGCCGAGAAGGAAGCTGACAACCCCCGTCCTGTCGCATCCTATCGAGCAGTGATAGACAAGAGGGTAGTTATCCTCATCCGCCAGAATCTCAAACAGTCCCGGAAGCACATCAATATTGAGAAGAAGGTAGTTTCCTCCGCTCTTCATCGGGTAGTGAATGTACCTGACACCATCTCCCGCAACGGAAGATGTAAGGGAGCCGTACTCGTTGTCCTTCGTATCCCTGAGGTCAATTTCGGTCCTGATTCCGAGTTCTCCGACAAACGTTTTCATACCGTCTTCAGTGATGAGAGGTTCCCCTGTTCTGTTCTCGCTCAGCCGTGCAGAGCGGTAGAGAAGAGCTTGCCTTATATTCCGGTTCCAGCCGCCCACGTCGCGGAAGTTCGTGACACCGTCGACATCGATGACTCTCGGAGCATGAGCGGAGACAGAGAAGGAACCTGACTCGCCGGTCTCCTCGACTCTCCAGTAATAGGTTCTCCCGATAAGGAGATTCCCGATTCCGATGCTGTTCGTATCGGAAAGGTATTCACGATACGATAAGAAATCCTCATCCTCACTGAGAAGGAATGTGTACATCTTCCCTTCCTCCCCCTTCCAGGAGATATGTATCTTCCCGGGCTTTGAATTTTCCTTCTGCCCCTTGGCATAGACTGTGGCCATCTCGACAGGAGACGACAGATACTCCTCGAGTACAGGCGAATGAACATCATATACGACAGACGTCGTCGAACACGAGACGGCAAGGACAAGAATGGCAACCAGGATAAAGACTTTTCTCATTGCTTCAGTTTAACACGGCCGGAAGCGGTCGTGTTGAGAAAACAATATCAACAGAGAAGCACATAAAAGCCATTCAGGGAGATTTTATCGGCTTTTGCACTTCCACTTCTTTTCCAGGCTACCCTAACCGAAGGCCACATCAAGAATCATCATCAGGGTAAAGCCGAAGGCAACTCCGACTGTTGCAAGGTTGGAGTGTTCACCGCTCTGGCTCTCGGGGATGATTTCCTCGGTCACCACATATATCATGGCACCGGCAGCGAAAGCCAGGATCGAGGGGAGAACAGGCCGGAAAATGGAGGCAAGCAGAACTGTGAGAAGCGCACCGGCAGGCTCAACGGCACCAGAAAGAACACCATAGAGGAAGGCCTTTCCCCTGCTCTTTCCCTCCGCCGCAAGCGGAAGTGATATTATAGCACCCTCGGGAAAGTTCTGGATGGCAATGCCGAGAGCAAGAGCCGCAGCCGAGAGAGGAGAAGAGGAATATGATGCTCCGACACTCATTCCCTCCGGAAGATTATGGAGGGTCACCGCAAATACGAGCATCAGAGTACGGCTTATCCCATCCGTCTTTCTTCCCTCAGGCTTCTCTGCGTGGAGATGAAGGTGAGGTATGACTGAATCGAGAAGAAGAAGGAAGAACATTCCCGATAGGAACCCCAGCGCAGGTTTCATCCAGGGAAGCATGTCACTGCGGCACATCCCGAGGGCCGGTATGAGGAGCGACCATACAGAGGCCGCCGTCATGACTCCTGCGGCAAAGCCGAGGAGAAACTTCTCAAGGCACTTGGGCAAATCCGACTTAAGGAAGAAGACCATGGCTGAGCCGAGGGCTGTTCCGAGAAACGGGATGAGAAGGATGAGTGTCATGTCATTTCCTGAGGAAAGAGAATAATCCCTTCTTTTCTTCAGCTTCTTTTACTTCGAAGCCCGTAAGCCTGTATCCGAGTTTTCCGAGGGCCTCCTTCAGCTTCTCTTCATCAATCGGGGAAGCGGAAACAATCGTCGTTTCACCGTTATTCTTCAGTGTAGCCTTTACGCTCTTCACAGCGAAATTCTGTCTGATGCAGTCATTGACGTGACTTGTGCACATCGAACACATCATACCGTCTATATTGGCCTTTGTTTCATACATTTTCTGTTCCTCCGTACTGGCATGAATATGGTATCTTCAACATGAGTTAGTTTCAACTACCTCGCAGTCCGGAACAAAAAAATACAGCCTCCCTTTTTACGGAGAGGCTGCTGACGCCGAGTGAGGAAATCAGAGCTGCGGGCCGGCTGCAACGAGAGCCTTGCCTTCTGCTGATGTTTCGTACTTTGCGAAGTTCTTGATGAATCTTGCAGAAAGATCCTTTGCCTTTTCCTCCCAGTCAGATGCATCCTTGTATGTATCTCTCGGGTCGAGGATAGCGGGATCAACTCCGGGAAGAGAAGTCGGAACCTCAAAGTTGAAGTAAGGAATCTTCTTTGTAGGAGCTGTGAGGATAGCGCCGTCGAGGATTGCATCGATGATGCCTCTTGTATCCT